>JAYTTW010000156.1:0-1780 GCA_043744855.1 Hyphomicrobiales bacterium
TCATGCCGTCCTGCACCGCCGCCAGCGACAACAAACGCCGGCTCTGGCTGTTGTCCCACGAGCGTTTGGCGAGACGCCGAAGCTCCGGCACCGCAAAATCTGTCCGTAAAGTCAAAGCTGATGGCATGGCGCGAATCCTCGTCGCGCCAAAGAATCAGAACCCGATTCAAAATGAAATCCCATACGAGTCAGCGCGGGCAGCCTTTGGTATTATTTGGCCGCAGGGAGCGAGGCCATGTCCGCCGCCTGCAGAAAAACCGTCGCCGGCGTGCCTGGCGGCAAGGCATGCGGCGACACCTCGACCCATCCTGCCCGCACCCGCAACGGGTAGGTCGCCAGCTTCTCGGTGAAGGGCGGCGGCGCGCAGCCATCCTCGATGCGGTACTGAAAGCCGTGCCAGGGACAGGCGATGCAGCCGTCAATAACCTCCCCCTCGCCAAGCGGGCCATTCTGATGGGCGCACAGGTTCGTCACCGCCGACAAAATGGCTCCATCGCGAAACACCGCGATGCGCTCGCCCCCCGGCGCTGTGACCATGCGGGCGCGCTTGTCGGGAATTTCGTCAGGCCTACCCACAGTAATCCAGCCATCGCCGGTCAGTTCGTCGCCCGCATCCCCGGCTTTCTCGCGCCGCCCCGCCGCGATATGCAGGCTTGCGACTAGCACAAACGCTCCGCCCACCAACATCGGCAGGAATATCGAGCGCTCGTGCTGCATCAGACCCAGTGCGACATGCATGACAAGCAGGCCATAGGCGACATAGATCGCCATGTGGATGGCTTTCCACACCGGCGGCGACAAAAACCCCAGCCAGTAATCGTGGCTGGTTGCGGCCATAACAAAGAAGATCGAGAGCGCGGCAAGCCCGATGGCTTTCGTCGTGAAGCCGATGAATTTGGTGTAATTGCCAGCGGTGATGAATTCGTTGAAAAAATCCGGCATCGCGTCCTGCGCGTAAAACCAGTTGCCTACCGAGAAGGCATGCGCGCTGGCAATACCGAAGGCGAGAACGCCAAAATGACGCCGGTTGTAAAGTAAAGGCAGGAAACGCGCGTTGAGGCGCGCCAGCGGGCCAATCGACAGAATGCAAGTCATCATGGTGAAAGCGCAGACGCCAAACGCGCGCAGGCGCAGGCCGGCCCAATCGGAGGCTGATTTTGGCGGGTCGAAAATGGCGCCCGTCAACACGATGGCGCCAATGAAAAGAGCAACGCAGGCGATCAATATTGCATCATAGACAATCTTGTCGCGGTTCCATTGCACCGCGCGGAACCCGTGGCTCATTTGCCGGCCTCCGCGCCTGTCGATACTTCGGCGGGCTCCGGCGGCGGGCGGCCCAACAGCGCGAGCGTAAAACCCGCCGCGACCAGTATGGCAAGGACAGGCCAGATCAGCCGATGGAAGGCGCGATGCGCTCGCCTCATCCACGCACCGCCGCGCGCCAGCGCGCCAGGACCAGCGGCCAGAAAATCATCGCGCCGGGAATCAGCAGCGCCCGCGCGCCAAAGGAGACTGGCACGCGTCCGGCATTGGCTTGCTGCGCGCCAAACAAGGCAAAGAAGGTCGCGACAATTATGCCGATAGCGCAATAGAATGCGACGATCTGGAAAAACAGCATGGCGAACTCCAGCGCGGTGAACAATGCCCGTCGCGGCGTATGCGCGCAACAGATTTGGGAAGAAAAACCCTTTATGACTTTGCCGCAGCGCCAGTGAATTGCTTTGCGTAAACTTCCGGCTTGAAGCCGACGATCAACGCTTTGCCGGTTTCAAGGACGGGT
>JAYTTW010000157.1:0-1776 GCA_043744855.1 Hyphomicrobiales bacterium
GGTCATCCCGCCGAAATCCAATCGCAAGATCAAACGCGATTGCGACTTCGCGCTCTATCGCGAGCGTAACCTCATCGAAAGATTCTTCAACACAATCAATAATTTTCGGGGTATCGCCACGCGTTACGAGAAGACCGCAAGGAACTTCCTCGCCGGTCTCCACTTGGTCTACGCGCTCGTTTGGCTTAAATGACGACACGCCCTAGGTCGTCGTTCGCTTCTCACCCACGTCTGGCAGAAAATACGTCAGCAAGCCGATCAACGGAATGAACGAACATATCTGGTAGACCGTGGCGATACTCGTCGCGTCGGCGATACGTCCCAGACCCACAGCCGCGATGCCGGAAAAACCAAAAGCCAGGCCAAGAAACAAACCCGCCAGCATGCCTGTGCGGGCCGGCGCAAGCTCCATCGCGTAAACGATGATCTGCGACAACGACGACGACATGATGAAGCCGATGACCAGCGACAACACCACGGATTGCCAAAGGTCCGCGTAGGGCAGCAGCAAGGTGAACGGCAACGCCCCGAGAATGGAAAACCACAGGATCGCCTTGCGTCCAAACCGATCGCCGATGGGACCGCCAAAATAAACTCCCGCCGCAACCGCCGCCATGTAGGCGAACAGGCAAAGCTGGGAATCGCGCATGTTCAGCCCGAATTTCTCCTGCAGGTAAAACACGTAGAACGTGTTGAGGCTGGCTGTGTAGACGCTCTTGGAAAACATCAGCACCAGCAGCACGCCGATGGCGAGGCGGACCTGCGCGCTGCTGAGCACGCCGACGCTCGCCGCCGCCGCACGTCTGGCGCGACGCGTCGCCGAGGCAATGTTGGCGGCGTACCAGCGGCTGACATAAGCCAGCAACGCCACGGTGAATAACGCCACGCCGGCAAACCACAAGATGCCTTTCTGCCCGAGCGGCGCAATGATGAACGCGGCGCTCAGGGGTCCCGACGCCTGGCCAAAATTGCCGCCCACCTGAAAGATCGACTGCGCGGTGCCGAGGCGCCCGCCCGCCGCCATGCGCACGACGCGCGAGCCCTCGGGATGAAACACCGACGATCCCGTCCCGACCATCGCCGCAGCCAGCAGCAGCGCCGGATAGGTTGACGCTGTCGCCAGCAGATAGAGGCCGCCCATGGTCGCCAGCAATCCCACCGGCAACGACCACGGCAAGGCTCGTTTGTCGGTCACCCATCCGACAACCGGTTGCAGCAGCGACGCCGTGATCTGGAAACACAGCGCGATCATGCCGATCTGGGTGAAGTCGAGATGATATTGTTCTTTCAGCAGCGGAAAAATCGACGACAGCAGCGACTGCAACATATCGTGCAAAAAATGCGCCAGGCACATCAACCAAAGGATGCGCGAAACGGGTTTCGACAGCGCGCCCGAAGCGGTCAACGCGACAGTGGCAAAACCCGATGTTGTTGGCCCAGATGCCGCCGACGCCGAGGTCGAGGCGGAAAGCGTCGCGACCGCCGCAGCCGGCGCGACTTGCGATTGTGAGTCAGCGGTTGCGCTCATTGCCTCATCTTTGCATCCGAAAATGGCGCCAAAACAATAGCGGCGCGCGAAATGATTCCGCCGCTACCCGTCTTCTACTTTTGTTAGGGCGAACCAGCAACGCCGGTAACGCGCATCTGCCATGCGCGCTGCTCAAGCCCGAGGTCCGCCTTCCCCGGCGCCCTTGCATGTTGCGACACGCCCAAATCTGCGAAGGTTGGGCTGATCCGCCGGGGATGGCCATCCCCGGCGGATCGGATTGACGGGAC
>JAYTTW010000158.1:0-6760 GCA_043744855.1 Hyphomicrobiales bacterium
CCTGCGGATGACCTTTGGCGTACCCGCCGAGGACTACGTCGTGGACCCGGTCATTGAAAAAGCGATGGACCGCATCTTTATCCTCCACGCCGATCACGAGCAGAATGCCTCCACCTCGACGGTCCGCCTTGCCGGATCGTCGGGCGCCAACCCGTTTGCCTGTATCGCGGCCGGTTGCGCTTGCCTTTGGGGGCCCGCGCATGGCGGTGCCAACGAAGCGGCGCTCAACATGCTGCGCGAGATTGGCACCGTGGATCGCATTCCGGAATTCGTGCGCCGCGCCAAGGACAAGAACGATCCGTTCCGCCTGATGGGCTTTGGCCATCGCGTGTATAAGAACTACGATCCACGCGCGAAAATCATGGCGCGCACGACGCATGAGGTGTTGAGCGAACTCGGCCACAAGGACGATCCGTTGCTGGAAGTGGCGATGGAGCTTGAGCGCATTGCGCTGCACGACGATTATTTCATCGAGAAGAAGCTTTATCCCAACATCGATTTCTATTCGGGCATCACCTTGAAGGCGATGGGCTTTCCGATGACGATGTTTACGGTGCTATTCGCCGTGGCGCGCACCGTCGGCTGGATCGCCCAGTGGAAGGAAATGATCGAGGACCCGAACCAGAGGATCGGTCGACCGCGCCAGCTCTACACGGGTTCGCCAAAGCGCGATTACGTCTCGGTCAGCAACCGCTGAACCGGCGCTGCAAGGAACGCGAAAAAGGGCTGCTCACGCGGCCCTTTTTTGTTTGTGGGGCCTATTTTGCTTCCTCAGAATGCGGTCCCTGCAAAACCCAAAATCGTTGCAAACAAAAACCGCAGCATGACGAAGCCCCCCGGAAATATCGCAAAGATTAAACTCGCTTCCGCCCTGCAATCAAGCCGGGCGCACCGGCAGCGCCGCCAGCACCGTTTTTGCTGCGCGCGAACTGGGCGCTTCGCCACCGCTCAATGCCATCGCCGCATCAAGTCTCGCGAATCCCGCCATCTGGCGATCCCGGTCCGCACCATCGCCGAGCAACCCAATTATTGCATCGGCAATCGGCTGCGGCTCACAGGCCTCCTGAAGAAATTCGGGAATGAAATTTTCGCCGAGAATCAAATTGGGCAGCACGATCGATTGCGCCGTCACCAGTCGCCTTGCCAAAAACGCTTCGACCGGCGAAACCTTGTAGGCGACCGCCATCGGCGTATGCGCCAGCGCCAGTTCCAAGGTTACAGTGCCAGACGCCGCAAGCGCCGCTCGCGCCTGGCGAAAGGCCGCGAACTTTGCCGCTTCGCCGAGCACGATACGCGGGCGCACCGGCCATGACGCCGACGCCGCACGGATCGTCGCTTCGAGATGCGGCACGGCGGGCAGCACGACATCGAGCGCCCCAACTTTGTCTGCAATCAAACCAACCGCCTCGCCGAAGATGCCCATCAGCCGCGACACCTCCGAACGCCGCGATCCCGGCAGCACAACGAGCCGAGGCGGCCCGTCAACCGACACACCCGCCTCGCCCGGCCCGGCCCGCAACACGTCGAGCCGCTCAATCAGGGGGTGCCCGACGTACGTACACGCAGGCCCGCCAAGCCGCCGGTGCGCTTCCGGTTCAAACGGCAGCAACGCCAGGACATGATCGACATAGGCGCGCATTTTTTTGGCGCGGCCCGGCCGCCATGCCCACACCGTCGGGCTGACATAATCGACGACAGCGATATGCGGCGCGCGCGCCCGCACGAGGCGCGCCACGCGATGCGTGAAGTCCGGCGCGTCGATAAGCACGAGCACATCGGGTTGCGTGTCGACTACCGCATTGGCGGTTTGGCGAATGCGGCGCAGCAGCGTTGGCAAATTCGCGATCACCGGCAGGAAGCCCATGACCGAAATGTCCGCCATCGCAAACAGGCTTTCAAAACCACGCGCCTGCATGGCGCCGCCGCCGACGCCCGACAGCCGCAGCCCACCGGCCGTCAATTTCCGCAAGGCGTCGATGAGATGCGCGCCAAGTTCGTCGCCGGATTTCTCACCGGCGATGAGAAACACATGCGGCGCGAATAACGGCGCAACGCCGGCGCCGTCGATATCGCTCACGCCGCCGCTTCCTTGGTTTCGCGCGGCGTCAACACGGCGCGGTCGCCGCCATCGCGAATGAAATCGAGGATTTCATGCACCTGCGGATGGTTGGCGAATTCCGCCGCCACATCTTCGACGCGCTCCTTCAAGGTGCCCTCTTCGGCAAACAACAGACGATAGGCGCGGCGCAGATCGTGGATCGCCTCGCGCGCAAACCCGCGCCGCCGCAACCCCACAAGATTGAGGCCTGCGAGATAGGCGCGATTGCCGAGCGCCATGCCGTAGGGGATGACGTCGTTATCAATGCCGGCGAGGCCGCCAATGAAGGCATGTGCGCCAATACGTACAAATTGCTGTACCGCAGAGCCGCCACCCAGAATCACGAAATCACCGATACGCGTATGGCCGGCCAGCATCACATTGTTCGACAGAATCACATTGTCGCCGACCCGACAATCGTGCGCCACGTGCGAATTGGCGAGAAACGTGCAGCGATCGCCGACGCTCGTCGACATGCCGCCGCCCTCGGTGCCGGGATTCATCGTGACGCCCTCACGAATGAGGCAATCCATTCCAATCACCAGCGTCGAGGCCTCGCCGTGATATTTGAGGTCCTGCGGCGGATGACCGATGGAAGCGAAGGGGTAGATGCGTGTGCGCGCGCCGATCCGCGTATGGCCGGCGACCGCGACATGCGAAACGAGGTCGACGCCATCGGCCAGATCAACGTTGGCGCCAACCGTGCAGAACGGGCCGATGCGCACGCCCTCGCCGAGCTTCGCGCCGGCCTCAACTACCGCCAGCGGATGGATGGTTGTCGCCACGTGTGCGCCTCGCAATTTCGCGCTGAAACTCAGGCGATCTGATCTTTGTCGGCGATCAGCATGGCGCCAACTTCCGCCTCACAGACAATCACGCCATCGACTTTCGCGACGCCCTTGTACCACCACATGTTACGCCGCCGCTTAAGCCGGGTCATGTGATACTCAAGCCGGTCCCCTGGCGCCACAGGCTTGCGGAATTTCGCCTTGTCGATGGTCATGAAGTAGACGAGATTGGGCTTGCCGAGGCCGGCGAAACGCGCGCACATCGCGCCCGCTGTCTGCGCCATCCCCTCAATTAGCAGCACGCCGGGCATGACCGGCGTCGAGGGAAAGTGTCCCTGGAAATGCGGCTCGTTGAAGGTGACGTTCTTGATGCCGATACAGGATTCGTCGCGAACGATCTTGATCACCCGGTCGACGAGCAAGAACGGATAGCGATGCGGCAACGTCTGCATCAATTTCAGTATATCCAGGGTCTCCAACGTCGCCGTTTCGCTTTCTTGCATCGCTGGACCTTGTTTCGGGGTCGAACACCTGGGCGCCCGGCCATGCCTTACTTTTGCGTCGGTCGCTGCGGCGATGCAACGCCGCCCGTCTCTGCAAGTCGATCCAGTGTCACATGCCGCCGGAGCATCTCGCGCATTGGCATGGCGGGAGAGCCGCCCCATTTCTCGCCTGCCGGCACATCCCGCATGACGCCGGACTGCGCCGCAATTTGCGCGCCGGCGCCGATTTTCAGGTGGCCGGACATTCCGACCTGCCCGCCGACAATGACAAAGTCGCCAATTTCTGTGGAACCGGAAATGCCGACCTGCGCGACGATGACACAATGCCTGCCAATCGTGACGTTATGCGCGATCTGCACGAGGTTGTCGATTTTGGTCCCTTCGCCAATAATGGTGTCGCGATTGGCGCCGCGATCAATGCAGGTGTTGGCGCCGATCTCCACGTCGTTTTGCACAACGACGCGACCGACCTGCGGAACTTTCAAATGACCGCGCGGCCCCATCGCGAAGCCAAATCCATCCTGACCGATGCGCGCGCCGCTATGCACGATGACGCGGTCGCCGATGAGGGCATGGGTGATGCTGGCGTTGGGGCCGATGCTGGAGCCGCGACCGATCTGCACATCCGGCCCGATAACCGTGTTTGCGCCGATAATCGCGCCCTCGCCGATGCTGGCGCGCGGCCCGATGACCGCGCCGGGGTCTATCACCACACCGCTCTCCAGCCTCGCCTCGGGATGCACATAGGAACCCGGCGACACCCCGCTTGAGTCAAACAAGGACTGCGGTCGCACCGCCTGCGGGTACAATTCGGCGACGACCCGCGCGAACGCCCGGTAAGGCTCCGGCGTCACCAAACCGACGACGCCAGCCGGCAGCCGGTCGGCGAAGCGTTGGGACAGCAAACAGGCGCTCGCCCGCGTCTTCGCCAGCGCATCCGCATATTTGGGATTGTCGAGAAACACCACATCGCCAGCGCGCGCGGCTTCGAGCGGCGCGACGCCCCGGATGTTGATGGAAAGGTCTGCGCTGGCAGCCGCTTTGGCGCCCGTCCAGGCGACGATGTCGGCCAGCGTCGGCGCGTCGCCGCGGCGCCAGAACGTCGGATCACTCATGCAAGTTTCCCGACTGCAAGTTTCCGAACCGCAAGTTTGCGAACCGCAAGTCTCCCGACTGCAAGTTTCCCGCCTGCCGCAATCCCGACGCGCCGCCGGCCAAGCCTTAGAAGCTCGTACCGCCGGAGAAGCGGAAGGCCTGCGTCACATCGTTACGCGCCTTCGACAGGGCGAACGCGTAATCGAAGCGGATCGGACCGAGCGGCGAAGCCCACAAAATGCTGGCGCCAACCGACGTCCGTATCTTCTTGGAGTCGTCGACGGTGATACACGAGGCTTGGCTGATGTTACCTGTCACGGCGACCGCGCCATTGCGCGACGTTGTCGCTGTCGCTGGAACCACGCAACCCGGACCTACCGGCGGACTGAACAATGAACCGAAATTCGTCGTGCCCTTATAACCAAACAAGGTGCCGGCGTCGGCAAACAGGGCGCCCTTCAGGCCCAGATCTTTCGGCACCCCGAAGATTGGAAACTGCATTTCGAGTGAAGCGCCGATATAGCTGGTGCCGCCGAGGGCGTTGCCTTTGGTGCTGATGGTCAAATCCGAGGTATCGCGCGGGCCGATACCGCCGGGAGCGAAGCCGCGAACCAGACTCGGTCCGAGATTGAAATTGTCGCTGGTAAACAACTTCTTGCCGCCAAATCCGGTGATGTTGCCGGCCTGCAGCTTCGCCAGACCGACGATGTCGTCATACAGCGGATAGTAGTAACGCGCTTCGCCCGTGGTGCGCACAAAGCGCGACGTGCCACCCAGCCCCGCCACGTCCTGACGGAACTCGGCGTAGATGCCATCCGTCGGGTTCTTGTTGTTGTCGAGCGTGTTGTAGATCAGGCTGTAGCCAACCAACGAGGTCAGGCGACGGCCAGCCGCCTCCTTGATGGCGAGCGAAGCTTCGCCGTTGGTCAGACAGTTGTAGAAGGCGTTCGGGAAACTGCCCGGACCATTTGCAGCGCCGTTGGTTGTTGTATTGGAGGTGATGCCAGAGACGACGCCCGTCAGCGTCGGGTCCACATATCCCACGGTCCCCGGCGTGACGCCCGGGATGGGGACGGAACAATCGTTGTAAGGCCGCGCGGCGTTATTCGGGATCGTAATGTTTGTCTGATAGATCGAGTAGCGCGGTGTGATGCTGAACTCGTCGGTGATCGGGATGCCAAGCCGCAAGGTCAGGCCGGTCGTCGTCGAATCGTAGATGGAGTACGGATTGTTCTTCGACGTCTTCGTGTAGATGTCGAACCCCGCCGCCAGCCGATAGTCGAGGAAATAGGGTTCGGTGAATGAAAATTCGGCGCCCTTCGTGCGCGTGCCGCCGGTCAGCGCGAGACGCGCGTACTGGCCACGACCGAGGAAGTTCGACTCGCTCACCGAGACCTCGGCGACAAAGCCGTCTGTCGTCGAGTAGCCGCCGGAAATACTAAACGAGCCCGTCGGCTGGTCCTCGACATCGACGTTGATGACAATTCGGTCCGGCGCCGAGCCTGGCTCGTTGGTGATCTTCACTGACTTGAAGTAACCGAGGTTGTTGAGACGCTTCTCGGCTTTGTCGATCAGCACGCGATTGTAGGCGTCGCCTTCTCCGGCCGGGAACTCCCGGCGGATGACGTAGTCGCGCGTGCGTGAGTTGCCGCGAATATTGATGCGCTCGACGTAAACACGTGGGCCTTCCTCGACCACCATCGACAGGTTGATCAGGCCGGTGGCGGGATCGCGGTCGCCGCGCGGACGTGCGCTGGAAAACGCGTATCCCTTGCGGGCGACTTCGCGAGTAACGCCTTCGACGGACTTTTCGAGCAGGTCGCCATTGTAAATGTCGCCGGACTTCAGGCGCACGGCGCGGCGCAGATCGCGCGGATCGACATCGCGCAGTTGCGTTTCAACGTTGACAGCGCCGACACGATACTGCCGGCCTTCCTCGACCGCGATGCTGACGATGTAACCCTTCTTCGCCTCGTCATAACGGGCTTCCGAACCGACGATGCGGAAGTCTGCATAGCCGTTTTTCAGGTAAAAGCGACGCACACGCTCCTGATCGGAAGCAATTTTTTCGGGGTCATAAACGTCCGTCGATTTGAAGAACGACAGCCAGTTCATTTCCGTCGTTTCCATCAGATTGCGCAGACGGTACGACGAATAGACGGAGTTGCCGACGAAGCTGATCGAGCGAACGCCCGTCTTGGAGCCTTCGTTGATGGTGAAAACCACATCGACGCGACCATTCGGCACCTGCACCGTGCGCACCCGCACCTGCGCAT
>JAYTTW010000159.1:0-25323 GCA_043744855.1 Hyphomicrobiales bacterium
GCGCTTCAATCCCGACCTCAAAATCTTCCATGACCGCCTCGTCGCCAACGGCAAACTGGCCAAAGTCGCCCTCACCGCAGTCATGCGAAAACTCGTGGAGCTCGCCAACACCCTCATCACAGAAAATCGCCTCTGGACGCCGGTCAGGCCTTGACACACAACACAGATGCTCATCCCCCGCCTGACGGCGGGACCTTCTCCCGCGCGCGGGAGAAGGTACGAACGCGCTTTGCTAGACCCAGGAACGCGTGGCGCCTATAGAACCATCGACGCTTGAAAAAACCTCTGTTTTCGGGGAGCGCGGTGAGCCAGTCCATCAAACTTCTCGGCCTGGCCGGCAGCCTGCGCCGCAGTTCCGTATCGCGCGCCGTACTGTCGTCGTTGCAAGCTGCATTGCCGCCGCACATGAGTCTGGAGATTTTCGCTCTGCATGAATTGCCGCTCTACAACGAGGATTTCGACAGCGATAAACCGGCGCCCGTTCGTGCGTTGCACGGCGCCGTCGAGACGTGCGACGGCCTCGTTGTCGTGTCGCCTGAATACAATCACGGCATGTCTGGCGTCATCAAGAACGCCATCGATTGGGTTTCACGCCCCGGCTACAACTCGATATTGAAACACAAGCCTGTGGCGATCCTGACGACCTCAGAGAGTCCGTTGGGCGGGGCGCGCGCCCAGGCCGACCTGCACAAGATGTTTTTGTCCACACTGTCGCGCATCGCCCTCGGCCGCGAGGTATGCATCGGCGGAACCGGCAAGAGCGTCGTCGATGGCAAGCTCATCGATGCGGCGCTGCTGCGGCGTATTCTTGCACTCATGGAAGCGCTTGCTGACGAAATCGCGATCGTGCGTCAGGCGCCGCGTCATGTGTGGCAAATCGTAAGGTTGTGCGACACATCGCAGAAGTTGGCTGACAAATCGTAAGGCGAAGCATGGCGCAAACGTCTGGCGTGATCGAGTTGCTGGCGGGAGCGGCGCGCGCGCGCATCGCTTTGCAGGGCGGCGAATGCCTGCATTGGTCCATCAACGAAGCGCCGCTGCTGTGGACGCCAGATCCGCGATTTTGGAACGCGACGGCGCCCATCCTGTTTCCCGTCTGTGGCTGGACGCGCGCGGGCAGGGTGCGCGTCGATGGCCAAAGCTTCCCTTTGGGCCTGCACGGCTTCGCCGCGACGCAGCCCTTCGTCGAGAGCCAGCGCGGCAGCGATTTTGTCCGCCTTGAATTGCGCGACAACGCCGCGACGCGCGCGCAATATCCGTTCGCGTTCGCGCTGCAGATCGACTACCACCTGACGCCGCAAAGCCTCGCCATAACCGCGCGGGTGACCAACAGTGGCGATGCCAGCATGCCCTACGCACTGGGTTTGCATCCCGGATTTTGCTGGCCTTTCGCCGGGTCAACAGCGGCGGGTCATGCCATCGTGTTCGACGTGGCGGAGCGACCTTGTGTGCCGGTCATCGCGCCGGGCGGCCTGTTCTCCACGCAGCAACGCGACGTCGCCATGACCGGCGTGCGGCTCCCCCTCGATAGCGACAGCTTCGCGCGCGAGGCGCTGTGCTTTCTGGATGCGCAGAGCGCGGGGTTGCGGTTTGTCGCGCCCGACGGCTCCGCGCTGCGCGTCGAAATGGAGGGGTTTCGTCACATTGTGTTGTGGTCGAGACCGGGTGCGCCTTTTTTATGCATCGAAAACTGGACGGGATATGGCGATCCCGTCGATTTTGCTGGCGAGTTGCGCGACAAGCCGTCCATGCTGTTGTTGGCGCCGGGAGAATGGCGTGAGCATCGAGCCTGCTACCGACGCGAATATGCGACCAACACGTCACTGTAAAAGCCGGTAGCGCGCCGCCGCCTTTGCGTCACTGGCGAAAGCCAGGATTTCGACTTAAGAAGTCGCGCGAGCCGCAGGCTGGAGAGTGCGTATGAGCGATTTCGAACCTGTGGCCTTGCGCGCTGCCTGCGACGGCTCCGCCCTTCTCCTCGATGGCAAGCTGGTCTCGCAATCCGTGCTCGAAAAAGTGGCGCGCGCCGCCCATTCATTGACCGCGCGGACCGGTGTGCGGCCTGGCCTCGCGGTGGTCCTGGTTGGCGCCGACCCCGCCAGCCAGGTTTACGTCAGAGCCAAAGGCAAGGCGGCGCAGACGTGCGGCTTTCATTCGGTGCAGCATGATCTCCCCGCCAGTACGACGCAGGCGGACCTGCTGGCCCTCGTCGCGGCGCTCAACGCCGATCCGGCAATACACGGCATTCTCGTGCAAATGCCGCTGCCGACGCATATCCGACCGGGGCCCGTGCTTGAGGCGGTTTCTCCTGCCAAGGATGTCGACGGATTTCATCCCCTCAACGTCGGTCTGCTGGCCCTCGGCGAAATGGATCGGGCGATGATACCTTGCACGCCGGCTGGCTGCATGGTGTTGCTCGACTGTGCCGCGAGCGCGCTCGGGCTCGAGCTGGCTGGAAAAAATGCGGTCATCGTCGGGCGCTCGAATATTGTCGGCAAGCCCATGGCGCAATTACTTCTGTCGCGCCATTGCACGGTCACGACAGCCCACTCGCGCACGGTGGATTTGGCGTCCTTTGTCGCTGGCGCGGACATTCTGATCGCCGCTGTCGGCAAACCGGAAATGATTCGCGGCGACTGGATCAAGCCGGGCGCAATTGTCATCGATGTCGGCATCAACCGTGTCGCGGGCGAAGGGTTGGACAGCCGCAGTCTCCCCCGCACGCGCCTCGTCGGCGATGTTGAATTTTCAGGCGCCCAAAAAATTGCCGCCGCCATCACCCCGGTTCCCGGCGGCGTCGGGCCGATGACCATTGCCATGCTGATGGCGAATACTCTAGCCGCCGCCACGCGCGCGAAGTGACGTTTCTCACATTCGTGGTAATCTAGGGCGGCTTAAGAGGTATCGGGCGTCGCGCGCCCCGGGGACTCTACATGCATACTCTGGCGCAAATTCCATTTTTCCGCGACGCGAGCGAGCTCGACTTTGAACGCTTCAATCGTCGTTGTACGTGGAAAAAATTCGACGAGAGCGAGTGCATCATAGATTACGAGGATAAAACCTCGGATGTTTATTTCATTATATCTGGCGATGTCAGGATGTTGATCCGCACGGCTTCGGGCAAGGAGGTCATTTTGGCCGAAGCTCGAACCGGCCAATACTTTGGCGAACTGGCGGGCATTGACGGCGCGCCGCGTACCGCCAACGTCAGCGCCCTGACGCGCGCCGAGCTATGCATCATGCCGTCGACAGTTTTCCGGGAGATTGTTTTCGCCTCGCCAACCTGCTGCGACAAGGTGCTGCGTCTGCTGACCAACCGCGTGCGCGAACTCGATGCACGCCTCGCCGAACATTCCATCTTCGACCTCAAGCACCGCCTTTACTCAGAATTAATGCGCTTGTCTCTGCCGCGCCACGGTCATGTCGGCCAGCGCATTGTCTCACCGCCGCCCTTTCATCACGTCGTTGCCGCGCGCATCGGTTGCCGGCGCGAGCAGATAACGCGCGAACTCACCACCATGGCGGCGGAGGGGTTGCTCGAAAAAAATCGCGGCGGCCTGGTGTTGCTGAAGCCGCATGTTTTGCAGTCACGTATCGCGCAGGCCATGCGCGACGGCGATTGAGGGCGCTTCGCCGGCGTGCTTTATGGCGACGATGATCCGGCTCGACGCTGTCACCAGGAGATTCGGCTCGACCCCCGCCGTCGACGCTGTTTCGCTCGAAATTGCCGATGGCGAGTTTTTTGCGCTGCTCGGCCCGTCAGGTTGCGGCAAGACGACCCTGATGCGGCTCATCGCCGGTCTGGAGCCGCTCGACGCCGGCGACATCTTCATCGACGGTCGCTCCTTGAAGGGGGTCGCGCCTTACCGGCGGCCGGTCAATATGATGTTCCAGTCCTACGCCCTGTTTCCGCACATGAGCGTTGCGGGCAACATCGCCTTCGGCTTGCAGCAGATGCGCCTGCCGCGCGCCGAAATTGCCAGCCGCGTCGCCAATCTGCTCCACCTCGTGCAACTCGACGGGCTCGGCGCGCGCCGGCCCGACCAGCTCTCCGGCGGTCAGCGGCAACGGGTTGCGTTGGCGCGCGCGCTGGCGCGTCAGCCACGACTGCTTTTGCTCGACGAACCGCTCGCCGCGCTGGACCGCAAATTGCGCGAGGACACACAGCTTGAATTGATGCGATTGCAACGCGAGGTTGGCGCGAGCTTCATGCTGGTGACACACGATCAGGATGAAGCCATGACGATGGCGACTCGCATCGCCGTCATGCGCGCCGGCAGAATTGAACAGATTGGTTCGCCGCGCGAAATATACGAATCGCCGGCGAACCGTTTCGTCGCAGGCTTCATCGGCCGCATCAATCTGTTGGACGCAACAGTTGAAGCGAGCGATCCGCAAACCCGGCTGCTGCACTGTCGCACCGTTACAGGCGTACGTGTTGAAGCCATGACGAATGAGTTGCTGCGGCAGGCACAAGGGTTTGTCTCGCCATCCGGCCCGAAGCGTTGCTTTTGCAACGCCAACAACCCGAAGCGTTGCGTTTGCAACGCCAGCCTGAAGCGGGCGTCGCCGCGTTTGAGGGCATCGTCGAGGCGGCGGCGTTTCGCGGCGAGGCCAGTCTCGTCGGCGTTTCGTTGAACGGCGGCGGCGCGTTGCGCGTCTGGCTTGCCGCACCGGAGGCGATGTCGCTGGGGTTGTCGCGCGGTGACGCGGTCATGGCGACATGCGCGCCGGCGTCCGTGCGGGTGCTGACCTCGTGAGCGCGCGGCGCCGCCGCTCCTTCCAACACATGGCCTGGAGCGAGCGCCTACTGCTGGCGACGCCCGTTGTGTGGCTGACGCTGTTTTTCGTCGCGCCGTTTTTGATTGTGCTGAAGATATCCGTTTCGCAAGCGGCGTTGTCGCAGCCGCCTTACACGCCGGTGTTCGATCTCGCCGGCCCGCTGTCGGCGACAACAGAAAAGCTGGGCGAACTCGGCCTGCACGCCTATACGGCGCTGGCGCACGACAGTTTGTATCTTGACGCATGCGTCGCGTCGTTGTGGCTTGCGGGACTGGCGACGTTGCTGACCTTATGCGTCGCCTATCCCTTCGCTTTCGCCATGTCGCGCGCGCCGCAGTCCGCCCGCCCTGTCCTGGTGGGTCTTGCGATGGCGCCTTTCTGGACCAGCTTTCTCATCCGCGTCTACGCCTGGATCGCCATTCTCAAAGATGAAGGATGGCTCAATCACGCGTTGCAGGCGCTCGGCCTCATCGAGGAACCCTTGCACATCCTCGCGACAAACGCCGCCGTGCTGATCGGCATCGTCTATTCCTACCTGCCGTTCATGATTCTGCCGCTGTACAATTCGCTGACCCGGCAGGAGGCGGCGCTGGCCGAAGCCGCCGCCGATCTCGGCGCCAGTCCCCTGACCACCTTCTGGCGCGTCACATTTCCCCTGTCGCGACCTGGAATTCTGGCGGGTTGTCTGCTGGTTTTCATTCCCGCTGTTGGTGAATTTGTCATTCCCGATCTGCTCGGCGGGTCCGACACCCTGATGATTGGCCGGGTGATGTGGACAGAGTTTTTTGAAAACCGCGACTGGCCGACCGCGTCTGCCGTATCGATCGTTCTCATGGCGCTTTTGCTGGGGCCCTTGGCGTTGTTCGAACGCGCGCGGTTGCGGCGCGAGGCGGCAGCGTGATGCGCCGGCAAGATGAGACGCGAAACCGCCTGAGCTTTTTCCAGTGGTTCGCCCTGTGCGCAGGGTTTGCATTCCTTTACGCGCCGATCCTTTTGCTGATGGCGTACAGTTTCAATGCATCGCGGCTGGTGACGGTTTGGGCGGGCTTTTCGACGCGCTGGTATGTGTCGCTCGCAAGTGAGCCCTACTGGCTTGCGGCAGCCTCGGTCAGCCTGCGCGTCGCCTTTGTTTCGGCGGTGCTGGCGACAGTGTTGGGTGCGTCCGCAGCGCTGGCTCTAACCCGGTTCAATCGCTTTCCCGGTCGCCTCGTGTTCTCGTCGATGATTTTCGCGCCAATTGTTGCGCCAGAGGTTATCGTCGGCCTTTCGCTGCTGTTGATGTTTGTCGCCGCCGACATACCGCGCGGCTTCTGGACGATTGTCATTGCGCATTCGACGATGGGCATGTGCTTTGTCGCAGTGCTTGTGCAGGCGCGATTGAAGTCTCTCGATCCAGCGCTTGAAGCTGCCGCGCTCGATCTGGGCGCGCCGCCGCTGACGACTTTCGCGCGCATCACGTTGCCTCTGGCGGCGCCCTCGCTTATCGCGGGTTTCATGCTCGCGTTTACCCTGTCGCTCGACGATTTCGTCTTGGCGAGTTTTACTTCGGGACCGGGATCCACGACCTTGCCGATGCGTGTTTATAGTCAGGTTCGTCTCGGTGTGACGCCGCAAATCAACGCCATCTCGACCTTGATGATCGCCGGCGTCGCTGCGCTGCTGGGCGTGGGTTGGCTGCTCTCAGCGCACCTCGCGCGGCGGGCTCGCCGGGGCGACGCCGGTGTCGGGCGTCAGTGAACGCAACAGCGGTTCCGCCGCAGGCGAGCGGCGAATGAGACTGCGCGCATCAAAGCTGCGTACGGGCTGATCCCAGTCGCCGCGCAGATCGAGCGACAGCTGCGGCGCCGTTGAAGACTCGCTGGCCTCGATCCCCGCTTGTCCCGCGACGAGTTTGAGATCGAGACTGCGCCCCGGCACGTCGACGGAGCCGGCGACGTTCAGTTTGACGCCGGGCCCTGTAGCGTCACCGCGCTGCAGCGTGGCGATGCCGTTGTCGAAGGCGATGTCGAGGTTGGCTTGCGACAACGCCGTTCGCCCGCCGCGAATCTCACTGGCCATCGCCAGCGGCCGCTTCTCCAGCCGCCGCAGGGCTTGCTCGAAATCGATGCCGCTGACTTCGCCGTCGCGCAAGGTAACGTGCGCGGCGCCTCGCAAGCCACGCAATATGCGTCCCCAGGTGTCGCCAGCGCTGGCTATATCGAAATCGCCTGCCAGCGCACCGCTCAACCGCTGGCTGAGGAATAAATCATTCATCACCAAGGCGCCGTCGCCATTTTTGAGGGCGCCGGTCGCCGTCACATCATAGCCGTCGGCGCTGCGCCGCGCGCTGAAACGCGCCCGGATGAGGCCCTTGAACATTGCGGCTTCCTGCACGTCGACTTCGGCTGACCCCTTTTTGACTGCAAACGAGATGCCCGCGTCTGCGATGTCTATGCGACCCAGACGGCCATGGGCCACAGAAAGCCGCATGTCGACGTCGAAGGGCGCCAAAACAGGCGTCGGCAGTCTTGCCCGAAGCCACTGGCCGTTGGCGGCGCCAAGCAGAGGGGCGGCGACAAAAAACGGTTGCATATTGAGGTTGCCGGCGGCCAGCGTCGCGGAAAACATGGAGCGCTCGCCGCTCCAGTCGAGCGCCATGGCGCCCTCATAGTCGTTGCCGTCGACGTGCAAGCGCGCCTCGTCGAGCGCCGCGTCGCCAGCCCGCAAACGAGCGTTTCCCGAGACTGCGAAACCCTCCAGCGGGCCGGGCAGGGGAAGCACGCCCAACCCGGCGCCGGCCAGCCGCCGCAGCGCCGGCGCCGTCGCGGAAATCTTTCCGTCATAGGAGACGAAGCGGCCGCCGGTGAGCGTGCCGTTCATGGCGAGGCTCAGCGGAACCGAATCGAGTTGCAGCGAGACGCCGGTGTTTCCGCCCTTCAGGAAGGCGGCCGGCGCGCCAATCCAGACGGCGATTTGTGATTTCTGTCCGTCAACGACAAACATACCCGTCACACCAGCCGCAGAATTTGGCTGGCGCCACTCGATAGCGACGTTCATATCTTCAACCGCGATGTCGAAATGCCGGGAAGCGCTGTGCAGCCGCAACGCTCCCGCCTGCAGCGCGATGCCGCCAGGGCGCGCCCCAGTAGCAGAGCCGGGCGCCTCGAGAAGGGTGTGCGCCAGACCCGCAGCGGCGGGGTAGGGGATGGCATCGAGATCGATGGAGATTTTCGCCCGGACCAGCGTCGCGCTCGCCAATTCCATGCGCCCTGCGAACAGTGGTCCGACACGCAGGTCGCCGCGAAACTCCTCGGCGACAAGTTCCGCGCCACCGCCGCTGTCGTGCATCCGCACGCCTTCGAGGATGAGACGCGGACGCGGCAGGAGCGACACGAACGCGCGGCCCTGAATCTCTGCGGTAACCCCGGCCCGGAGCATTTGCCCGGCGACGAGATTGCCAGCCTCCACCCCCGGCGCGGGCCATCGCCACGAAGCTGCCGTCAACAACGCGATCAACGCGATCAACGCCGCTGCTGCGCCGACAAGTTTTCGCCTGCCATATAACAATTGCCGAACTCTGCTTTGCCCGTCAGGCCCTTGCCGGGGTAGCAACAATTTGCGCTCGACGAAAGTGCCGACAGGCAAATTGGCGAATTGCGCCTGCTTGCGCAGCGCTTCGAGGCGGCGCGGAAGCATCGCCCGCAGCATCCCGCAGACGCGACGGTGTTAGAGCATGATCCCGAAAAGTGGACGCCGGTTTTCGGAAAAGATCATGCTCAATCATAAACGTGGAGTGCGACGACGATTCGAAGAAACGTCATCGCGATCTAACAACGCGTTATGGCAAAATCAGGGAATGGCGGGAACAGCCCGGTCGCTCAACATCGCCTGCGGCCCGATCAGCCGGACCAGTTTGCCGTTCCGCAGCACGACAGCCGAAGCCTCAGGATTTATCCCAAGACTTGCCTTTTCCACCGACTTTCGCGGCGTGTAGGCGAGCCCCTTGCTGACCCCCGACGCACGTTCAATGGCGCTCAGTTGGTAGCGTTCCTTGTTGCTGATGCCGGGAAAGTTTGCCAGGCCGGTAAAATCGGCTTTCTGATAGGGCGCGGTCGTACTGCCGCGGAACACCTTGAAGCCGAGTTGCGTCATCACCTTGTCGCCGCGCCGCAGGGTGAAATCCTTCATCAGCGAAACATTGTCGACGACGGACTCGCCGGGGCCGCGGCACGAACAGGTGTTGTCACGCGTCGTTGTATGGCGGAAAGCCACTGGCAGGGAGCGGTAGGGTCGGTGGTCGCGGATGGAAATGGCATCGTCAATCTTGTCCGTGCCGGCCGATACCACGTAGAGCCGCGTCGGCGCGCCCGGACACATGCCGGCGCAGATGGCGCTATGGGCGGCATCGTCGCTCTCGCCGGAATAATCGCCAACCGGAAAATGGTAGCCGTCGCAAAGCCGCACGCAGACCGATCGCCGTGACAGAGCACCGGCGTCAGCGCTCGCCGCAGAAGTCGGCTTCAGGTTGAGCGAAACGGTGGCGGCGGACCTCGGGGCGCTGAAGCCGCCGCTGCGTTTCGCCCCGAACGGGCCGAACTGCAAGGGTTTCGGCGCCGGCGCGTAGGCGCTGACTCTGGGCGCACGGGCGGCCGGCGGAAAATAGAACAGGGAGCGCATGGGCGCGAAAGCCGCCGGGCGGGCTATGGCTTGTCCGCGTTCGCCACGCAGCGAGCGAAGGTGATCGGCGTAGTCGTCGGATTCGGCCATCACGCTGCGTAGGCTCGGGCCGAGCAGGAGCGCGCAGGCGCTCACCAATACCAACGCGGAGGATAGCGCGGCGATCGTTCGGCGCGGCAATTTGCCCGGCGCAGCGGCGTCGGCGCAAAATGCGGCGGCCTTCGCGGCGAGCGACGCGGTGACTGACGGGAAAGTTACAGCCGAATGAAACGACGCAGGCTGGCGTGAAATCGCCGGCCGCGCTGAGGTGCGCAACGTTGACATAATAATACACCGTTCAAACGTACGTGGCCTCAAGCCGAGAATAACAGCCTGGGTCTGGATCGCAATGACGAATTAATAAACGGATTGGGGATCAACCGTCAAGCCGTCGAAAAACCCCTTTGAAAACGATGATTCCCGAAAATGGAACTTGCGTTTATGGTTAACACGCGTTCGGTTTTTGTTCAATAAGCTGCGCGCCACGGGAGGCGGCTACTCGGCTGGCGCCACGACGTGCGGCGCAAGCTCGCCATGTGGTGCAAGCTCGCCACGTGCAGACGCCGGGTCGCCCGCGACCTGGGCGCTGCGCCCGCTGAGGAAAGTGTCGACCTTGTCGAGATAGAAATAGATCACCGGCGTGATGTAGAGCGTCAGCAATTGCGACACGCACAAGCCGCCGACGATGGCGATGCCAAGCGGTTGCCGCATTTCGGCGCCCGCGCCCGCGCCCATCGCAATCGGCACCGCGCCGAGCAGCGCGGCGAGGGTTGTCATGGTGATCGGACGGAAGCGGATGATCGCGGCTTCGCGGATGGCCTCGAGCGCGCCAATCCCTTCGCGTCGTCGTTCGATGGCAAAATCGATCATCATGATGGCGTTTTTCTTGACGATGCCAACCAGCAACAGGATGCCGATGATGGCGATCACCGACAGATCCATGCCGTACCATTCAAGCCACAACAGGGCTCCGATGCCGGCGGACGGCAGGCCGGACAGAATGGTGATGGGATGAATGTAGCTCTCATAGAGCACCCCAAGCACGATGTAGATCGTCAACACCGCCGCCAGAATCAGCGGCACCTGACCTTTTTGCGCATCCTGAAACAGCGCGGCGGAACCGGTGAAATTTGTGCCGACCGACGGCGGCAACTTGATCTCGTCTTCGACCTGCCGGATCGCCGCAACCGCTTCGCCGATGGAGACGCCTGCCGGCGTCGCAAACGAGATGGTGACCGAGGCCTGTTGCGACTGCCGGTTGACCCACAGGGGCCCCACCGTACGGCGGAAAGTCGCCACCTGATCGAGCGGCACGAGAGGCGCCCCGGAAATGGCTGTACCGCCGCCCCCACCACCAGCCGCCGCGCCACCCGCGCCGCCCGCCGTTGAGGCGCGAATGAACACCCGGCCCAGCGCACTGGGGTCATCCTGAAAGTCGTGTCCGGTTTGCAGGATCACCTGATAGTCGGACGCCTGCGTATAGATGGTCGAAATCTGCCGGCTGCCGTAAGCGTTGTAGAGCGCAGCGCGGATCTGGTCGCTCGAAAGGCCAAACGCCGCAGCTTTGTCGCGGTCGATATCGATCGTCAGCTCGGGATTGGTGATCTTGAGGTCGCTCGTCGCGTCGCGCAACTGCGGCAGCGCCTGCAACTTGATGAGCATATCCGGTGCGTATTGATAAAGCGGCTTCAAGTCGCTCGATTGCAGGGTGTACTGATAGGGAGCGCGCGAGGCGCGACCGCCGTTGAGGTTGAGATTCTGGATTGGCTGGAACACGGCGTTGATGCCGGGCACGGATGTCGAGTTGCGCCGTAGCCGCGAGATGATGTCCATGATGTTGCCGCGCTCGGCCTTCGGTTTGAGCGCGATGAACACTGATCCCTGATTGGTGCCGCCGAGGCCAACCGATGTGGTGACGTAGTCGATGGCTGGATCGGCCATGATAATCTCGGCGATCTGCTTCTGACGGTCGACCATCGCCGGAAATGCGGTGTCGGAGGCGGACTCCGTCGAACCCGAAATGAAGCCGGTGTCCTCGATTGGAAAGAAGCCTTTGGGGATCGAAGCGAAGAGACTTACCGCCGCGTAGAAAGTCGCGAATGTGATGAGGACCATGGTGATGCGGTGACGCAGCACGATATCGAGCGACCAGCGATACCCCTGCGTCAGACTGTCGATGAGAAAATCAATGAAGCGCCAGAACAGCCCCGGTTTGGCGTTATGATCGACCGGCTTCAGCAGCCGGGCGCACAGCATCGGCGTCAACGATAGCGAGACGAAACCCGAAACCAGGATGGCGCACGAGATGACCACGGCGAATTCGCGAAACACACGACCGACGATGCCGGCCATGAGCAACACCGGGATGAACACCGCCACCAGCGACAAGGTGATTGACACGATGGTGAAGCCAATTTCGGTCGAGCCTTTCAGCGCCGCCTCAAACGGCGGCATGCCCGCTTCGATGTGGCGAACAATGTTCTCCAGCATCACGATGGCGTCATCGACGACGAAGCCGACGGCCAGCGTTATCGCCAGCAAGGAGATGTTGTCGATGGAATAGCCGAACAGGTACATGAAGGCGCAGGTGCCGATCAGCGACACCGGCAACGCCAGCGACGGAATCAATGTTGCGGCGAATGATTTGAGGAACAGGAAGATCACCATCACGACGAGCGCGATGGAGAGCATCAGCGTGAATTCCACGTCCTGAATCGATTCGCGCACGGATTTAGAGCGGTCGTTGAGCACGGACACGGTGATGGAGGCCGGCAATTGCGCTTGGTAGACTGGCAGTTTCGCCTTGATGGCATCAACGACCTCAACGGTGTTGGCGTCGGAAGCGCGATAGATAGCCAGGGCGATGGTGCGGGTGCGGTTGTGCCAGGCGGCGACCTGATCGTTGTCGACGGAATCGTAAACGCGCGCCACTTCTTTGAGCCGGATGGGCGCCCCATTTCGCCACGTCACCACGATGTTCTGGAAGTCTTCGGCTTTCGTCATTTCGCCCGAAGCCTTGAGCACGCGATTTTTGTCGACGCCGCGAAGCCCGCCGACCGGCGAGGAAGAATTCGCCGCAACCACGGCGCGGCGCAGGTCGTCAAGCGTCAGGTTGCGCGCGCCCAGCGAATCCGGATCCGCGTCGATGCGCACGGCGTATTTCTGCTGGCCGAAAATGTTGACCTGCGCGACGCCGGGTATCTGCGAAATCTGCTGCTGGAAAATCTGCTCGGCGTATTCGTTGGTTGTCGAAAGCGGCAGGGTTTCGGAGGCCAGCACGAGGATGAGGATCGGTGCGTCGGCGGGATTGACCTTGCGGAAACTCGGCGGCGCCGGCAATTCCGCCGGCAGGCTCCGCAGGGTCGCCGTTATCATCGACTGCACGTCGAGGGCGGCGCCATCGATGTTGCGGTCGAGATCGAACTGCATGGTGATGCCCGAGCCGCCGTTATTCGACCGCGATGTCATCAGGTTGACGCCGGGGATGGTCGCGAAGGCGCGTTCCAGCGGCGCAACGACGGATGTCGACATGGTCTCGGAGTTGGCGCCGGGGAGGCGGGTATTGACGGTGATCGTCGGAAAATCAACGCGCGGAAGCGCGGAAACCGGCAGCTTCATGAAACCGAAGACGCCGAACACGATGAACGAAAGCATCAACAGCGTCGTCATGACCGGACGCCGGATGCACAGTTCGGGAAGTGACATCAGGTGCGATCCTTTTCCGCGCGGCCGGTTTGATCCAAGGCTTTCGTGTCGACGGCGTTCTTGTCGCGAGCCGTCTCCGCAGGCTTGTTCTTCACCGCGACCCGGATGCCGTCAATCAACAGAAGCGCGCCATCGCTGACGATGGTTTCGCCGCCTTTCAGTCCTTCCGTGACGATGTCGCGACCGTCCTGGAAGCGACCGACCTTGACGGGCCGCAGGACAGCCACGTCCTTTTCGACAAGGTAAACAAAATTGCCAATCTGGCCGGATTGGGTCGCCGAGCGTGGAATGGAAACGACTTGCGGGTCGGTGCGCAGGGTGACGCGGATGTTGCAAAGTTGCCCAGCCCACAGAACCTCGTCGGCGTTGTCGAACTTTCCGCGCAGCGTGATCGTGCCAGTCGAGGCGTCGATGGTGTTGTCGATCACCGCGACTTTGCCGGTGACGCTCTTGGTGCCGCCCTGCGGCGTCGCCGTAACCACGCCCTCGCCATTCGCAATGGCCTCGCGGATTTCGGCCAGCACAGCTTGCGGCACAGAGAACGCAACGTAGATCGGCGTCGTCTGAATGATCGTCGCCAGCGAACCCGTCGCCGTATTGTCGCCGGAGCGGATGATGTTGCCGGCCTTCGCCGAAAATGTGCCGACGCGCCCGGTCAGCGGCGATTTCAGCGTGTACCAGCTCAACTGCACCCGCTGGTTTTCCAGCAGCGCCTGATCGGCCGCCAAGGTGGCGCGTGCGGACGCCAAAGCCGTACGCGCATTGTCGACGGCAAGTTGCGTGCCTGAACCCCGCGACGCCAGTTCGGAAACCCGGTTAAAATCCCGCACCGCGCCATCGACGACCGTCTGGTCTTTGGCGATTGTGGCTTCAGTCTGCTTGATCTGGGCGTTGATTTGCCGCGCGTCGAGTTGCACCAGCACGTCGCCGTCCTGCACCTGTGCGCCGTCGGCGACGAATATCTTCTCGATTTGCGCATCAATACGCGACTTGATGGCGACACTCGATATGGCCTGCACGGTGCCGACAGCGTCAACCCGCAGCGGCATGGGGCCGCGTCGCACGGTGTCGATATCGACGGGAACCGGAGGCCGGGCGGCGATCGCCCGTCGGCGTACCTCTTCCGGGCTGGCGCGCGCCACGAGCGCCGCCTTTTCCTCAGCCCGCCACGGTAGAACGGCGCGAATGCCTTTCGTCCGCTCGCTCCAGCCCGGAAAATACCCATCGACGATGGCAGGCCAGGTCAGCGCGGCCCCGACCGCCGCGAGGACAGCGACGCCCGATTTGAATGCAGTCGACCCTAATGACATAAAAAATCTCTCCCGAAACGCGCCGCGTTCTTAAAACTGCGCAGCGTCGTCCCCTCATGCCCCAATTGCCCATAATCCTACCGGATTGGGCATCCTTTAAGCACGTTTGGGGGCTGCGTCGCAAGTCAATCGAGCGTGATCGGGCGCCGCTGGAAGCAGCAAAACCGGCGGCCCGACGTGCCCGCCCAGCCGATTCGGGGACGCCGTTTTTGGTGGCGCCGGGCAGGTTGCACTCAGGCCCTTCCGACTGTCATGGCTGCGGCGATTCCCGTCCACAGCCAGCCAAGAATCAACAGCGTGCCGCCGATTGGCGCGGCAAAGGCCAGCGGGCGGCTCCCAGCAAGCTCAAGCGCGGCAATTGCGCCGGTGAACAGGCAGGCGCCAAATGCCAGCACGCTGGCCCCGGCGGCAAGCCAACGTGAGGGTCCACTGAGCGCCACGCTCAGCACAACCCCGGCATGCAGCACCAGCAGCAGCGCGGCGGTGGCGAGGTTGGCCCCGCCACCGATGTGCGCAGCGACCGCAGCAAGGCCGACGCCGGCGGCGCCCATACCTCCGGCGGTAAGCGCCAAGAGACGGTTCCAGGTGTGCATAAAAGTGGGCATGGCGTCTCCTGCCTCGAAGCCGGTCAGCCTCAGCCGGCAATCAGCGTCCGGTTTGTTCAGGTTGCGGAAACCAGTTTGCCACAAAATGGCCACCGCAGTTGGTGGGCACGGTCACGGGCATAACATGAACAGCGTCCCATGAAGATCGTTATTGTCGCCGACCACGCCTACATCACCGGTGGGCAAAGCAAGGTCGCCATCGAGAGCGCCCTCGGCCTTGCCGCGCGCGGCGCCGAGGTCGTCTTCTTTGCCTCTGTCGGTCCGGTGGACCCGCGACTGGCGGCGGCCGGGATCGACACCGTCTGTCTCAATCAAGGTGATCTCGACACCGCTTCGAAACCCGCCTTCCTCGCTCAGATGCTTTGGAACACCGAGGCGGCGCGCCGGCTTGGCGGCTTGCTGGCGACTTGCGACCCGGCTGCCAGTGTCGTCCACGTGCACGCCTTCGCCAAAGCGTTGTCGCCGTCCATTGCGCGACCCCTGCTGGCCTCACGCGTGCCGCGCGTCTACACCTTGCACGAGTTTTTTCTGGCCTGTCCGAACGGCGGTTTCTACGATTATCCGCGCCACACGACCTGCCACCGCACGCCGCTGTCCCTATCCTGCATTACCACGAATTGTGATTCACGTTCCTACGCGTGGAAGCTGCCGCGGCTGCTTCGCCATGGGCTCATCGAGGCTGGCGGGCTCAAGCGTGCGTTCCCGCATGTCATCACCATCAGCCAGTTGCAGTACGAGGTCATCAAACCCTTCCTGCCGTCGCGCACCCGGTGGCACCGCGTCGGCAATCCCATTGAAGCGGAGAATTGCGGCCCCAAAACGCAAGCCGGCGAAAAGTTTCTCTACGTTGGGCGGCTCTCGCCCGAAAAAGGCGTCGCGCATTTCTGCGCCGCCTCGCAACGCGTAGGTGTCACGCCTGTCATCGTCGGCGACGGGCCGCAGCGCGCCCAACTCGAGGCTGAATTTCCGCAGGCCGAGTTCCTCGGCTGGAAATCCCCGGCGGAGGTGCGCGATCTCATGCGGGCGGCGCGCGCGCTGGTGTTTCCCTCCGTCTGGTATGAAGGCCAACCCCTGACGACCTACGAGGCGCTGGCGACCGGCACGCCTGTCATCGTGTCCGATGTTTGCGCGGGGCGCGAATCCGTTGAACACGGCGTCAACGGCCTGTGGTTCGCCAGCGCCGACGTCGAAGCGCTCACGCACGCCTTGCGGCAGCTTGCCGATCCGCTTGAGGCCGCCCGCATGAGCGCCAACGCGCACCGTATCTATTGGGCCTCGCCGCAAAGTCTCGACGTGCATCTCGACAAGCTTGAGGCCGTCTACCGCGCTCTGTTGGCGTCAGTGCCGGATGCGTCGTAAGTCGCGGGGTAGGCTGCTTGCGTCAGCCTTTGAGCCTCGCCCGCCTGCGTCGGGCGCGGCTGCAACGCAAGCCATCGCATCCGCGCCGCCTCCAGGCCCCATACCGCCCCCAGCAGCACATAGAAATGGCGCCAGTGGTCGATGTCGATCTGGAAGCCTTGCAGCAGGAACGCCAGCAACGGCGGAAACACCACCTGCGCCGCCAGCCGGAACGGCGACGCCGCGAGACACAGGCGCATGCCGACAAAAATCGTCGAACCCGCGAGCAGCAGAAATGCGATGCCGCCAAACCAGCCATAGTAGGCGAACGCCGCCACATAAGAGGAGTGCGGCTCAATTCCGAAGACGAGGCGGAACCGCAGCGGTCCGTATCCCAGCGGATGTTCGAGCAGATAGGGCAAGGCGCGCGCCTGATTGAAATAGCGCGGATCGTCGTAACCTTCACCCGATGTGCGCGCCAGCATGAACGTGCGGATTTCCTCGAACGACAGCAACCCCGCCAGCACGATGGCGATCAGCCCGATTGCGACAATCGCGCCGACGCCGATGCGCCGACGCAGTGCGCGGTCACGGCTTGAAAAGAAGGCGCTGCCCATCATGAACGCCGCCGACAGCGCAAACGCGCCGTAGGAGCCGCGCGAGAATGTAAACAGCAACCCGACCATGATCACCGTGAAGACGGCTGCCGTCGCCGCGCGGTGACGCGTGCGACCCAGCATCAGAACGTTCAGGCAGTAGAGCGCCCCGACAATCAGAAAGCCGCCGAGTACATTCGGATCTTTGAAAGTTCCGGAGGCGCGACCATAGCGCGAAAAGACTTCGGCGGTTCCAGCGATGTTGAGATAACCGGCGATGCCGGCGCTCGCGGCAATCAGGTTGGCGAGCGTAAAGCCCTTCAGGCACAGCTCCACCCGCTCGTGCGTGTGCTCGGCGAAGAACAGCGCGAAGAACCACGCCAGCACCATCAAATACAGCGACGTGATCATGAAGCTGACCGCGTCTGCATCGGTCCACCATGGCGTCAGCGACAAGAAGCCGCCAAGCGTCACGCACGAAAGCAATGCGCAGAACGGCACGAATGCGCGATGGATGCGGAAGCCGCCAACGAACCACAGCGGCATGACCAACAGCGCCATGGCGTCAAACGGCGAGGGCTCGACGAACGCCACGGCGCCGCACGCCATGAACACGAAAAAGGCGGCGTGCAGCAACCGCCGGTAAGCAAAGGGTCGGCGCGTGACGCTCGCAGCGGGCGCCGCCAAACCTTTTGCGGCCAAGCCTTGCGCCCAGCCGCCCTCCGCAAACGCCGTCGCGTCAGTAGGCATTCTCGCCCTTGATCAACGTAAACGGAGTGATCGCCAGAATATAAATATCGAGCAGCAGCGACCAGTTCTCAATATAATAAAGATCGTGCTCGACACGGTGTTGCAGTTTCTCCGGCGTGTCGGTTTCGCCGCGCCAGCCATTCACCTGCGCCCAACCGGTAATGCCCGGACGCACGCGATGTCTGGCGAAATAGCCGTCGACGACCTCGTCATATTGGCGATCAGCGGCCTTGGCGTGCACGGCGTGCGGACGCGGCCCCACCAGCGACAGATTACCCTTGAAGACCACGTTGAACAGTTGCGGCAACTCGTCAATCGAGGTGCGGCGGATAAAGCGGCCGACGCGGGTGACGCGCGGATCGTCTCGGGTAACAAGTTTCGAGGCGGAGAAATCCAGGCTTTCAACATACATCGAACGAAACTTGAAGACCTCGATCAGTTCATTGTTGAAGCCGTAGCGCTTCTGCCGGAAAATTACCGGACCCTTTGAATCGAACTTGATCGCCAGCGCCGTCGCCAGCAGCACCGGCGACAAAACAAGCATCGCCAACGCGCCCACCACCCGGTCGAAGGCTCCCTTCATCACGACGTCCCAATCGGCGATTGGCTTGTCGAAAACGTCGAACACCGGCACCGTGCCAATGTAGGAATAGGAGCGCGGGCGGAAGCGCAGCTTGTTGGCGTGCGCGGCAAGCCGGATGTCGATGGGCAACACCCAAAGCTTGCGCAACATTTCGAGCAGCCGCTGTTCGGCAGTGATCGGCATGGCGAAAATCGCCAGATCAATTCGCGCATGCCGGGCGAAGGCGACGAGATCGTCGACATTGCCGAGTTTCGGGAAGCCGCCGATCACGTCGGGCGTGCGCGCATCGCCGCGGTCATCAAAGACCCCGTAAATGCGTAAGTCCGAGTCTTTCTGCCGCGACAAATCTTCGAGAAGTTGTTCCGCCGCCGGGCCGCCGCCGACGACGACGGTGCGGCGGTCAAGCCGCCCGTTGCGCGTCAAGGATCGCACGATCAGCAGGGTGGCCGCGCGTTCGATGAGGATCGCCCCAAGGCCGCAGGCGAACCACCCAAGCATCCACACCCGCGAAAAATTGTTTTCAAGCTTGAGGAAGAAAATCAACGCCAGCGCGCCCAGAAACACCAAGGCAAAGCCGCCGGAAACGCGAAACACCTGATCGAACAACGAACGAAAAGCGTGGATGCGATAGATTCCAAGCACCTGGAACGTAATCACCGATACCGCCGCGACAGTCGGCAGCAGCACCGCATATCCCAACGCTTGTCCGTCGGGAAACGGGTGCAGATAAAACCAGAAGACCAGCGCGCCAGCTGCACAAATACACAAGAAATCGACAAACCGGACAACGCCTTCGATGACGACGGCGGAATAGGCGGGGTCCGCCGATTGGTTGGCCATAACCTCGGCCAGCGCGCGCAGGGGTTCACTGGGCTCGTGCGGGCTCGCTGCATCGGAGCCCGGCGCACGCCTCATATCTTCCTTTGCAAATGCGGCCATGGCTATCTCATCGGGGTCAGGCGGACTTCAAAATAATTTGGGGTCGAATGTCGGTGCGCAACGCCAGCGCTTCGCGATATCCTGCGATGACGGCGTTGGCCATTTCAGCGATGGTGAAATGACTGGCGACGAACTGGCCGACATCGTTGGCCAGTTGCAAGCGTTCGGCTGCGGAGGCGTCGAGCGCCCGCATCATTTCGTGGCTCAACGCGGCGACGTCGTTACAGGGAATCAACCGGTCGCGGTGCGGCCCGAAGATTTCCGGGATGCCGCCAACATCCGTGGCGATCATTGGAATTTTCGCCGCTGCGGCTTCGAGCACCACATAGGGCAGCGATTCCGCTCGCGACGGGACGACGAGGGTGCGGCCAAGCCCAAACGCCTGCCGCGCTGGCATCGGACCTGGAAACTGCACCGCCTCGGCAATTCCCAGCGCCGCCGCCTGTGCCTGCAATTGCGGTTGATCGGGGCCCGAGCCGACGAGGATGGTGCGCGGAGCCGCGCCCCGTCGCCGCGCCACTTCGGCGATGGCGAGCAGCATGGTGTCGATACCCTTGGCCGAGCGCAGTTCGCCGACATAGACAAAATCAGCCGCGTCGGCTGCGGGTTGGACCTCCACCGTCTCGGCTTCGCTGATGCCGTTCAGCACGACCCGTTGCAGGGCCCGCGTCGCGCCGACGCCGCGCTGGAAGCAGGCGCCAATATACTGGCTCTCGAACAGGAAGATGTCGGTGCCGTGCGCCAGCCCACTCTCGGCCGCCATGTAGATGGAATGAATATGCGATCCCGGCTTGTAATTGAAACTGCCGCCATGCGGCGTATAGGCGCGCACCGCTGGCGGCGCCCCCGGCAGAAACCCGGTCAGGCGTGCGTAAAGGCCGCCTTTCGAGCCATGACCATGCACGACGTCCGGCCGCACTTCGCGCAACCGGCGCATGACATGACCGAGGGCGACGATATCTGTGGGATGCGGATTGCGGTGCATCGGCACGCGGCTGACGCCCAGACGCAGACTGGGCGCGAGATCGGCGAGCACTTCCTGCGCCCGCTCACCGCCGGTCGTTGAATCCGCGATGATGCCGACTTCCAGACCCCGCGCCGCCTGCTCGCGGGTCAGATCGAGCACATGGCGGAACAGCCCGCCGAGCGGCGCCCGCAAGACATGCAGGACGCGTAGCGGCTGCATCGCTTGCGCCGGTGTCGACATGGTGGCCTTCCCTCGCGGCTAGAAGAATCGTTCGCGCACGGTGATGGTGTCGCCGGGCCGCACGGCGTAACCGGGCGACACGGAGAAACTGACAGGCGACCCATCCACAATGCGCGTGACGTCAACGCTGGAACGCGCCGCGCGTGCCGAAAAGCCACCCGCCACGGCGACCGCATTCTGTACGGTCATACCGTTGATAAATGGATACTGCCCGGCGGTGGTAACCTCGCCGAGAACGAAGAACGGCCGAAACGCTTCGACCTCCACCGCAACACGCGGCTCGCGCAGGAACCCGCCGCGCAGCTTTGCTTCGATGTGACGTTCAAGATCGTGGGTCGTGTGTCCCTGCGCCGCGACGAGGCCGATCAGCGGCATGGAGATGTGCCCGGAACCGTCGACGGCGTAGGAGTTGCTGAGCGAATCCTGCCCGTAAACGATGACGCGAAGCCGGTCGCCGCTGCCCAGCAAGTAGGGTTGGTTGACGTCCTCCTCGTAGGCGCGCGCCTGATAGGAGTGACTGGCGCAGCCCGTCAGCAGGCCGCTTGCCAGGCCGCTGGCCAAAACGCTCAACACAAAAGATCTACGCAGCATGATGACGTCCACGCTTCTGACCGCCGCCCAGCGGGGTTCGAACGCCGTCATTTTTAAGCTGTCATGGTTAACAATCCCTGAGCGCTGAAAAATCCGGAATTTTGCAGTTAACCCCGTCTCAACCATGTTTGTGTTTTCTGGTGGCGCCAGTTCAGAGGTGGGAATGCGTAACGTATCGTCGATTGAATCGCAGGCCAGCGCTCTTGGCGATGGCGAAATAGATTTGGGCGGCGTCGGCCGCGCGCTGTTGCGTCGCAGGGCGACGATTGGTGCGCTGACCTTGCTCGCCCTTTGCGGGTCGAGCGCTTTCGTCACGTTGGTCAAGCCGCGCTACACCGCCGAGGTCAAGGCGCTCATCGAAAATCAGGAAACGTTTTTCACGCGCCCCGGCCAGGACAAAGGCGGCGGCGATGGCGGCGGCCTTGGGGCCGACCCGGAAGCGGTCGGCAGTCAGGCGCTGGTCGTCACTTCGAGAGACCTCGCGCGCCAGGCCATCGCCGCGCTCGATCTGCGCAATCATGCCGAGTTCAATGCTCCGGCCTCGACAATCCCCCTGCTGGGGCCGTTGTTCTCCATGTTTTCAGCGCCGCCCGCCCCCGACGGCGCCGAGGATCGCGTGATGGAAGCTTACTTCGATCATCTCAATGTGTTTCCGGTCGCCAGATCGCGCGTGCTGCAAATCGAATTCTCAGACCGCGATCCCGACTTCGCGGCGCGCGCCGCCAATACCATCGCTGACCTCTATATCGGCGTGCAATCGACCCAGAAACGCGCCAGCGCCGGCCTCGCCGCCAGTTCGTTGGCAACCCTGATCGCCGATTTGCGCGGCAAGGTCGCCGACGCCGACCGCAAGGCGGACGAGTTTCGCGCCGCCAACGGTCTGCTGCTGGGCGCCAATAATGTTTCTGTGAGCGGGCAGCAGGTGACTGAAATCGGTACGCAGATCGCTCAGGCTCGCGCCGCCCAGGCCGACGCGCAGGCGAAATCGCGATTGATTCGGGAAATGCTGCGGCAGGGTCGGATCGGTGAAGTGCCTGATGTCGCCAGCAATGAGTTGATCCGCCGCCTGTCCGAGCAGCGCTCGACCCTGCGCAGCCAGCTCGCCGCCGAGGGTCGCACGTTGTTGCCGGGCCATCCGCGCATCAAGGAACTGACAGCGCAACTCACCGAGATCGAGTCAAATATTCGCGCGCAGGCGGAAAAAACCGCGCGTACGCTTGAAAACGAGGCGAAAATCGCCGGCTCTCGCCTGCAAAACCTGCGCGCCGATTTCGACGACCAGAAAAAAGTCGTCGGCGGCTCCAGCGGCGAGGAAGCCCGCGCCCGCGAACTCGACCGCGAGGCGCGGTTGCTGAAAGAGCAACTGGAATCGAGCACGACGAAATATCAGGAAGCTCTGGCCCGTCAGGCCGCCGATTCAACCCCTTCGGACGCGCGTATCATCTCGCGCGCCACGGCGCCGAGTTTGCCAACCTTTCCCCGCAAACTACCGATCATCGTATTTGCAACGCTGGCGACGCTCCTGCTCGCAGCAGGCACGGTTGTGGCGGGCGAATTGCTGAGTGGCCGCGCCTATTTGCAGCCGGCGTTTGCCGGGCATGCGGAGCCCCACGGCGCCCATGCGGGCCAGATTTTTGAGCCGAGGATTTCCGAGCTTCAACCTGCGGTCAAAATTGCGCCGGATTCGCCGCCTTTGCGTCGCGAGGTCGAACATTCCGGCGACACCCAATCCGGCGACACAACTGTATCGCCGCGTCGGGCCCTCGCCGATATCATTTCCGATGCGACATCGACGCCGGCCCCGGCCGCTGAAGACGCCGCCGCCGTCCGCGCCCTCGCGGAAAACCTCGCCCGGCGCGAGGTTGCCGGCATCGCCTTGCGCGTCTGGGTGAGCGGCGCAACGCCGCAGGTCGATTGCGCCCGCGAAGCCGTCGCGCTGGGGCGGGTCGCCGCCCTGGATCGTCGCGCCATACTGGTTGAAATCGGCAATCCCGCCGGGGTCGAGGCGGGAGCGGGCGATGGCGGCCCCGTCGGTCTTGGCGAATTGCTCAGGGGTCAGGCTGATTTCGAGGCCGTGATCCACCGCGACAGGGGTTCCCGACTGCATCTTCTGCCTGCCGGGCGCGCTGGCGTCGGATCGCTCGAGAATTTTGACGCGGTCATCGCCGCGCTGGAGCAGACCTACGACTATCTCATCCTCGTCGCCAGTGGCGAACCCTTGGCCGACGTCGCGCAATTCGTCGGGCGCGTCGACACCTGCGTGCTGATCTGCGCCCCGGCGCGTTTTGAAGCCGACAATGCGGCTGCCTACCAACAGTTGGTGGACGCCGGCGCGCACGACATTCTGGCCGTCGCGCCGTATGAGCCGCCCAGTCAGCCATCGCGTCAGTCGGGCCAGCACGCCGCTTGAAAGCTACCCGCGCCGCATCAAGACCTGCGTCAGCGGCCATAGCCAACGATTCTGCTTGAGGACGCGCTTGAGCCGCCGGCGCGTCGATTCGGCCGCGCTATAGGCGTGCCCGAGTGCGCTGATCGCCAGCACCGAATCGAACATCGGTTCCGCGTGCTCGCACCATGTGTCTTTGTAGCGAGCTTCGCCGATGCCCAGATCAAAGCTGGCGACGCCGTCGCTGCAGGCCTGCTCCAGCAGCGTTTGCAACAACAACTCGCCCGGACTCGATTTGGCGATTTCGGCGTCCGTGTCGAAAGCGTTGAACATCAGGTGCAGATGGCCGCGATGCACGCTGCCGGCGAAGATCGCGATGATGCGTTCATCGAGTTGCAACAGGTGAAGGTCGATTGCGGCCGCCCGGTCGGGGCGGGGACAGCAGGCGCGTTCCAGATAGGAGCGGGCCTGCGGATGTTCGAAATCGCTGACGATGTGCTGTTGGCGAAACCGCGCCAGTTTCAGCGCGAAGAAGGCGTCGAGCCCATGCGCCACTTCGGCGCCCGATTGCGGGCGGACATAGGCGAGCCTGCCCATGGCCTCGAGGCGCTTGCGTTTTTTGCGTAGTTTTTTTGCCGTTTCGCGAGACAATTGCCGGGCGAAGAACGCCTGCGGGTCGGTTTCAAGACGCCCGCTGTGGCAAAAACTGGCGCTGGGCTGATGCGGGAAAATGTTGAGCGGATTTTTACCGCCGGCAAACCTGTCGGGCTGGTTCACCAGCACAAACAAATCCGGCTGGCGTGGCGCCTTGCGCGCCGCCGCCCGCAGCAGGGACAACAGATCGTCGGCGCTGAAGTGGATATCGGGGCGAAACAGCCCGACGTTGGCGTTGCTGTCGGCGCCGCCGAGAAATCCGGCGATCTGCACCGCGCCGCTTCGCTGCACCCCGAACGGCAGCAGCGCCACCGGCGAACCTGTCGTGTCGCGCGCCACAACGATCATCGGTGTGATTTTTTTTGCCGCGCCGTGGGTCGCCAGCCAAGGCAACAGAAATCGCCGGCTCTGGTACACGCTGGCCGGGCAAATGGATTCAAGCTCGCTCCATGCGGCTCCGGCCGCGCCCAAATCCTCGAAAATGTCGATGCGGCCAAGCGTGCGCTGCGCGCCGGTGCGCCGCGCCATGCCGGTCCCGGGCGTCACCGGGCAAGGCGAGGCGCCCGGCGCGGCATCGCCCCCGGTCCCGTCTTTGATTTGCGAGTCCACTTGCGAGTCCACTTGGGCCTCTGACGATTTCTTTGCAAATTGCTTCTAGGCTCGACCCTAGATGCAAAAGGTCAACGCCATCTTTAACCCGCAAGGGCTCGCCAACAGTCTGCGCCGCCGCGCCGATCTGCGCCAAAATGTCTTGGCCGCCGGCCTCAGCGCGTTACAACGCAGCGGCGCTGCCAGCCTTTTGGCGCCATGGGCGCGCGGCCTCGGCGCCATCCTGATGTTTCATCACGTCAGACCGTGGGCGGGCCGCGGGTTCGCCCCCAATCGGGGCCTCGAAATAACCCCTGAATTTCTCGACGAGACGATCCTCACCGTGCGCGCCGCCGGTTTTGAAATCGTCACCCTCGATCAGGCTTTGGCGCGGCTGGAGGAGGCTGGGGCACGGCAGGGCGACACGACTGCGGCAAGCGGCCCGCCATTTGCCGTGTTGAGCTTCGATGACGGCTATCGCGACAATCTGCAACACGCGTTGCCGGTTTTGGCCCGTCACAACGCGCCCTTCACCCTCTACATCGCCACCGGCTTTGCCGATCGGAGCGCGCGGCTGTGGTGGATTGAGCTTGA
>JAYTTW010000160.1:0-6710 GCA_043744855.1 Hyphomicrobiales bacterium
GGAACAGAAAGGCGACTTCGAGGTCGAAAATGATGAACAGCAGCGAAACCAGATAGAAGCGCACATCGAATTTCATGCGCGCGTCGTCGAAGGCGTTGAACCCGCACTCGTATGCGCTGAGTTTTTCGCTGTCTGGCGCCTTGAAGGCAAGCAGGAACGGCGCAACCATCAGGGCGCCGGCGATGCCGCCCGCGACAGCGATGAAAATGACGAGAGGCAGGTATTCTTCAAGCAAAACTGGCATCGGCGGATCCCGGCCCAAATTGGGGCACGTGTCGTTGGGGCACGCGTCCAAACGGCCGCGGCTGCGGCGCGGCGACGAACCCGATTGTGGGCCGTTCGGAAGTTGCCGGGAGGACTACCGCAGCGCACGCGGCCAAGCAAGTCTTCACCGCGCCCGAACCGCGCAGACGGACGACTTGTCACACGGTCAGGCCGAGGCGGCTGGCGGCGATCCCCAGAACCGCGCCGCCGGTGATGACCCACAACGGATTTTTGCGGAAACGCAGCATGAAAGCCGCCGACACCGCCGTCAGGGCATAACTGACCCAGTCGTGCCCGGCGGCGCGCGCGGTGATAAGGCCGGAGGCGACCATTAAACCAACGGTGATGGGCGCCAGGCTGACCTTGACCGCGTTCAGCCACGGCGCGCCGCGCATCCGCTCCATGCCGCGCCCGACGGCGAACGCCAGCAGGCTCGGCGGACCGACGATGGCGAAGGTCGAGGCCAAAAGCCCCGGTAAGCCCGCCACTTGCCAACCGATGAAACTGACCATCAGCATGTTCGGGCCGGGCGCCAGTTGCGCCAGCGCCACGGAGTTGGCGAACTGGGCGTCATTCATCAGCCCATAAACCTCGACGATCTGCCGGTGAAATTCCGGGATGAGCGCGCTGGCCCCGCCAATGGCGAACATCGCCGTGGTCAGGAACGCGGTGAAGAGCTTCAGGACCGCGTCGCTCACGCCGATTTCCCCGCCCGGATCGTCCACGCAATCGCCACGGGACAAATGACCAGAACGACGGCCCACAGCGGCAGCCGCAACACGCCGATGGCGATGAATGTCGCGAGGCCGAAAACCACCGACGCCGCTGTGCGTTCGACACCGCGAACGAGGCGCGCCGCCGTGCCGAAAATGAGGCCCGCCGCCGCCGACGCCGCGCCTGCCGTCGCCGCCCGAACGTCCGCCAAATAGGAGAAATGGTCGTAGGCGATGGCGATCATCAGCAGGATCGCCAAGGGCGCCAGCAACAGCGCCCCGAGGCAGACGAGGGCGCCGAGCGGACCGCGATTTTCATCGCCGATCATCACGCAGGCGTTGAGAAAGTTGCCGCCCGGCAAGAGTGAGCAGATGCCGAAGAGTTCGACAAACTCTTTCGGCGTCTTCCATTTGCGCTTTTCAACGATGATGTAATTGGCGCTGACGGCGATGCCGCCAAAGCCCATCAGGCCAACCAGCAGAAAACCTGTGAACAAATTTCGCAGGCTGACGGGGCGCGCATCGGCGTCGGTGGTTGGCCCTGCGTTATCCACCCGGCGCCGCTGCCTCCTGCGCCGCGAAAGGCGGCTGGCGGTGCATAATCAACTGCGGCGCGCGAAGCAATGGACTGCGGGCTTTCAGCGGCAACCCTCAAGTTTCGATGCGGCGTTGACCGCTGGCGGGGGTCCCAGCTTCTGATTGGCGAAATCGATGTATTCGCTGGTGTAAACCCGCTCCGGCATCGACAGCTTGTTGACCATGCCTTGATCCTTGTACCAGGACTGCTGATCCATCACGCTCGCCATGTTGGCGTGGCCATCCATGTTTCGACCCGTCCACGGATTTTTCTCGATGTCTTCGAGGGATTTATCGAGGCCGTTCTTGAGGGCGATCTGCATCACTTCCTTGCGGTTGGCGCCGTTATGATAGGCGAGACAGTATTCGCGCGTCGCCTTGATATAGGCGACAAAGAAGCCGCGCATGGCGGCGTTGTTGGCCTTTGCCCAATCGGTATTGACGAAGCTTGCCGCGATGGTCATCGGCAGCGGTTCGGCGTTTTCATCGACACTGGCGATGGGAAAGCCGATGCCCTTGTCTTCCATATCGGCGGCGAATGGCGGAATTTGCAGGGTCGCATCGAGCGCGCCGTTCTGCAACGCCGGCGCCATCTGCGGGAAGCCCAGTTGCTTGATCTCGACATCCTCAAGCTTCATGCCGAACTTCGACAGCATCTTGCCGAGTTCATAAGTGGTGACGGCGGCGATGGAATTGCTACCGACATTCTTGCCCTTGAGATCGGTGATCCTGGTGATCTTGCCTTTGTTGAGCGCGCTGACGAGCAGCTTGTGGTGGATCGGCGTCGAGACGCGATCTGATGTCATGACCATCGGCAGGTTTTGCTCAAGCCCATTGAAGTAGCCGACCGAGACGCCGCCCTCGACGACCTGCAACTCGCCTTTCGCCAACAACGCCACCGCGTTTGCGGCGGAATTGACGAAGCTGATGTCGACCTCGAGGCCCTGCTCTTTGAAGTAGCCCTTGTCGCGCGCAATGTAGGTAACGACCGCACCGAAGGATTGAACCGTGCCGAGGTTGATTTTCACGTCAGCGGCGGACGCGAGGGTCACCGGCGCCCCGCCCAGAGCCGTCGCCAAGAGGGCCGAAAGTGTCGTCAGACGCATGAATTTCTCCAAAATTCCCGCAAACTTCCGCGAATTCCCGCACGTTCAGATCGCCGGGCCAATAGATTTCGGCGTCGAGATGACCCCGCTGAGTTTGTCTTGCGGCAACGCGAGGATAGCCGGCTCATCAAAAATGTCGCCCATTTTTGAAGCGACGCCATTGGCCTTCATGGCTTCGAGCCATTTGCGATGCAGGCGCGGATCCTGATCTTCGTACTCGATTTGCCGGCCGCCCTGCTGGATCGACGTCGAGCCGAAGCCTTCGGCGCTCTTGCGGCGCAGCGAGATGAAGGGATAGCGGCGGCTACCAAGGCTGCACGCGAGGTAGCGCGCCGGTCGGTCGCACGTATTGAAATGCTGGTGAAACATCCAGAATGGCGGCGTGTACATGACGCCGTGGCGCCACGGCAGTTCTTTGAACTCGCTGTCGCCTTCATACCAAAGCAGTGAATAGCCCTCGCCATCGACGGCGTGTACGTGCGTGCCGGCTGCGTGGCGATGCGCCTTCTTGTAGCGGCCTGTGGGAATCTCCGAGGTGTGCGCGTGCATGGTCCCGTCGGCCAGCACGAACGATACGTTGAGCGAGCCTTTGCCACGCTCGTTCAGCTCGTAGAGCTTGAAGCTGGTGAGGTCGTGCACAAAGTTGGTTTCCCAAACGTTGAGAGTGGCGACGTTGAGGCCGCGATGCACCGGGGTGTGATCGCCTTCACCTTCAAAATGCTTGCCGTCGCCGAGGCGCTCGGGGAACGTGAACGGGTTGTTAAAAACGAACTCGGTGTTGTGGTAGAGATTAAGCGTCAGCGGCGCGTTGGACGTAACGGACAAGCGCGCGGGTTCTCGACCGGACGAGTTGAAAATCCGGTACTGGCAATTGAGCGGAATGGCGAACAGGGCTTTGGGGCCCCACTCGAAGGTGCGCGTTGCGCCGTTCGGCAGCCACACGGTGGTCGAGCCAAAACCTTCAAGCGCGTAAAAGAACGCCTCGTAGAGATGCTTGACGGGCCGGGTCTTTTTGCCGGGGTCAATTTCAATAACGTAGTTCGACATGAAGTCGCCACGCCCATGGGTATGCGCGAAACAACCCTTGGCGTCGTAGCGGTCCCAAGGTCCGGTCTCCAGCGCCAGGAGATCGTGGCCGAAATCGAGATGGACCGGGACGCCCTCACCCGCCGCCCAATCATTGTAGGGATCGAGCAGGAATTTTCTGGCGAGATCATCAGCAACGGGGGGCATGGCCATGCGGGCTCCGGGAGACTCGGGAAAGCGTGGGTTGGGGGGACGCGTGGATTTAAATCGCGTGTAAGCGCGCGCCGGCTCCGGGGCAAGCGTGCACCGCGCCCAGAGGCCCTACTCTGCGGCTTGCGCCGTCGCTTCGCGCTTCGGCAGGCCGAAAATGCGCTGGCAATTGTCGACGTAAAGTTTTTGCTTGTCGGCATCGCACAGCTTGACGCCGTCAAGTAACTGCAACGTTTCCGCTGGTTCCCAGCAAGGATAGTCGGAGCCATACATGACGTTGTCGATACCATAGTAATCAATGGCGAACTGCATGCCTGCGGTGTGTGGTGTCACCGTGTCCGTATACATTCGCTTCACGTATTCGCTGAAGGGGCGCGGCAGGTTGGCGGCTTGGGTGTTTTTGTCCATGCGGCCGGATTGATACGGCAGCGCGCCGCCGGTGTGCGACATGACGATTTTCAATTCCGGGCAATGCTCCATCAGCCCCGACAGTATGAGCCGCGAGGCGCCGACGCTGACTTCGATGGCGCGGCCCAGGCTGAAATGCAGCGTGTCGTTGTAGCCCGCCAGAATGTCGGCGAAAATGGCGTCGGTGGGATGCAGGAACAGCGGCACGCCAAGTTCCTCCGCCCGCTTGTAGAACGGCCACAGGCGTGGATGGTCGATGTGCGGATCGGTGCCGACGCTGCCCGGCAGGTTGGCGCCATAAAGGCCGAGCTTCAAGACTGCATGTTCGAGCACGTCGATGGCGGTTTTCGTATCACGCAGGGGCACGGCGGCGGTGCCATAAAAGCGACCGGGAAACGCCCGCTGGGCGCTCGCCATCTCCTCGTTCCACAGCATGGCGGCATCGCGTCCGGCCTGCGGCTCCAGCTCGGAAAAATACACCGACAACGGACCGATGGTGCAGACAACGTCGACCGCGTGGCCCAAGCCGTTCATGTGGGCCAGCATCGCCTCAAGCGGCGCCCACGCGGGATGATTGTTGCGGATGGCGACCGAATATCCCTCGCGGATGGACCAGATATAACCGCCCTTGCCGTCGCGCTCGGCGCGCGGATAACCCTTCGCCTTGCAGGCCCACTCGAGCATGGCGATGGGGCGCCAGTGAAAATGCGAATCGATGATGTGCATCGTGCGGAATCCTGAAGGTGTTTATGGGAGTCGGCGCGAAAACCACGTCCTTCGAGATGCCGCTGCGCGGCTCCTCAGGATGAGGTTTTCTGGGAGTGTTTCATCTTGTGCTAATGCCCAAAGTTCCTGTAGCCCTCATCCTGAGGAGGCCGAAGGCCGTCTCGAAGGACGAGGGCGGCTCGCACATTTCAGTCCTCCCGACTAATCCAGTTTGGCCAGCGCCTGTGCTTTACCACCCGCGCCGGGCCGTAGCGAAACGCCGAAGCTATCAATTTCTGCAACGCTTCGCCAGACATTGGATCGAGGCTCAGGTGCAGCGTCGCAATCTCGGCGCGCAGGCCGGCGTCATCCAGGGTGGCGGCGATGGCTGTGCGCAACTCGCGCACGCGCTCGGGCGGCGTCCCGGGAGGCGCCACAAAAGACCTGCCGATCTGTTCTGAAAGAGAAAACATTTCGAGAATCTGCCGTTGCTCATCGTTACGCGCCATGTCGATGACGCGCGGCGTGTCCGCCAGGTCGGCGGCGCGTTCGACGCCGGGTTGCAGGAGAATGTTGATTTTATGATCGCGCAGCCAATCGGCGTGCGCGACGCGCAAAACCGTCCACGGCACGACGAGAGCGTCGACCTCGCCGCGCTGCATGGCGAGGCTGGCCTCCGCAGTGCCCTTGTGGCCGACGATCAACTTGAAACGCAGGCCGGTAGACCATCGCGCGGCGGTTTCCTGCGATAAACGCTTTCTATCCCGCTTGTTTGCCAGCCACGTTACTGACGGGGCGATCTTGTGCGACAGCGCCGAGAAACCGTAGCAGAAACAATATCCCGATATTCGCCGCCGTGCTCAGACCTACACACGTTGGAAAACCGCCGAACTGCTCGTAGGCGATTGAACCGATCAAATCGCCCAACCGCAACGCCAAAAAATACAGCGAACTGCCGACCATCATCATGGTGGCCTGAAAACCTGGTGGCGCCGAGCGCAACATCAGGTCGACAATGCCGGCCGTAGCCAGTCCTCCGAGCATTCCGGTCGGAAGCGCCGCAACAAGGGCGGCATGGGAGGTCGTCGCGAGTAGAATGGGAATGTACTGGAACACCGCAATAGCCGCGCCGATGCCCAACAGCCTGGTGGCCGAGACCCGCTCTGACAGGTAACTGTATAAAAAAAAGACGGGGACGAAGCCGAGGCTGAAGAGCGCGTTCCACACTCCCCAGTCCGCCTCACCGGCGGCCAGCTCGTCTACGAGATGATATTGCAGAGGCGTGGTGGTCGCAGGCGCGAAGTTCCAGAGCATCCAGATTGCCAGCGGCGCCCAAACCCGTCGCGAGGAGAACACTTCGCCGAATTTCCAGATGGGTTGGCGCGGTTCAAGCGATGTCGTGTTGATGGGATGAATGCCTTTCGGTTTGAGAAAGCTGAATAAAATCAGGCAAACACAACCGCACGCTCCCGCCAGATAGATGATTTTGCCACCTGCCTCGGCCGCGACGGCATGCAACTGAACGCTGATGAGGCCGCCAGCCCAATAAGCCAAGGCCGCCGTGATGGAGGTGGAAATGTTCCATACCGTGCTCACGAACGCCGACATTTGTTGCTGTTGCGCGACCCTCACAGCAATCCCATTTTGGGCAGCGGCGACAAACAACGCGCAGATGCCGCAAACGATGACGACAGTCTGGAGG
>JAYTTW010000161.1:0-25204 GCA_043744855.1 Hyphomicrobiales bacterium
TTTCGATGAACGAGAAAGTCGGCGCGCTGGAAGTCTCGAGTTTCTGCTCGAGCGCCTTCAGCACGTTGGCGAAGAAAAACCGGTCGCGCTCGTTTTCGCGCTCATTGCCCTGCGCGGTGCGATCCAGAATTTCCGCAATGCCGATGGATTCATAAAATCGCGCCACCGCCATGAACTGTTTTGCCCAAGGCGTGAACATCATGTTGCGATAGCCACAGGCGGCAAGCACCTGCGGCACGGTTTCGCGCAGCCGGCCGCGCATGAACGGCTGCACGAAATTCTGCATCGAGCCAAAGGATCGCGCCGACATGCCGGTCAGCACGGAAAACTCCGTCAGCCACGACGCGCCGCCATAGGTTTCGACGCGCAACGGGTGCAGGACGCCGTCGACGGATCGAAAGAACGGGTCGAGCGAATGGTCATATTGCAGACCTTCAAACAGCGAGGGTTGGGTTACTGACTCTTCGTGGATGAGCAGAATGTGCGGCAGCGGCTTGTCGTGCCGGCACGACGGCGCCACGCGGATCGGCGCCCCGGCGGCGGCGCTGCGTTCAAACAGGCCGCCACGCCACAAGGCGCCGCCGGTCTCTGCGAAGGAACGGTAGAACGAGCTGACGAAATTTCCGTCCCAGTAAAACAACGTGTGGCCGCGCTCCGGCATGATCTGCGCAGCGAACGCGGCGACCATCACGCACACTGCGGCGGGCGGCGCAAACCACCAGCGCCGGCGCAGCGGAGCCTCTACCCAACAAACAGCGTAGAGGAGCAACAGCATCGCCAGTAGCGCGGCGACGCCAAGCCACCACGATTGCGTATGCGCGACGTATTCTTCGTGCAGTTCGCGCCAGTCGAACAACGTCTGCACGAAATCCCACGAGTGGAACACCATGCCTTCGACGGATCGCTTGGCGAGGGAGACGAGCACGATCCCGGCGACGATGGCGGTGGTAGTGGCGGCTGCGAACAGGGCGCGACGGCTGGCAAGCGCCAAAGCGCTGAACAATGCGCCGGTGACCGACAAGGCGAATACGCGCAGTGCGCCCTCGCTTTCATTGAACCACAGCCATGCCGCCAGCGCCGCCACCAGCGTTGCAGCCCCTGTGTTCAACCCAAGGCGACGCGAGAACCGACGCGATAAACGCGGCAATAAACGAGGCTTGGCGACCGGCGCCTGGAAGCGGACTTCGACCGGCGTTGTCATCGTGCGGCGCGCGCCACACGGTCGCTCCGACGCGACAGGGTAACTGCAATTGAGGAAATGTACGCCACCCAAGTCAAAAGTTGCCTCCCATACCGCGACATAAATGGGCTACCCTGCGCGCTTTGCAAGCGTCTTTTTGGAGAAAGCGCCGGACCAGCGTTTGCGCGATGGCAGGCCGCTGCGTTAAGTCTTGTGACAAATCTTTGTGGCAAGCCTTTGTGGCTGAGGCGGAGGAGCACTGCATGAGACCCGCCCGCGTCAGGCTTCGCGCCGTCGGCATCGCCATGGCGCGAAAATTTTTCCCAATCTGGGTTTTTACCGCCGCCGGCCTCGGCGCCGTTCCGCAGGTTGCGGCGCAAGAGGCGACTTTTCCAGACAAGCTTTCCATTGTTATCGGCACGCCGGCGGGCGGCGGGTACGACATTTATGGACGGCTGGCGGCGCGTCATCTCGGGCGGTTTTTACCGGGCAACCCCTCCGCCATCGCCATAAACATGCCAGGCGCCGGCTCGTTGATCGCCGCCAACTGGTTGGTCAACATCGCGCCGAAGGATGGCTCGGCCATCGTGTTGCCGCAGAGCGCAACCATGTTCGAGGCGCTGCTCGGCAATCCCAACGCACATATCGATGCGACAAGGGTCAACTGGCTCGGCAGCCTCAACGACTACACGGCGGTCGCCATGGTGTGGTCGAACACGCCGTTCAAAACGGCGCGCGATACGCAAACGCAGGAAATCCTCGTGGGCGCAGGCGGCGCGAGTTCGGATGTCACCCTGTGGCCGAACGTGCTGAATGCCCTCGCCGGCACAAAATTCAAGTTAGTGAACGGCTACCCGGGGACTGCGGCAATCTCCCTGGCGATGGAGCGCGGCGAGGTGCAGGGCGTCGTTGGCGATGATTTCGACAGCGTTCGAGCCGGACGCGCCAACTGGATTTCCGAAAACAAGGTGCGTTTCCTGTTGCAGCTTCGTACCGAACGACATCCCGATCTGGCGGATGTCGCGACCGGTCTTGAACTGGCGCCCGACGAGGAAAGCCGCGCCGTGCTGCGATTGCTCATTGAGCGGCAAACCTACGGTCGCAACTTTATCGCGCCGCCCGGCGTCAAACCGGAAACCGTCAGCAGCTTGCGCAAGGCGTTTGCAGCGATGGCGGAGGACGCCGAATTCCGCGCCGACGCCGCGCGTCTGCACGCCACCTTGCATTTCGTCTCCGGCGCGGATGTCGCCGCTCTCGTCGCGGCCATCCACGCCGCGCCCAAGGCGATTATTGATCGGGCGTCGAAAGTCTTGCGCGCCATCGGGGGATGAGCCGGGCCGGTAGCCTCGCCGCCTTATCCGGCCAACTTGTCCTGCGTCCGGTTGTCGAAATCCGCCGCGTCGTGGCGCTCGTGCAACTGGGCGGCGGGATCGCCATTGAGGCGGTTCACCATGCGACCGCGTCGCACCGCCGGTCGCTCATAAATGGCGTCGGCCCAACGTTGCAGGTTCTTGTAGTCTTGCACCTGCAGGAACTCTCCACCCTCATAGAGCCAGCCTTTCGCCATGCCGCCGTACCATGGCCAAGCCGCGATATCGGCGATCGTGTAGGCGTCGCCGGCAAGATACTGGCTTTGCGCGAGGCGCCGGTCGAGCACGTCAAGTTGACGTTTCACCTCCATGGCGAAGCGGTCGATGGCGTATTCGATTTTGGTCGGAGCGTAGGCGTAGAAATGCCCGAAACCGCCGCCTAGATAGGGCGCGCTGCCCATTTGCCAGAACAGCCACGAAAGGCATTCGGCCCGCGCTTCGGCCGTTGTCGGCAGAAAGGCCCCGAACTTTTCGGCGAGGTGCAGCAGGATCGCGCCGGATTCAAAGACCCGGATGGGCTTCGCGCCAGAGCGATCGAGAAGCGCGGGTATCTTCGAGTTGAGATTAACTTCGACAAAGCCGCTGCCGAACTGATTGCCGTCGCCGATTTTGATCAACCAGGCGTCATATTCAGCGCCGCGATAGCCCAGCGCCAGCAGTTCTTCGAGCAGGATCGTGACCTTTTGGCCATTGGGGGTCGCGAGCGAATAAAGTTGCAAGGGATGCTTGCCAACCGGCAGCGCCTTGTCGTGCGTGGCGCCCGCGACGGGACGGTTGATGCTGGCGAATTTTCCGCCGTTTTCCTTAGCCCAGGTCCAGACCTTGGGCGGCGAATAGTCGGGCGAATCGGTCAATGCAAGGCTCCCCAAGGGTTGAGCGAAGTGTGCGAGCCGCTGCGCCTTCCCAACACGCAGCGTCCTGCCGCGCCGGTATAAGGCAGAAAAAGCCGTGTGCAAATCGCAGGCGACCGAGGGGGTTTCAGCCGTGGCGTTTTCTACATCGCGGGCGTGCCCCTCACCCGCTTCAACGCATACAGCGCTTCGAGTGCGGCGCGCGGCGTCAGTTCGTCGGGGTCAATCGCGTCGAGCGCCTTGCGCAACTGGTCTTCAGGGATGGGCTCGACGGGCGGCTTGACCGGTGACATCGCGGCGAACAGCGGCAGATCGTCGATGAGTTTCTTCACCGGCGTTTTGCGATCACTCGATTCGAGTTGCGTCAAAATCAGTTGGGCGCGCGCCACGACAGCCGGTGGCAGGCCGGCGAGTTTCGCCACCTGGATGCCATAGGATTTATCGGCGGCGCCGGGCGCCACTTCATGCAGGAAAATCACATCGCCCTGGTGGTCGGCGACGCGCATGGTGAGATTTACGAGGCGCGGCATTTGATTGGCGAGTTGCGTCAACTCGTGAAAATGTGTGGCGAACAAAGCGCGCGAGCGGTTCGTCGCGTGCAAATGCTCCACCACCGCCCACGCCAGCGAAAGGCCGTCGTAGGTGGCGGTGCCGCGACCAATTTCATCGAGGATGACCAGCGAGCGCTCACCAGCCTGATTGAGAATGGCCGCAGTCTCGACCATCTCGACCATGAAAGTCGAGCGACCGCGCGCCAGATCGTCCGCCGCGCCAACGCGTGAAAACAGACGATCCACAACGCCGAGCCGGGCGCTTTTCGCCGGCACATAGCTGCCGGTTTGTGCGAGCACGGCGATCAGCGCGTTCTGCCGCAGATAGGTCGATTTTCCCGCCATGTTGGGGCCGGTGACGACAGCGATGCGGGCGGCTTCTCCGGCAGGGTCAGTGAGGTCGCAATGGTTGGCGATGAAACTCTCTCCGCGCGCCGCCAGCGCCGCTTCAACGACAGCGTGCCGGCCAGCAATGATCTCAAAGCGGCGACTGTGATCGACCTGCGGGCGCGTCCACTCGCGGCGGCTGGCGATCTCGGCAAGGCTGGCGGCGACATCGATGCAGGCGAGTGCGGCGGCGGCGGATTTCAGCGCTTGCGCGGTGGCGCTCACGAGCCCGCAAAGGCGATCAAAGACGGCCAGCTCCATGGCCAGCGCGCGATCGGCGGCGCTCGATATTTTTTCTTCAAGTTCCGCCAGTTCGCGCGTCGAAAACCGCATCGCGCCCTGCATGGTCTGGCGATGGATGAAGGTCGCGTTGAACGGCTCGCGCAGCAATTTCTCGCCGGTCGCCTGCGACACTTCGAGAAACCAGCCGAGAAAATTGTTGTGCTTGATGCGAAGCTGCTTCGTCTCCGCCATCTCGCAATAGTTCGCCTGCAGCGAGGCGATGACCTTGCGACTGGCGTCCCGCAGCGCACGCACCTCGTCGAGCGCCGCGTCATGGCCGGTGCGGACAAAATTTCCGTCGCGGGTTTTCAGCGGTAGTTGATCGCCGAGCGCGGCGGCGAGCTGCTGGATGAACGATGCGTCGATATCGGCGGCTTGCCGGGCCGCCATTTCCATCTCCTGCGGCAGATTGGCGACGCCGGGCGACACCATTCGCAGGCGCTGCGACACGGCATGGGCGGCGCGGGCGCCGGCGCACAGGGCAGCGAGGTCGCGCGGGCCGCCGCGTTGCAGGACCAGACGCGACACAGCGCGAGCCATATCGGGCGCCGTTTTGAGCAAGGCGCGAACGTCGGCGCGCAGACGCGCATCGGCGCAAAAAAACGCCACAGCGTCGAGCCGCGCCTCGATGGCGGCGACATCGGTGAGCGGCCCGGCGAGGCGCTCGGCGAGAAGCCGGCCACCGGCTGGTGTCACGCTGACATCGATGGCGGCGAGCAGCGAGCCAGAGCGCTCGCCGGCGAGCGTGCGGGTGATTTCCAGATTGGCGCGGGTCGCGGCGTCTATTTCGAGAATGGCGCCGTGACCCTGTCGGGCCGGAAACGCCAGCGGCGGTCGCGACGCGATCTGGGTGCGCTCAACATAACGCAACGCCAGCGCGGCGGCGGCGAGTTCGGCGCGACTGAAGGCGCCGAGACCGTCGAGCGTCGCGAGCGCGAACCAGTCGCACAACACACGCTCGGCCGCGCCGCTGTCCTGCGTTTCGCGACCGACGACTGCAAGTGGCGCCCGCGCGGCCTCGAACAGCCGCCGCAAGGACGGCTCCTGCGTCAGGGATTCCGCCGCAACAAGTTCGCGCGCGTCGATGCGGGCGATTTCCGACGCAAGATTTTCCTGCGCGCATTCGCCGACGGTGAACACGCCGGTCGAAATATCGACCGTGGCGAGGCCATAGCGCCAGCCGTCGTCGCTGGCGCGGACGCGCGCCACCGCCAGCAGCGCATTGGCGCGGGCGGGATCGAGCAGTCCCTCCTCGGTGAGGGTGCCGGCGGTGACGAGACGCACCACATCGCGTTTGACGACGGATTTCGGACCGCGCTTTTTCGCCTCTGCCGGGTCTTCGAGCTGTTCGCACACCGCGACGCGATGGCCGAGCGTGATGAGGCGTTGCAGGTAATCGTCGGCGCGCTCGATGGGCACGCCACACATGGGAATGTCGGCGCCTTCGTGCTTGCCGCGCTTGGTCAGAACGATGCCAAGGGCGCGCGAGGCGACTTCGGCATCGTCAAAGAACAACTCATAGAAATCGCCCATGCGGTAGAACAGCAGGCAATCGGGATTGGCGACCTTGATCTCGATGTACTGCGCGATCATCGGCGACGGCGGTGGATGCGGCTTGGGGTCAGCCGGGGCCGGAGCGACAGGGATGGGCGCGGGATGGTTCATTCCCCACCCTAGCAAAGCGGCGCATGGCATGCACGGCTTGGTCGCGTCGTCTTAGTCCGTAATAGACTCAGCATTCGCCAGCAGCTTCCTTTGCAGCCTTTTTCAGGGCTAACGTCAGTTCGCCAACGGTAGTCGACGGCCTCGAAAATGCATGGCCTTCGTCTTCACGCTGCTGAAGTTGACGGCGCGCGCGCTCCTCAGCGATTTCGACCCGACCAATCATTTCTTCGTAATTGCAGGTTTTTTTGCCGTGCGCGTCATATTCGGGGCGCAGCCTTTGCAAATGCGCCTGCACCTGATGACGGTCATCGGGACGGTTGAACTCTTCCTGATGCAAAATCAACCAAACTTCGAAACATGGGTTTGACCGGGCAACGCCTACGCCGCGTTGTTTGCACTGTCGGATCGCCTCTTCATAATTTGGATGCTCGTCTCGGTCGAAAACCGCCCAGACCTGATCGTGCCGCTCGAAAGAATTCTTGCGTTTGAGTTGTCGCGCCTTTTCGGATGCTTTGTCCGCGATCGTCATGGGAACGCCCGTATGGATCGTGTTCACCTCGATCTGCGCGTTTCTTAACGAGCGGCGAAGCGCCTCAAAATAAGTCGGCTCCGTGTTCTCGCCCTCGCAATAAATGAAAAAACACCTGGCAGGTTCGCGCTTCGCCGGACGGCGTTTCAAACTGCGGTCGGGGCGAGCCATTGGTCAGCCTGTCCTGAGCAGCTTGCTGATCGAGCCTGCAAACGGGATGGCGCCGAAACGGCCCTGCAAGTAGCCCTTCTCGATATTGTCGCCTTTGCGGGTGCGAATGTCGGTGAGCGGATAGAGATGCGTCGCGCCGACCTTGTCTTTTTGCGTGAACCAGATTTGGTCGCGCCGCAGCAGTTCAGCATTGAGCAAATTGGTGTCATGCGTTGTCGCGATGAGTTGCGCACCGTTAGGGTTGGTTTCGGGCGAGTTGAAAAGTTGAATCAGCGCTTCACAGGCGCGCGTATGAAGGCTGGAATCGAGCTCGTCGATGACGGCTATCAAGCCGTTGTCGAGTGCGCGGAAAATCGGCCAAAAAAGCAGAGAAAGCCGGAGAGTTCCCGTGCTTTCCGACGCTAAATCGAAGAACTCCACACCCCCGCCGGCAGCCGCATGCCCGAATTGCGCCGATTTGATTTCCGCGGGCGTTATTTTTTGAACAGCGTCAGTCACAGACCGCGTTTGAATGGAGCCGGTGTGCTGAGTTAAATTCCGAATGATCTCCGCGCGCAAATCTGGCCCATGTCTCAAATCGACTTTAAAGGTGACGACGCCAGTATCGAGCGCGCCAAGAATTTTCATTCCGCGCGCGTCAAGGCCGATGTCAGCCATAATCCGTGATTGTGCTTCCGGGCTGACGTAGTCGGTCCACTCAACAAAAATCGCTTGAAAAAATCCGCTCAGCGGACTCAAAAGCGCATGATTGTTTTGGGCCGCTGCAGAGATAAACAGGCTATTCGACCGTGTTAAATTTGAGATGACTTCGTTCTCACCTTTCAGCATTCGTCCAAAACTGAAGTTTTGATCCACGCGCGAAAACAACAAGCTCCGCACACCTTTGGGCCATGCATAAAGCCATTCGCCAGTGAACTTTTCGTCGTTAGCCGTGAACCCGTATTGATGGCGCACACCGCCAGCGATGAAATCTATTTCAAATTTCGAGTCCGCATTCCTACACGCCGGGTCGAGGCGGAACGCCTTGCGCGGCACGCCTGCCCCCGGGCCTAGCTTGTTGTGCGACTCTAGTACCATTCGCCGCATGAAGCGCAGCGCTTGCACAACGTTGCTCTTTCCGGAAGCATTGGCCCCGTAAATCACCGCAGCAGGCAGGACCTTCTCGTTTCGGACAGCCGCTGTTGCGATCAGTCCTTCAACGTCATCTTTGATCGCGCCCGATGCGATCATCGACAATTCCTGCTCGTCGCGGATCGAGAGGAAGTTGGAGACGGCAAAACGCAGCAACATGGGATATTTCTCCGACGTTGCACATGTAGCGGCGAATTCGACAAAATCCAGTAAATTTTTCGGATAAATTTCATACCTATGACGATTTAGGTCAAGTTTTTGACGGGAAATCGAAAATTATTCGCCTTAACCCGCTTTTCTGCAAAAGCCCGAAGTCCGCCAAAAATGCTCATCCCTGCCTTGGCCAAGCGGCCTGCTCCGGTTAAGGGTTAGTTGTGATTTTCCCGATCCGAAAGAATTCGCATTCATGGCCGATGACAACCGCAGTCCTCCCAAACGCCAGATCATCACCGATCAAGAGGCGTTAGCCTACCACACGCGGGGCGGACGACCGGGAAAGCTGGAAATCATTCCCACCAAGCCGATGGCGACGCAACGCGATTTGTCGCTTGCCTATTCACCGGGCGTCGCCGTGCCGGTTTTGGAAATCGCCAAAAACCCGCTGACCGCCTACGACTACACAACGCGCGGCAACATGGTCGCCGTCATCACGAATGGCACCGCCATTCTGGGCCTCGGCAACCTCGGCGCGCTGGCCTCGAAGCCGGTCATGGAAGGCAAGGCCATCCTGTTCAAGCGGTTCGCTGATCTCGATTCCATCGATCTTGAAATTGATACGGAGGACACGGAAGAGTTCATCAATGCGGTAAAATTTCTCGGGCCGTCGTTTGGCGGCATCAACCTTGAAGACATCAAGGCGCCCGAATGTTTCATCATTGAAGAGCGACTGCGCGAACTCATGGACATCCCGGTGTTTCATGACGACCAGCATGGAACGGCGATCATTTCCGCCGCCGGCATGCTCAACGCCATCATGCTGACCGGGCGCGATATCAAGACGACGAAGCTGGTCTGCAATGGCGCGGGCGCTGCCGGCGTGGCTTGCCTCGATCTCATCAAGGCGTTGGGATTTGCCGCTGAAAACGTCATCATGTGCGACACCAAGGGCGTCATCTATCGCGGTCGCACCGAAGGCATGAACCAGTGGAAATCGGCGCACGCCGTGGCGACCCACAAACGCACACTCGCGGAGGCGATGGAGGGCGCCGACATTTTCTTCGGGCTTTCGGTCAAGGGCGCGGTGACCGCCGAAATGGTGCGCTCGATGGCGCCAAATCCAATCATTTTCGCCATGGCCAATCCGGATCCGGAAATCACTCCGGAAGAGGCGCGCGCCGTGCGCGACGACTGCATCGTTGCGACAGGCCGCTCGGATTATCCAAATCAGGTCAACAACGTTCTGGGCTTTCCTTTCATTTTCCGTGGCGCGCTCGACGTGCGCGCCACCACCATCAATATGGAAATGAAGATCGCCGCCACCTACGCGCTGGCAGAGTTGGCGCGCGAGGACGTGCCGGACGAGGTCGCCGCCGCCTATCAGGGCGCACGACCGAAATTTGGACGCGAATACATCATTCCGGTGCCCTTCGATCCACGTCTGATCAGCGTCATCCCCGTCGCGGTCGCCAAGGCGGCGATGGAAACCGGCGTGGCGCGCCAGCCGATCCAGGACATGAAGGCTTACCAGGCGGCGCTGTCGGTGCGGCGCGATCCGGTTGCCGGCGCCTTGCAGCGCATCGTCGAGCGGGTGCAGCGCTATCCCAAACGCGTCGTGTTCGCCGAGGGTGAGGAAGAGCAAGTCATTCGCGCGGCGGTTTCCTTCGCCCATCAGGGCCTCGGCACCGCGATCCTCGTGGGTCGCGAAGATCGTGTCCGCGCGACGGCCGAAAACGCCGGCGTCGACATCAATGACCCCAATATCGAAATTCACAACGCGCGCCTATCGGTCCGCAACGGCGTTTACGCGCGTTATCTGCACGACAAATTGCAGCGCAAAGGCTACCTGCTGCGCGATTGTCAGCGCCTCATCAACAATGATCGCAATTCCTTCGCGGCCACCATGGTGGCGCAGGGCGATGCCGACGCCATGGTGACCGGCGTGACGCGCAACTTCTCGATCGCACTTGAGGAAGTGCGTCGCGTCATTGACCCGCGGCCCGGCCACCGTCTGCTCGGCGTCTCGCTGGTGCTGGCGCGCGGACGCCCGGTGCTGGTCGCCGACACCGCCATCTGTGAAGACCCGAGCGCCGAAGAAATTGCCCACATCGCCATCGAGACCGCGAACGTGGCGCGCCGCCTCGGCTATGAGCCGCGCGTCGCCATGCTGGCGTTCTCCACCTTCGGCCACCCGCCGGGATATCGCGCCCAGCGCGTGCAGGACGCGGTGAAAATTCTCGACGCCCGACGCGTCGATTTCGAGTACGACGGTGAAATGGCGGCGGACGTGGCGCTGAACCGTGAGTTGATGGCGGCCTATCCGTTTTGTCGCCTGACGGACACGGCGAATGTGCTCATCATGCCGGCGTTCCACTCGGCGTCGATTTCAACGCGCATGTTGCAGGAGTTGGGTGGCGCCACTGTCATCGGCCCGCTGATCGTCGGGTTTGACAAGCCGGTGCAGTTTGCTCCCCTCGGCGCCAAGGACGCCGATATCGTCAACATGGCCGTGCTCGCCGCGTTCAACATCGGGGCCTGACTGGCGAGAAATCGCCAGGGAGATTTGCATGCGGATTGCAATGATTGGATCGGGTTACGTCGGGCTGGTGTCCGGCGCCTGCTTTGCCGATTTCGGCCACGTCGTTACGTGCGTCGACAAGGACGCGGCAAAGATAGCAGCGCTCGAGCGCGGCGAAATTCCAATATTTGAACCGGGACTTTTAGACATCGTCGCGACCAATGCAAAACGCGGGCGGCTGCTGTTCACAACGCAGACCGCCGAGGCCGTCGCCAACGCTGAGGCTGTCTTCATCGCCGTTGGCACGCCGACGCGCCGTGGCGATGGCCACGCCGATCTCTCCTACGTGCACGAAGCGGCGCAGGAGATTGCGGGCGCACTGTCGCGTTACACAGTCATCGTCACCAAATCGACGGTGCCGGTGGGGACTGGCGACGCGGTTGAAAAAATCATGCGCGAGGCGGCGCCGGAGGCGAAGTTTTCCGTCGTCTCCAACCCTGAATTCCTGCGCGAAGGCGCAGCGATCAGCGATTTCAAACGGCCGGACCGCATCGTCGTCGGCGTCGAAGACGAGCGGGCGCGCGCTGTGATGACCGAGATATACCGGCCGCTGTTCCTCAACCAGCCGCCCATTTTGTTTATGTCGCGGCGCACGGCGGAGCTGACAAAATACGCAGCCAACGCGTTTCTGGCGACGAAGATCACATTCATCAACGAGATGGCCGACCTGTGCGAAAAGGCCGGCGCCAACGTGCAGGACGTTGCGCGCGGCATCGGCCTCGACAACCGCATCGGTTCAAAATTTTTGCACGCCGGACCGGGCTATGGCGGCTCGTGCTTCCCCAAGGACACAATGGCGTTGATCCGCACGGCGCAGGAATTCGGCGCTCCAACGCGCATCGTGGAAACGGTGGCGGCGGCCAACAGCCTGCGCAAGCGCGCCATGGCGGAGCGCGTGCTGGCGGCCTGTGGCGGCTCGGTGGTTGGCAAAACAATCGCCGTGTTGGGCCTCGCCTTCAAACCCAACACGGACGACATGCGCGAGGCGCCTTCGCTCGCCATCATCAACGGGCTCGAAGCCATCGGCGCCAGGGTCAAGGCCTACGACCCTGAAAGCATGGCGCAAGCGCGCCCGCTGCTGCCAAAGGTCGAATTTTCACCCGACGCCTATCACTGCGCGGAAGGCGCCCATGCGCTGGTGATCGTCACCGAATGGGATGAGTTTCGCGCGCTCGATCTGGTCCGCATCAAGTCAACGCTGGCGGCGCCCGTCATCGTTGATCTGCGCAACATCTACCGGCCTGACGAAATGCGTCGCATGGGGTTTACCTACAGCAGCGTCGGGCGACCCTGAACAGCGCAAACATGACTGGCTGAATTTGCCGCCATCGCCACCACTCCCCATTGACGATGCGTTGCCGGACCTTCTCGCTGCGCTTGCGACGCACACCGCAGCCGTGCTCGTCGCACCCCCGGGCGCCGGAAAGACGACACGTGCGCCGCTGGCTCTGATGGACGAGCCATGGGCGAAAACCGGCAAGCTCATTCTGCTCGAACCGCGTCGGCTGGCGGCCCGCGCCGCCGCGCAACGCATGGCGGATACACTTGGCGAAAGCGTCGGCGAGACGATTGGCCTGCGGGTGCGCATGGAATCCCGCGTGTCGGCGCGCACCCGGATCGAAGTCGTCACCGAGGGCGTATTCGCCCGCATGATCCTCGAGGATGCCGCACTGGAGGGCGTCTCTGGCGTTATTTTTGACGAATTTCACGAACGCTCGCTCGACGCTGACGCGGGGTTGGCGCTGGCGCTCGATGCGCAGCAGGGGTTGCGCGCAGATTTGCGATTGCTGGTGATGTCGGCGACCTTGGAGGGGGCCCGCGTCGCAGCGCTTTTGGGCGATGCGCCCATCATCGAGTCGCTGGGGCGCGCCTTTCCCGTCGTGACGCATTACCTGTCGCGCGATCCGCGCGCCCGCATCGAGGATGAAATCGTGCGCGTGACAATGCAGGCGTTGCGCGCGCAACCTGGCTCGCTGCTGGTTTTTCTGCCGGGGCAAGGCGAAATCCTGCGCACGGCTGAAAAATTGCGCGAGCATTTGCGCGACGCGGCTTTCGACATCGCACCCTTGTATGGCGCGATGGATCGGCGCGCCCAGGACCTCGCGGTATCGCCGAGCGCGGCGGGACGCCGAAAAATCGTGCTGGCGACATCGATCGCCGAGACCTCGTTGACCATCGAAGGTATTCGCGTCGTTATCGACTGCGGGCTGACGCGGGCGCCGCGCTATGAGCCCGACCTCGGACTGACACGGCTGGAGACGGTGCGCGTGTCGCGCGCTGCCGCCGACCAACGGCGCGGGCGCGCCGGGCGCACGCAGCCGGGCGTTTGCTATCGGCTGTGGGAGGAAGCTGCGACCGGATCGCTCGAAGCTTACGCGAGGCCGGAAATTCTGGATGCGGATCTCTCCGGCCTGCTGCTCGATCTGGCGGCGTGGGGCGTGCGCGACCCCGCAGCGTTGCGCTGGCTCGATGCGCCGCCAGCGCCGGCTGTCAAAGAAGCCCGCGCCAGGCTCGCCGAGCTGGGCGCGCTCGGCGCCGACGGCGCGATAACCGACGAGGGGCGCGCCATCCGCGAATTGCCGCTGCCGCCGCGACTGGCGCGAATGGTTGTCGAGGCTGGGCGACGCGGTATGGCGGCGACGGCGGCGCGCATCGCTGTGGTGCTGAGCGAGCGCGGCGTCGGCGGCGCCAGCACCGACATCGCGGCGCGGCTCGACCAATTGCAGCGCGACCGCGGCAGCCGCAGCGACGACGCCAGGCGCCTGGCGACCGCGTGGCAGCGCGCGGCGCAGGTCAGCGTCCAGGCGGCGGCCGCATCGCAAGCCGCGCCGCTCAGTGTCGGTGGTCTGCTGGCGCTCGCCTACCCGGACCGTGTCGCCAAGGCGCGCGGCAAGCCGGGCGAGTTTCTGATGGCGAATGGACGTGCCGCGAGGCTCGATGCACACGACGCCCTGGCGCGATGTTCATGGCTTGCGGTCGCTGAAGTCGCCGGACGCGCCGCCGCATCGCGCATTCTTGCCGCCGCCGCCATCGAGCCCGCAGAAGTTGCTGCCATGGCGGGCGTCGAAATGCGCGAGGAGACATGGTTCGACAAAACCGCAGCCGCGTTGCGCACGCGGCGCGTGCGTAAGCTCGGCGCCCTTGTGCTGGCGGAGCAAACCTTGCCGACGCCCGCGAGTCCGCTCACGTCAGCGCAACTGGCCGACGGGGTGGCGGGGCTCGGCGCGGCGCGCTGGCCGTGGACGAAAGAGTTGTCGCAGTGGCGCGACCGCGTGATGTTTCTGCGGCGGGCGGGCGAGGCGCAGTGGCCGGACGTTTCCGACGCCGTGCTGGAGGCGACGGCGCGCCACTGGTTGGCGCCATATCTGGATGGCAAAACGTCGCTTGCCGCCATCAGCAACGATGATTTGGAGCAAGCGCTGCACACCTTGCTGCCATGGCAGTTGCAGCGTCGCCTTGAAACCGACGCGCCGACGCACTTTACCGCGCCGACGGGCAACGCCATCGCGCTCGATTACGCGGCGGAGGGCGGCCCTGCCCTGGCGATCCGTGTGCAGGAACTCTACGGGCTCTCGCGCCACCCTGCCATTGCCGGCGGACGCGCGCCACTGACCTTGCACCTGCTGTCGCCAGCCCACCGCCCGATCCAGATTACCCGCGATCTGCCGGGTTTCTGGGCCGGCTCGTGGGCCGGCGTGAAGGCCGACATGAAGGGCCGTTATCCGCGCCATGTCTGGCCCGACGACCCGGCCAACGCGGCGCCGACCGCGCGAGCCAAACCGCGCGGCACTTGAATGTCCAAACCGCCGGCGACGCCCTTTAGCGCAAGCGCGACACAGCGCATGGCTTGCGGCATGGCCTTGCGTTGCGGCGGCCTGTAGAATGGCGGCATGAGCGAACCTCTCAACCAGCCCCAGGGCGAAACCCACTTTGGCTTCCGCAGCGTACCGCTGGCGGAAAAGCAGGGCCATGTGAACGATGTCTTTCACAAGGTCGCCAGCCGTTACGATTTGATGAACGACCTCATGTCGGGCGGCCTGCATCGCGCCTGGAAAGACGTGCTCGTTGGCAAGGTGGCGCCGTCACGGACGCGGCCCTTCCATCACCTCGACGTTGCCGGCGGCACTGGCGACGTGGCGTTTCGCGTGGCGGAGGCGGGTGGCCCGCAGACGCATGTCACGGTACTCGACATCAACTCTGACATGCTCGAAGTCGGCCGCGCGCGCGCTGCAAAACGCGGCCTGCACCGCCTTGAATTTGTCGAGGCCAACGCCGAGGCGTTGCCGCTGGAGGGCAACCGGTTCGACGCCTACACGATCGCCTTCGGCATCCGCAATGTGCCGCGCATGGAGGCGGCGCTGGCGGAAGCCTACCGCGTGCTGAAACATGGCGGGCGATTTCTCTGTCTCGAGTTTTCCGCTGTTGACGTGCCGTGGCTCGACCGCTTTTACGAGGCCTATTCGTTCACCGCCATTCCCGCCATCGGCAAAGCCGTCACCGGCGATGGCGCGCCGTATCGCTACCTTGTCGAGTCCATCCGCAAATTTCCGGACGTCGAGACATTCCGCCAGCGCATTGAAGCCGCGGGTTTTCGCCGCAGCAGCTTTACGCGACTGACCGGCGGCGTGGTCGCCATCCACTCGGGGTGGAAACTTTAGTGTTCGTTGCAAGTATTCATATAGCGCGTCTGGCGCGGGCGGCTCTGGTGCTGGCCCGCGAAGGCGTGTTCGCCGATGTTGACCGGCAACTGGCGCCGCCGGCGGCGCGTCCGCTGCTGGCGTTTGCCAAAATACTGGCGCGGAAACGCCCAAATTCAGGCGGCAGCAGCGTCGCTGTCGCCATGGCGCGCCTCGGTCCTTCCTACGTCAAGCTTGGACAGTTTCTGTCGACGCGCCCGGACGTGGTTGGCCCGCGCGCCGTGCGTGAACTCGAAGCGTTGCAGGACCGCATGCAGGCGTTCCCGCGCGATGTCGCGGTGAAAGTCATCGAGGCCTCGTTCGGTCAACCTCTTGCGACGATTTTCACTGCTTTCGGCGAGCCGGTCGCGGCTGCGTCCATCGCGCAGGTGCACAAGGGCCGGGTTCGCGACGCCCATGGCGAACGCGACGTCGCCGTGAAAATTTTACGGCCCGGCGTCGAACGGCGTTTCACGCGCGACCTTGCCGATATGTTTTTCGCGGCGCGGTTGGCGGAAAGGTATTTCGCCGAGGCGCGCCGCTTGCGCATGATCGAAGTGGTGGAGACGCTGGCGCGCAGCGTACGTATGGAAATGGATTTCCGTCTGGAAGCGGCAGCCGCGTCGGAGTTTGCCGAGAATACCGCCAAAGATGCTGACTTTCGTGTGCCTTCTGTCGATTGGGACCGCACGCAAAAGGACGTTCTGACGCTCGAATGGATTGACGGAATACCGCTCTCCGATCCCTCAGCGATCCTGAAAAGCGGCGTCGATCCGGCGGCGCTTGGCCGCAATGTCATCCAGTCGTTTTTGCGGCATGCCGTGCGCGACGGCTTTTTTCATGCCGACATGCATCAGGGCAATTTGTTTCTCGACCGCGAGGGGCGCCTTGCCGCCGTCGATTTCGGCATCATGGGCCGACTCGGCTGGAAAGAGCGGCGCTTCCTCGCGGAAATTCTCTACGGCTTCATTACGCGCAATTATCTGCGGGTTGCGGAAGTGCATTTCGAGGCCGGCTACGTGCCTGCCCATCATCGCGTTGAGGATTTTGCGCAAGCCATTCGCGCGGTCGGCGAGCCTATCCACTCGCGCACCGCCGACCAGATTTCGATGGCCAAGCTGTTGACCTTGCTGTTCGAGATCACCGCGCTGTTCGACATGCGTACGCGCACCGAACTTGTCATGTTGCAAAAAACCATGGTTGTCGTGGAAGGGGTGGCGCGCGGTCTCGATCCGCGCCTCGACATCTGGTCGAGCGCCGACGCCGTGGTGCGCGGCTGGATCGAACAGAATCTCGGCCCGCTCGGCGCGTTGCAGGACACGGCGCGCAACCTCGGCCTCATCGGCAAAGCGGCGTTTGGCGTGCCCGAAATGCTGGAGCGTTTTGATCGCGCCACGCGCAGTCTCGAGGCCGCCAGCCGCGAGGGTTTTGCGCTGTCTCCCGCCAGTATCGAGGCTATCGGTCGCGCCGAAGCGCGCCACTCGCGCTGGGGCCATGCCGCCTTGTGGGTGATCGCGGCGGCGCTGATTTGGGCGATATTCGCATCGTGAACGCGGTGCATTGCAGTCACCGTCAGCATTTTCTATGCTGTGCGCCCCCGCCCGCGACGCCTCGCGACGGCGCAACCTGCGTTTTCCAGATGCCGTTTATCCCTGCGCGCACATGTCACTTTTGCCACGCGAGGCCGGCGTGAAAACACTTGCCTCCGCCCGTATTCTGCTTGTCGTCGGCGGCGGGATCGCGGCCTACAAATCGCTCGATCTGGTGCGGCGGCTGCGCGAACGCGGCGCGCACGTGCGCGCGGTCGTGACCCAGGCTGGCAAACATTTCGTGACTCCGCTGTCGCTGGCGGCGCTTACCGGCGAAAAGGTTTTCGATGACCTGTTCTCGCTCACTGATGAAGCCGAGATGGGCCATATCGAATTGTCGCGCGACGCCGACCTCATCGTCATCGCGCCGGCAACCGCCGATCTGCTCGCCAAGGCGGCGCACGGCCTGGCCGACGATCTCGCCTCGACTTTGCTGCTCGCCACCGACAAGCGAATCCTCGCCGCGCCGGCGATGAACCTGCGCATGTGGCTGGCGCCGGCGACGCAGCGAAATGTTGCGACGTTGCGGGGCGACGGGATGGTGTTTGTCGGCCCCAACGACGGGTCGATGGCGTGCGGCGAATATGGCCCTGGCCGCATGGCCGAACCGCTGGAAATACTCGCCGCCATAGAGACGGCGCTGAAGACGCCGACGCAAATCACCCTGCCGCCGAGGGCGAAATCCGCCGCCTTGGCGGGCAAGCACGTGCTCATCACCTCGGGGCCGACGCACGAGTCGATCGATCCTGTGCGCTACATCGCCAATCGCTCCTCTGGCAAACAAGGGCATGCCATCGCTGCTGCTGCGGCGGCTGCGGGCGCGCGCGTCACGCTGGTCAGCGGCCCGGTTGGCGTCGCCGATCCCCACGATGTGAGGATGGTGCGCGTCGAGACGGCGCAGCAGATGCTGGCGGCTGTCGAAGCCGCGCTGCCGGCGGACCTTTTCATCGCCGCCGCCGCTGTCGCCGACTGGCGCGTTGACGCTGCGCAACAGAAAATCAAGAAAGGCGCCAGCGGCGCGCCGCAGCTCGCGCTGATTGAAAATCCCGACATTCTCGCCGCTGTGGCGACGCGCCAGACGGACCGGCCGTCGCTTGTCGTCGGCTTTGCGGCGGAGACGCAAGATGTCGTCGCTCAGGCGCAACAGAAGCTGGCGCGCAAAAAATGCGATCTCATCGTCGCCAACGATGTGGCGCCGGATTCGGGCGTCATGGGTGGCGACGCCAACGCGGTGCATCTGGTTAGCGCAACCGGCGTCGAGACGTGGCCGCGTCTCGCCAAAACGGAGGTGGCGCAACGGTTGATAGACAGGTTGGCGCGACAGCTCGCGGCGCTCCACACGGGAAAAACCGCATGAGCGTCGCGGTTGCAGTAAGGCGGCTGCCGCACGGCGAAGGTCTGCCGTTGCCGGCTTATCAAAGCGAGGGCGCGGCCGGAATGGATTTGCTCGCCGCAGTCGCGGTGGATGCGCCGCTGGTTCTGGCGCCAGGCCAGCGCGCGCTGGCGCCAACCGGCATCGCCTTGGCTCTGCCGCGCGGGTTCGAGGCGCAGGTGCGGCCGCGCTCAGGACTGGCGTTGAAGAACGGCGTGACCGTGCTCAACGCGCCGGGCACCATTGACTGCGACTATCGCGGCGAGATTGGCGTGCTGCTCATCAATCATGGCGCCGAGCCGTTTGAAATCGTGCGGGGCGCCCGCATTGCGCAACTTGTCATCGCGCGCGTCGAGCACGCGGCGCTTTTTGAAGCCGGCGCGCTGACGACGACGGAGCGCGGCGCTGGCGGCTTCGGCTCGACGGGCGCCAGCAGCGGAGGCGCCGCGTGAACCTGCTTTCGCAACGCGCTTTGCTCGCTGTCGCCGCCGTTGTTGACATCGCCACGCATGCGCGGCCTTCGCCGGTCGCCGCGAAGGCGCTGGCGGCGCGCCACGAGCTGCCGCCCCGGCATCTCGAAACCCTGCTGCAATCCCTCGTGCGGGGCGGTATTCTGCGCGGCGTGCGCGGGCCGCGCGGCGGCTATGAACTGGCGCGCGAGCGGCGCCGCATCAGCATGGGCGACATCGTGCGCGCCTCCCTCGATGACGCCGGCGAACGCGCCAAGGCGGGATCGCGGCTCGTCGACGCGGTAATCGAGCCGCTGGTGGCCGACGCCAGCGCGGCTTTCCTCAAGGCGCTCGATGGCATCAGCGTCGATGACCTGTGCCAGCGGACGGAATCGCATGGCGTTTTCGAGGCGATTGATGCGAAAGCCGATTTTACCATCTGATTCCGGCGTGATAGGAATATCAACGAACGTCGATGGTGTTTTGCGCCTTCCGGCGCTTGCCCAGCGGAGCCACAAGGAGCCAGTCATGACAGATTCTTTCGGGCCTGCCGGCCGTGGCCGCATCTATGATTCCATAACCGACACCATCGGCAATACGCCGCTCGTGCGGCTGACCCGCATCGTCAGGGAGCGTGGCGTCAAGGCGAACCTTCTCGCCAAACTTGAATTCTTCAATCCGATTGGAAGCGTCAAGGACCGCATCGGCGTGTCGATGATCGACGCGCTTGAGAAGGCCGGAAAAATCAAGCCGGGCGAAACGCTTTTGGTCGAGCCGACGTCGGGCAACACGGGTATCGCGCTGGCGTTCGTGGCGGCGGCGCGCGGCTACAAGCTGACGCTTGTCATGCCCGACACCATGTCGGTGGAACGGCGCAAGATGCTGGCGCTGCTGGGCGCCGAACTGGTGCTGACCCCCGGCCCGATGGGCATGAAGGGCGCCATCGCCAAGGCCAACGAGATTGTTGCGGCGACGCCGGGCGCGATCATCCCACAACAATTCGAGAACCCCGCCAACCCCGAAATCCATCGTCGCACAACTGCGGAAGAAATCTGGAACGATACCAAGGGAAGCGTCGATTACGTGGTGTCGGGCATTGGCACGGGCGGCACCATCACCGGCGTCGGTCAGGTGCTGAAGGCCAAAAAGCCAAGCGTCAAAATGATCGCCATCGAGCCCGAGGACTCTCCTGTGCTGTCGGGCGGACAGGCCGGACCGCACAAAATCCAGGGCATCGGCGCCGGCTTCATTCCGCCAATTCTGGATCGTTCGATCATCGACGAAGTGGTGACCGTGGGTAATCAGACGGCGTTCGACGTGGCCCGACTGCTGGCGCGCACCGAGGGAATTCCGGTCGGCATTTCCTCTGGCGCAGCCGTGGCGGCGGCGATGGAAATTGGCGCCCGCCCCGGCATGGAGGGCAAAAACATTGTGATCATCATTCCCTCGTTTGCCGAGCGTTACCTGTCGACCGCGCTGTTCGACGGTTTGTAGCGCAATCAGGCGAGCCTGACGCCGAACCGCCGGGGCGGTTCAACCGGGCGTCAGCAAGTTTCGCCGCGCCGCGACGAGGCCTGCTGTCGCGGGGTCGAGGCCGTCGAGAGGCGCCTGCGCATCGGCAACGCTCGGCGCGAGACGGTTGCAGAGGTCCTTGCCGAGTTCGACGCCCCACTGGTCGAACGGATTGATGTCCCAAATAACCGACTGCACGAATACCTTGTGTTCATAGAGCGCCACGAGGCGACCCAGCGTGCGCGGCGTCAAGGCGCGATATAACAGCGTCGAGGAGGGACGCTCGCCGGGGAACACCTTGTGCGGGGCGAGCGCCGCCATAACGTCAGGCGAAACACCTTGCGTCTGCAACAAGGCTTGCGCTTGCGCCAGCGAACGTCCGCGCATCAAAGCCTCACTCTGCGCGAAACAATTGGCGACGAGCAGCGCGTGTTGCGCCATAGGCGCAGCGACGGGGCTCGCCGCCACCAGAAAATCGACCGGGATAACGTCGACGCCCTGATGCAGCATCTGGAAGAAGGCGTGCTGACCGTTGGTGCCTGGCTCGCCCCAGATCACAGGCGCGGTCGCCATTCGCACCGGCGCGCCGGCGCGGGTTACCGACTTGCCGTTCGATTCCATTTCGAGTTGCTGCAAATACGCCGGAAACCGCATCAGCCGCTGATCGTAAGGGATGACGGCGTGCGTAGCGCAGCCGCCGATGTTGCGATGCCAAACACCCAATAGTCCCATCAGCGTGGGAATGTTAACCTCCAGCGGCGCACTCTGGAAATGTTCATCAACATCAAAACCACCGCGCAGAAATTCTTCAAAATTCTGCGGGCCGATGAGTATGGCGAGCGTCACTCCGATGGCGCCCCACATGGAATAGCGGCCGCCGACCCAGTCCCAAAATCCGAAAACGCGATCCGGGCGAATGCCGAATTTCGCCACCAGATCGAGCTTGGTGGAGACGGCGGCAAAATGATCCCCGACGGCGGCCTCGCCGAGCGCCGCAGCGACCTGCGCGCGCGCTGCGGCAGCGTTCGCCATCGTCTCCTGCGTGGTGAAAGTCTTTGACGAAATAATGAACAGTGTGCGGGCCAGATCGAGGTCCGCGAGCGTGTCGGCCAAGTCGGCGCCGTCGACGTTGGAGACGAAGTGCGCGCGCAAACCCTTCTGCGCGAATGGCGACAGCGCCCGCGCCGCCATCGCCGGACCGAGATCGGAACCGCCAATGCCGATGTTGACGATGTCAGTAAAGCCCGCGCCGCTGGAGCCGACGATTGCGCCGCTGCGCACGGAATTGGCGAAGCGCTCCACTTTGCCGCGTTCGGCCAACACGTCGCGCATGACGTCGCCCATCATGTCGCCGCCGCTCGCGGGCATCGGCTGGCCGGAAAAATTGCGTAGCGCCATATGCAGAGCGGCGCGGTTCTCGGTGTTGTTCACCGCCTTTCCGGAAAACAAATCGGCGCGATGCGTTTCGAGATTGGCGGCGCGGGCGAGTTGCAGCAGCAGCGTGCGGGTTGCTGCGGTAACGCCGTGTTTGGAATAATCGAAGGTGAGATCATCTAGGCGCACGCTGAAGTTGGCGAACCGCTGCGGGTCGTTTTGAAAAAGTTCGACGATGCGGCTGTCGGCCGTCTCACGGCGGTGGACTTCGAGCGCGGCGAAAGCTGCTGACACAGGCACGTTCGGCATGGTGACCCCGGATTGGCGACCCCGGATTGGCGACCCCGGATTGCGAATCGGCGCAGTCTAAAGCTTTTCATGATCTGGTTGAATGGGATGACGCGTCCGGGTTTTTTGACGCGCTGCTTCGACGGCCGGCTCCACTTTTCTGAAAAACGCCTTGGCGCGGCGGCGCGGGCGCCAACACCTTGCGTCCGCGCCGCCACGCCCCTCATCGTCGGCTTTCCCGGTCAGAACGAAGCCTACATGGCGATGGAGCGCGAGAAGATCGACTCCTACGGCGTTACGTTCTGGTCGTCGCTTACCTCGACGAAGCCGCAATGGATTCGCGATAAAAAAATTCGCATCCTGTTGCAATATGGGCCGCAAAAGGAAGACGAGTTGCCGGACGTGCCTTACGGCCCCGATCTTGTCAAAAACCCTGACGACAAGTTGCTGTTTGAGGCCGCCTACGCGCCCCTGGCGGCAGGGCGCCCGTTTGTCGCGCCACCGGAACTGCCTGCCGAGCGGCTCGCGGCGTTGCGCACCGCCATGCTCGAAACCTACAAGGACGCGGCGTTTCTTGCGGAGGCGGAGAAGCTTCAATTGCGGGTGGACCGTCCGATATCGGGCGAGAACCTGCAGGCGCAAATCGCCAAAGTGTATCAGTACCCCCAGCGCGTCATCGACCGGCTGCGGAAGATAGCGCAGGGGAAGTAGGGGGCTGCCCTTGATGCCGATCCGATTCCACTTCGCCTGAAAACGCCCCGCCGCCCCTAAATTTTTTGCTGCGTTGGCACGCCGACAAAGCGCATGGCGAAGGGACGCCCTGCGACGGCGCCGCCGAGTGAATCACTGAAACTCAGCGGCGTGCAGAGCGAGACGGCGCGTAAGGCCGAGGCGACGAATGCCTGTTGTGCCGAGCTGTCGCCAAACAACTTTGAATGAGAGATTCGCGGTTTGCCAAAAACTTCGCCCTTCCGGTTAAAGGCGAAGATGACCGTCACTTCCATTCCGGCAGAGCCTTCCGGGGCGCGCCAGCACAGACTGATCGCTGGAGCGATTTCCGACAGCGCCTGGATCGGCGCACTGCTTCCCGGCTTTTGCGCCGGCGCACTGCTTCCCGGCGCCTGCGCTGGCGCGCCAGTGCACGCGAGCCAACCGACCGGCACAATCGCCCAGGCTGCTGACAGCCGTTTCACGCTCATTCCTGCCTCCCGAACGCCTGCCCGCCATAAGCCGCCATGCACAGCCAAAACGCACCGCCCGCCATAATTTTCTGCAACCGGCGCCCGCAACCGTCTTCCAAGCCGCGCCGGCTGCGGATAGATCTGAGCCATGCCGCAAACGCAAAAACCGCTTCGCACTGCTGCGTCCCACGCCGATGGCCGTCACCGTTGCGTGTGGCCGGGTGTCGATCCGTTGTATGTCGCCTATCACGACACGGAATGGGGCGTACCCGAATTCGACGGACGTGCGCTGTTTGAAAAGCTGCTGCTTGATGGTTTTCAAGCCGGACTGTCATGGATCACAATCCTGCGCAAGCGCGAGGCGTTCCGCCAAGCCTTCGACAATTTTGAGCCCGAACGCATCGCCGCATACGACGCCCGCAAGCTCGAAGCTTTGATGGGCGACGCTGGTATTGTGCGCAACCGCGCCAAGATCGAGTCCTCCATCAAGTCGGCGCGCGCCTGGCTCGCCATCGAGGCGCGCGAGGGGTTTTCTGCGTATTTGTGGAAGTACGTTGATGGCGCGCCGCTGCAAGGCAAGTTGCGGCATCAAGACGAAATTCAGGCGCACACGCCGTTATCGCATCGTCTGTCCAAAGATATGCGCAACGAAGGATTCAACTTTGTTGGGCCGACGATTGTTTACGCCTTCATGCAGGCGGTCGGCATGGCGAACGACCACCTCGCCGACTGCTTCCGCTGCGAGGAATGTCGCATGCTCGGGCTGCAACGCTGATGGCGCGGCGCGCCGAACCACCCCGCGCCTGGCAGCGCATGTTGTCAGGCCGTCGTCTCGACATTCTCGATCCCGCGCCGCTCGACGTGGAAATTGAGGACATCGCTCACGGTCTGGCGCGCGTCGCGCGATGGAATGGCCAGACGCGAGGCGCCAACATCTTTTCCGTGGCGCAGCACTCGCTGCTGGTCGAGGCTCTGGCGGTTTGCATGCAACCGGATCTGCCGCCGCGCTGGCGCCTGGCGGCATTGCTGCACGATGCGCCGGAGTATGTCATTGGCGACATCATTTCGCCTTTCAAAGCGGCGGTTGGCGCCTCCTACAAAGAAGTCGAAAACCGGATTCTCGCGGCGATCCACATTCGTTACTCGCTGCCGCCGCAACCGCCGCCGGCGCTGTCGCGCCTGATCAAGCGGGCGGATCGCGCCGCTGCGTTTATTGAGGCGACGCGGCTCGCCGGTTTCGGCGTGGCGGAGGCGGAAAAGTTTTTTGGCCGTCCGGAAGTCGGCACGCTTGAATTCGGAACCCATGAAATCGCGACGCATGGGATTGAAGCGCTGCTGGAGCCGATGGCGCCCGGGCTTGCGCAAGCAAAATTTCTTGCGGCGTTTGAGGCGTTGGAGAAAGCCTCGACCTGAGGGGGCGCGGCTTGCCGTGTGTGTTATAAGGCGCCCATCCTTAGAGCCCCATGACAAAGACATTCACCACCCAGTTTCCTGTTGAGGTTGGCCTGACAACGGCGATTGTCGCGGTCAACGGCGATGCGCCGATGATTCTGGTGGCGCGCGCCGGGGACGCCGCGCACGAGGCGGCGCTGCCGTCGGGCCCGTTTGATCCGCTGTCGCACCGAACGCTCGAAATTGGCCTGCGCGCCTCGGTTCGCGAGCAGACCGGCGTGCCGCTGGGCTATGTCGAACAGCTCTACACTTTTGGCGATCGGGGCCGTCATGCGCAGGCCGGCGACCGCGATCCGCATGTGCTTTCCATTGGCTACCTCGCGCTGACGCGGCGGGCCGAGGCGGGCGGCGAACTCGCCTCCGACGCAGCGTTTCGCCGTTGGTACGATTTTTTTCCGTGGGAGGACTGGCGCGCCCGCAAGCCGGACATGCTTGAAGCGAAAATTTTGCCGGTGCTGCA
>JAYTTW010000162.1:0-1747 GCA_043744855.1 Hyphomicrobiales bacterium
GGGACTTCTTGGCGTTTGGTATCGCAACGTCTGGGGGTATGGCGCGCATGCAATTATTCCCTACGACCAGAGGCTGGGGCGCTTTCCAGCCTACCTGCAGCAACTCGACATGGAATCAAACGGCAAGTCGGTGACGCGCGACGGCGCTGCAGTGACCATGGCCACCGCGCCGGTGATCTGGGGCGAGCCGGGCACCAACGGCCAGCACGCATTTTTCCAGATGTTGCATCAGGGCACAGATGTCATACCCGTGGATTTCCTTGTCGCCGCAGAACCGATTGCCGCCGACAGCCATCACCACGCCCTGCTCGTCGCCAATTGCTTCGCGCAAAGCGAGGCGCTGATGCGCGGGCGCACGCGCGCTGAAGTCGAAATCATTCTGCGCGATCGCGGCCTCACGAAAGAGGCGATCGCCGCGCTCGCCCCGCACAAGGTTTTTCCGGGCAATCGCCCGTCCTCGACCTTCCTCTACAAAGCTCTCACGCCGCGCACGTTAGGGCGGTTGATCGCGCTCTATGAACACAAGGTTTTCGTGCAATCAGTGATCTGGAACATCAACGCCTTCGATCAATGGGGCGTCGAACTCGGCAAGGAATTATGCGGACAACTGGCGCCCGTGGTGGCGGAGGCAGGAAGATCGCTGGCCGGACTGGAGCCGGCGACGGCGGGGCTGGTCGCGGCGCGGCGCGCATTGATCGCGCAGGCATGACGACGGACGCTGGCATCGTCATAAAACCCTATGAGCCGTGGTAAAGGCAAACACCGGAAGTCGCGAACATGAACTTGAAAATCCAGCGCATCGCGATCATCGGCAGCGCGCTTGGTGGCGGCGCAGCTCAGATCATTGATGCGCTGGTGGGAACCAGTAACACAGCGACAGCCATTTTTGACGCCAGCGAGGCTGCGCGCGGCCAGTCCATTCTGGGAACGCCAGTGCTGGGCGATAGCGATATCGACACCATCCGGGATCACCACGCGCGCGGAATCTTCGATGCTGCCGTCATCGCCATCGGCGGCGATCTGCGCGAACGCGAACGTGTGTTTCATGCGTTGCGCGCCACCGGCATTGCGCTCGCAAATGTCATTGATCCCGCCGCGCAATTGCGTTCCGGCGTGAAACTCGGCGTCGGCAACGTCGTGCTGGCAGGCGTGTTCCTCGGCCCGCATGTCGAGATCGGCGACAATTGCTACATCATCACCCACACGAGCATCCAGCATGATTCGCGTGTCGGCAGTCACGCCTATTTCAGCCCGGCGGTAGCGCTGGGCGGCAGGGTCGAGGTCGGCAACCGCGTCCGCTTCGAGCTGCGTAGCGCAGCGAGATCCGGCGTGAAAATCGGCGACGATTGCGTCATTGCCGCCGGCGCTATCGTCTCGCGTGACCTTGCGCCAGGCTCCCGGTTTGACGCGTCAGAGCGCGGCATCGGGTAAAAACACTCCCGCGTCTCACTTTGGCGCCTCCCCCGCCATCGCCTTCTTCATGATTGGCAACCACACCTCCGCCTCTGCCTTTTGATAGGCGCCAAGCGCGGCGGGGGTCATTTTGTCGGCTGCGGGCATGTCGAGCCCCATGTCGATGATACGCTTGCGCAAAGCAGGGTCGGCGAGCGTCCTGTTGATGGATTCATTCAGCCGCGCAACGAGCGGGCCGGGCGTTCCCTTCGGCGCCCACACCGCGTTCCACACACCCACATGGAAACCCTTCAGGGTCTCGCTTGCTTCATCGACAGTCGGAATTTCCGGCGCC
>JAYTTW010000163.1:0-25151 GCA_043744855.1 Hyphomicrobiales bacterium
GCTCGCCGGCAATCGCCATTTGCGCCAGTTGCGCCGCCTCGCCGCCGTCGCGGGCTCGCGTCACAACGGCGCCAAGGCGTTCCAGATGCTTGCGCGCCAGCAGCGCGTTGATTTCGTTATCCTCGGCCAGCAACACACGTAGTCCGCGTCGCGGCAAATATACTCGCGCCCGCTCTTCCTCGTCGGGCGAGCCGGCCACAGTGCGTCCGTCTTCCGAGAGGCGGGCGATCAGCGAGCCCGAGCGCACCGGTTTGACCAGCCAGCCGTCGAACCCCTTTAGCGATTCCTGTCCGAACGCGCGTCGCTCGAACGGCGAAAACAGGACGAGACTTCGCGACACCCCGGCGGTTCGCGCCGCCTCCGCCAGCCGGTGTGTGGCGGCTTCCCCGAGGGCGCAGTCAACGATGACAATGTCAGGCGGCGCGCCGTCCTGCAAGTACGCCAGGGCCGCCTCGACGCCATCGGCACGCAGCGCTTTCGCGCCGGCTGCGGCGAGGCGCTCGCCCAGATAAGGCGCCTCGAACGGCGAATTGCCGACGATGAGCGCGGTGCGCCCGGAGAGGCTAGCCGGACGGGCTGGGGCTGGCGCGCTGTCAACTGCAGGTAGGCGCACCGCGAAGGCGAAGACCGAGCCGCGCGGGCTCGAATGTTCGAGCAGCAGCTTGCCGCCCATGGTCGAGACAATGCGGCGCGAAATGGCCAGGCCCAGGCCGGTCCCCTCGTGCTTGCGCGTGGCGGAATCGTCGACCTGCTCGAATTCCTCAAAGATCGCGGCTCGCCTCGCCTCGGGCACGCCGGGGCCGGTGTCGGCGACGGCGAAACGAACCTCGCCCGCAGGCGACATGGTGACGCGCACGCCAATGCCGCCGGTGTCGGTGAACTTCACAGCATTGCCGGCAAGGTTGATCAGCACCTGGCGCAGACGGGCGGCGTCTCCCACCAGCATCGCCGGAACGTCCGGCGCGATGGACGTGGCGATCTCCAGCCCCTTGCCCTGCGCGCGCGGCGCCAGCAATTCGACAACGCCCTCGACCAGCGCCGTCACATCGAAGGGTTGCGCCAGAAGTTCGAGCTTGCCCGCTTCGATGCGCGAAAAGTCGAGGATTTCGTCGATCAGCGAGGCGAGCGCCGTGCCCGAGGTGTGGATCGCCTCGACGTAGGAACGCTGTTCGCCGGCAAGACTGGTTTCGGCCAGCAAACCAGCCATGCCGAGAATGCCGTTGAGGGGCGTGCGGATTTCATGGCTGACGGTCGCGAGGAAGCGGGATTTCGCCTCGCTTGCAGCTTCGGCCTTGTCGCGCGCGGAAGCGGCAACTTTCAGTTTCCAGATTTCATCGCGCAAGGCTTCAGCGTGTCGCGCCGCGCGGCGGGTCTGCCGGGCTTGCCGAACCAGCACGGCGGTCAGCCCGGCGAGGCTCAAAGCCAGCCCCAGTCCGGAGGCCATCCAGTCGATGCCCGCTTGCATATAAACCCATCCCGCGCGTTAACCTGCCATAAAGGATAGGCGTCGGGGGTTTAAATTTCGTTGCGGTGGGGTAGGTGGGCGAAAGAACAGTCGCCCTTCGATTTGCCTGGTCGCGCCCAAGCCCAGCGCCTGTGAATAGCACTCGCGAGGACTCGCGTCACCCGTCCGAAAATGAGCGATGCTGCTTCATCGCATCATTGGCGGGACGGTGAAGATGAAACGACAGTTGGACTGGAAAACAATAGCCGCAGTTCTTTCAGCGGCTGCTCGCCTGCTCTCGGCGGTCGCAACATGGTGGCCTTGATAAGCCATCGACCAGGTTAAATTGTTCTGAGACAAGCTTCGAAATCGTGTCGCTCGCCCCCTTTCGCAACTTGCGCGTCGATGCGCTCAGCCACCAGTTGCGGGTGGGTGCGCACCACGTCGTGCAACGCATCGAACTCACTGCAGGACCAGCCCGGCGCATGGCGCAGGCGCGCGGCGATGGCGTGGAACGGGCTCGGGTTGTAGGCCGTGCACAACACGTAGTGGCGTGTCGGCCAGGTGGCGTTTTCGCGAACTGAAACGAATGCCTCGCTGAAAGTGGCGAGGGGTTGCGGCGTGAAGCGGTCACCGAAGCGCGCCGCAGCGCCCGGCGCCGTGTTGCCCGGCGTTGTCGGGCGCGGCACAGATTTGCCGCCGTCGTGCGCCATCGCCGCAGCGCGCTGCGCCGGCGCGTTGTTGGCCATATCCCACAGGCACTGACCGCTCTCCGGCACGAACGCGTCGATGTAGATCATCGCCGCGACGCGGTCGATTTCGCGGTCGGCGGTGCCGGTGATGACCATGCCGCCGTAAGAGTGGCCGACCAGAATCACATTGCGTAAATCTTCGTACCGCAGCAATCCCGCGATGTCGGCGATATGGCTCGACAGGTTGACGTATTCGGGCGCCACGTGGCTGCGCTCGGCCAGACCGGTCAGGGTCGGCGCGAAAACTTCATGGCCGCGTGCGCGCAACAGATTCGCAGCCTCCCGCCATGACCACGCGCCCGACCATGCGCCATGGACGAGCACGATGGGCGAAGACTTTCGCGGCGGCGATTTTGGCATAGGTTTCTCCGGCAGGCGTTCCTTCGGCAGGATTGCCCTTGCTGGCGAGCGCTCAGCCCGCCGTGAGCAGGCACTCGCGCGGCGGCGAATTTCCGTCGAGTGTGGCGATGACGTTGCGGGCGGCGACTGCGTTGGTGCGCGCCAAACCCTCACGCGTCGAAGCGGCGGAATGCGGCGTTGCGACGACATTGGGCAACGCCAGCAACTGGCGCGTGACCTCCAGCAAGGCAGGCTGGCTTTCGGACTCGTAAACATCGAGGCCGGCGCCGCCGATGTTTCCGGCGCGCAACGCGGCGAGAAGCGCGGCGTCGTCGACGAGGCCGCCGCGTCCGGTGTTGATCAGAACTGACGTGGCCTGCATCTTCGACAGCGCAACAGCGTCGATCATGTGGCGCGTCGCAGCGCTATAGGGGGCGTGCAGGCTGACGTAGTCGCTCTCGCGCAATAGCGTGTCGAGATCGACCACGCTGACATTGTGGAGACGGCAGAATTGCGCATCAGGCCGGGGCGTCGCCGCAAGCATGCACACGCGAAAACCGGCGAGGCGCCGCACCAGCGCGCTTCCGGCGCGGCCAAGACCGACAACGCCAACCGTTTTGGCGAACAAATCGGTGCTGACGCGAATGCTGGTGTCACCGGCGAGCATGGCGAGGTGCTGCTCGCGCATGCGCCGCCCGACCGCCAGCATCAGGCCGACAGCGTGGTCGGCGACGGACTCCTCGTTGCCGCCGGTTGCGATGGCGCCGACGCGGCCAAGTTCACGCAGGGCCACCACGTCGAGACGTTCAAAACCGACGCCGCGACGGGAGAACACCCGGCACGCCGGAGCCGCCTCGATGAGCGCGCGGGTGACGTTCGCCTGCGGGCCGAGGATCCAGCCTTGCGCATCGGCAAGCCAATCCGCGAGTTCACTCTGCGACAAGGCGGATTCCGGCTTGTCGGGAAACGTAGGTTCGCAATTGTGCGCGCGCAGCAAAGCGACGGCTTCGGCGTCGAAGTTCGGTGGCGTAACGAGTATCTTGCGCGTGGCGGTCATCCGAGCAGCGGCTCGCCGGTCATTTCTTTCGGGCGCGGTAACTGCATCAACGCCAGCAGGGTGGGCGCAAGGTCCGCCAGACAACCTTTGTGAATGGCGTTGGCGCCGCTGTTCCAAAGAATTACCGGCACGGGTAACGTGGTGTGCGCGGTATGCGGACCGCCGGTTTCGGGATCGCGCATCATCTCGCTGTTGCCATGATCGGCGGTGACGAGCAGCACGCCTCCCGCCGCCTTCAACGCTGCGACGATGCGACCGAGACACGCGTCGACGGTTTCCACCGCCTTGATCGCGGCTGGCAACGAGCCGGTGTGGCCGACCATGTCCGGATTGGCGAAGTTCAGCACGATGAGATCATATTTTCCCAAACCAATGGCGGCGACCGCCTTGTCGGTCAGCTCACGCGCCGACATTTCCGGCTGCAGATCGTAGGTGGCGACCTTCGGCGACGGCACCAGGATGCGGTCCTCGCCCTTGTAGGGCGTCTCCTCGCCGCCGTTGAGGAAATACGTGACGTGTGGATATTTTTCCGTCTCGGCCATGCGCAACTGTGTGCGGCCGGCGTCGGCGACGACCTGGCCGAGCACGTTTTCGAGGCTTTGCGGCTGAAACAACGTTGTCATGAAGCCATCGAGATGCGTCGAATACTGGGTTAGCCCCGCCGCAACCGCGAAGCGCACGACGCGATGGCGCGCAAAGCCGCTGAAATCGGGATCGAGCATGGCGGCAAGAATTTCACGGACACGATCGGCGCGAAAATTGAAGCACAGGACGCCATCGCCATCGCGCATGCCGGGGTAATCGCCGATCACGGCGGGCTCGACGAACTCGTCGGTCGTGTCGTGCGCGTAGGAAGCGGTGAGGACTGCGAGCGGATCGTCAGCGCGCGGCGCGTCGGCGTCCACCATCATCTCATAGGCGCGCGACACGCGCTCCCAGCGGTTATCGCGATCCATCGCCCAGTAACGCCCGCAAACGCTGGCGATCCTGACGTTGGCAGAGAGCGCCGCCTGAAACCTTCGCAAATCGTCAGCGCCGGAGCGCGGCGGGGTATCGCGGCCATCGGTGAGCGCGTGCACCCAAGTCTGCACGCCCGCAGCGGCGACAAAATTGGCCAACGCCGCCGCGTGATCCTGATGCGAATGCACGCCGCCGGGCGAGATGAGACCGAACAGATGCGCGGCGGCGCCGCTGGCGCGCAGCTTGTCAACGAAACCATTGAGTTCGGCGATGTCGCCGAGGCGCCCGGCCTCAATGGCGTCGGAAATGCGCGGCAAATCCTGCATGACGACGCGGCCGGCGCCGATGTTGAGATGGCCGACTTCGGAATTGCCCATCTGCCCGGCCGGCAACCCGACAGCCTTGCCCGAGGTATCGAGCAACGCATGCGGGCTGTTGGCCCAGAGGTCGTCAAACGTCGGCGTATGGGCAAGGCGCACCGCGTTATCGGCGCTGTCCTCGCGCCAACCCCAGCCGTCGAGAACGATGAGCATGACGGGACGCTGTTTCTGCAAGGCTGGTTGCTGCAAGTCTGGTTTCTGCAAGGTTGGTTTCTGCATGGCTGCCTCTGGCATGGCTCGCCGCTACCTATCGCGATTTTGCCGGTGGGGAAACCGGCGTCGCTTACTGGGGTTTGAGGACGCCTTTGAGGATCGGGCCCCAGCGGGCGTCCTCCTGCGCAATCCACGCCGAAACATCTGCAGCGGCGGCGGCCGCCGCCTGCATGCCGGGATCGCCGTGGGCGGTTTTGGCGCAATCCGTCGGTAGCCATGCATTGACGACGGCGCGCAAGGTTTCGCCGCCGTCGGCGTGCCCTCCATGCAGCTCCCTTTTGGCTCGCCAACCGGAAGCGGCAGTTTATCAATTGACATGTACGGCTTTCGTCAAATATCAATTCGCCGCCTTTACTTTAGGCAACGCGGGTGAAGTTTCAGGGTATTAATGATGTTGTTTGTAAAATCTGGAAATTCCGCTCGCGCCTGCTTCGCCGCTGCCATTATCGCCGCTGCACCGGCCGCCGGCCAGGGTCTCGACATTTCCACTTTTGCCTATTTTCCACAACGTCCGAACCCTTTCCTCCTCACCGACCCCTTTGGCTTTTATTTCGCCCGCGACGCGCTATCCGCGAATTTCGCCGATGCATTGCGGCGCGAATACAATGCCAACTGGGGTAATGCGGCGGTAGGGCAGGCCACCGCGTTAAACGCTACACGCTTGCCGGGCACCGGCGCTATAACAAATGGCATCATCGGACGCGGCGTCACCGTCGCTGTGATTGATTCTGGCATCGACGCCACCTTCGCCAACCTCAACAATCCCTCCGCAGGATTCAGCTACGTCCATCCTGAATTTGCCGGACGGCTTGACCTTCGCAGCAGGCGGTTTCTTTCTAACGGCAACGTCGATCTGGGGATCGGCGACACCGATGGCCACGGCACGCATGTCGCCGGCACTATCCTGGGCGCAATCAACGGCCAGGGCTTCGACGGCATTGCGCCCGGAGCGACCCTGTTGTCGCTCAGCGGCGTCGGGCGCGGGCTCGACTCGGTCGCCGCCCTGGATTTTGCCGCGCGCCAAGGCGATGTCCTTATCGTCAACGGCAGTTACGGCCCGTCCGCACAACGCGGCGAGCGCACCTGGACTACGGGCGACCTCGGCGCCGAACCGGCGGCTGTGCGCAATGCCCTCGCGGCGGGCAAAATAATGGTCTATGCAACCGGCAACGATTTCCAGACCGCCCCGATCCAGGCGCAGAATCCGACAGGCATTCCACTTTATCCGTTCATCCGCCCGGAGAACGCGCGGCAGGGCGCCTACGACGATGGCGGGCGCAATTATAATTTCTCAGAGATCGACCGGTTGCCGGGTTTTATCGTCGCCGTCACCAACCTCGACCGGAATTTCGTCATTTCGGCCGACTCAAATCGCTGCGGCGTGGCGGCGGCCTGGTGCATTTCCGCGCCTGGCGGCGGCGTCGCGGACGCAGCCAATCCGCAGAACAACATTCTGTCGGCCTATCCCATCTCCAACACTGGGGACACCCCGCAGGTGGGACCGTCAGGCCGGGGCTATGCCTACATCAACGGCACGTCGATGGCGACGCCGCATGTTTCGGGCGTTCTGGCTGTGTTGGCGGAAGCCTATCCCAATTACACGCCACGGCTTCTCGTTCGCCTGATGTTCGCCACCGCCGACGATCTCGGCGCGCCGGGTGTCGACCCAATCTACGGACACGGCCTCGTGCGGCTAGACCGGGCGCTTAACCCCGGCCCGGACTTCAACCTCGGCAATTTCCCCTTCGTCACAGATATCGTACCGGGCCAACCGCAGTTCTGGACCGCGCCAATCAACACACCCCGCCAGTTTGAACTGCGGTCGGCGCGCACCGCTGCCGACGGCTTCGTGCGCGATCTTGTGATCGCCGGAACCGCGAATTTCGGAGGCGGCGTGTTGTTGACCAGCGGCGACCTTGAGGTTGACGGGCAGTTGACCGCGCCGTTCGTCCGCGTCGGTTCGAACGGTACGCTGGTCGGCGATGGCGATATCTACTCCAACGTCACCGTTGACGGTCGCCTCGAGCCGGGGACCGAGGGGCCGGCCAAGCTCTCCGTCTTTGGCAACCTGACGTTAAACCCCGGATCGGCCTTCATCGCCAACATCGACGGGCAGTCGACGGCTGACGGACCGGGCGCCTACAGCAAGCTGCTCGTTAGCGGGGCTGGTAACGTGTTCACAGCCGGCGGGAAGCTTGACCTGCATTTTCGCGACATCTTCGAGGGCGCGAGCAACACCTATCGTCCTGTCATCGGCTCGACATTCCGGATCGTCGAAGCCCTGAACGGCGCACGGGTGGCCGGGCGCTTCAACAGCCTCGCCGTAGAGGCCGACTCGACCGGCGACACGGGACTGCCCGCCGGTTCGCGCATTGATGTGCTTTATGCGCCGACCTCCATCGTCACCGCCATCACGCCTCTGGGCTATGCCACGCTGCCGAATTTCGGCGTCGCCCTCACTTCCGCCCAGCGCGCGCTGGCAGGCGCACTCGACCGGGCGCGTCCCGGCGTCAATGCGCCGATGAGCGATGCCGAAACATCGGTGTTCTCGCCGCTCTACGGCCTTTCGACGGACCAGATCTCTGACGCGCTGACGCAACTGTCCGGGCGTGACGGCGGGGTCGCCGTGAAGGCGTCGGTCGCTGCGGCGCAACAGTTCTCGAACGCGCTCGGAAACCGCATGTCGTCTCTGCGAAGCGGCGCCTCCGAGGCGCAGAATGCGCTGCGGGCCGCCATTGGCTTCTCCTCCAACGGTCCGACCGGACTGTCGGCGCAAGCACTGTCCTACGCTCCCTCCGCGCCGGCCTGGGGCAACGCCCCGGCAGCAAGGACAGGCGTCTGGATTCACGGCTTCGGCCTCGCGGCTTCCATCGCCGGCGACGCCTCGGGGCCCGGTTCCAGGGCAAGCGGCGGCGGCGTGATTTTTGGCGCCGACCACGAATTTGCCCCCGGCCTCACGGGCGGCGTCGCGGGTGCTTTTTCGCGCGCCAGCGTCAGGTCGGGCGCTTATTCGGGCACAGTCGACAGCTACCTTGGCGCGATTTACGGCTCGGCCACATCCGGCGCCGTCGAATTCGATGTCCTGGCCGGGATGAGCGGCGGTGGGGAAAACGGCCGGCGCACGATCAATTTTGCCGGCCTTGCCAACCGGGTCACGGCGAAAACGGGCAATCTCGGCCTGCTCGCGGCCGGCGAGCTGGGCTATCGTTTTACGTTTAACGCGGGCGCATCACCTGGCTGGTTCAAGCCCTTCGCCGCTTTGTCCTACGCCGACGTGCGGCGCAACGGTTTCACGGAAACCGGCGCCGGCGCGTTGGGCCTGACTTTTCCTGGCCAGACTTTCGGCGCGCTGAATTCCGTCATCGGTGCGCGGTTGGGCCTCGATGTGTTGACCAGCTCCGGGCTAACGTTGCGCCCCGAACTGAAACTGGGATGGGTCCAGGAACTTTCACGCACATCGCAACTGAATGCCGCGCTGCTCGGCCAGCTGTTCAGCACCCCGCTTCTCCAGGCCGGGCGCTCGGGTGCACTGACCGCGTTTAACCTGACCGGCACGACAAATGGCTGGCTTACCGTCAACGCGGGCTATTCCAGCGAATGGCGGGCGCGTGGGAAGTCGCATCAGGTGAACGCGGGCCTGCGAGTGATCTGGTAGTCCGCCCGGCCACAGAAATCCATCCGCGACGGCATTGGAGACGCCAGCGCCAATCCCTTCGCGGTTATGCGAGGATATCTGCATGCCAAATGCCGCTTCGGCTTCGAGGATGAGTACGTCCGCGCCGCGTTGCGCCAGGGCGCGCGCCGTCGCCAGGCCGATGACGCCGGCGCCAATTGCGCGGCTGTCGATGTGCTCCACCTGACTTCGCTGAACTTACATCACGCCCATTTTTCCGGCTTGAAAATCCTCGACGGCCTGGCGGATTTCGCCTTGGGTGTTCATGACGAACGGACCGTAGGCGGCGATGGGTTCATCGATGGGCTCGCCGGAAAGCAGCAGCATACGGGCGCTCGTTTGCGCTTCGATATCGATGGCGTCGCCGCCCCGACCGAACAGGGCGATGCGCGCGCCGTGCACCGGCGTTTCGCCGTTGACGCGTATGTCTCCGTCGAACACGGCAAGCGTGGCGGGGTCGCCGTCAACCAGCGGCAGCCTGACGCGACCGCCCGCATCGAGCCGCACGTCCCACACGTTCATCCGCGTAAACGTGCGCGCCGGGCCTTTTACGCCGCCATGCTCGCCAGCGATGATGCGCAGTTCACCTTTGTCGACCGCAATGCGCGGAATCGAGGCGTCGCGAATGTCCTGATAGGCGGGCGCGGTTGTCTTGTGCCGCGCCGGCAGGTTGACCCAAAGCTGCGCCATGGAGACGACGCCGCCGCGACTGGCGGCATCGCGCGAGTGAAACTCTTCATGCAGGATGCCCCGCCCGGCTGTCATCCACTGAACGTCGCCCCTGCCAATGCGACCGGAGTTACCGGCGGAATCGCGATGCTCGATTTCGCCGTCATAAACGATGGTGATGGTCTCAAAGCCCTTGTGGGGATGTACGCCAACGCCCGGCGGCTTCCTCGACGGCGAAAACTCGCGCGGCGCCGCCCAATCCAGCATCAGGAACGGACTGACTGTGGGTTGGAAGGCATGATCGCCAAACAACGGAAACACATGGAAGCCGTCGCCGACCCAATGGGGCGAGGGCGCGGCGGCGATTTCGACGAGGTTTTTGAGGGTCATCTTCTGGCTCGTGGTTGATAAAGAACAAATATTTGTCGTTAATATAGGAGCGAAATCAGCGTTTATAAAGTCGCCGTGAACAATCAGATGAATCCTGCCACGCAAGAATACATGGAATCTTCATAAAAGCTGAGTAGCGTTGGGGAACATGGACCCAGCCGCCATTGCCGGTCTAAAACTCGCGATGGCGCAGGGTCGACGGATGAAATCCAACGGAGCCGGCCGGAATGAATTTCTGCAACGACAAGCGCGGCAATGTGGGGATGCTTTTCGGCGTCGCCCTGCTGCCATTATCGCTCGCGATAGGGGCCGCTACGGACTTTGCTTCGCTGCAGAAAGTCCGCTCCGAAGTTCAGAATGCGTTCGATACAAGTTTGCTTTCGGCAGCCGTCCGCAACGATTTCAGCAGCGACAATCTGCAAACCTCGTTGCAGAGCGCCTACAAGAACAGCCCCACGTCGGATGCCGGCAGCGGCATTGCCTTCAGTAGCGTTACGGTCGCCAATCTCAGCCAGACCACGACGGAGACAACCTACGAGGGTACGGCGACGCTAACTTTGACGACGCCGTTTCTGGCGCTGTTTTCGATGCCGGCCATCGTGATGACCGTGCGATCCGACGTTGCCGTTCAAAAAAAGATCGCGACGGTGTCGTTCGTGCTGAATTCTGTACAGGACGTTTGGTCGAAAGATATTTTCTTCTTCACGCGGGATGCAAACGGCGCGTTGATGGGGCAGCAAACCGTGCTTACGTACCGGTACAGCCAGGCCGGCAGTGTCATGACACCTGCGTTAGGCTCGTCCACCCTGAATTTCAGCGTGCCCGACTACGCGGTCTTTGGTGTCGGCATGACTGTGTACAGGGACGCGACAAACAACGGCGCCCTGGTTAATGCGACAGCCTTTTACAGTGACGTCAACGCCGCGCAATTTGTTCGCCAGACCGGCGCATGCAGCGATCCCGGCGGCGCCCGGTTCAATCTGGAAGATGGCGGGGATGCCGACTTTCTCGACGCTGTCTTCGCCATGACATGCACCCTCGTGCAGGGCTCCGGCCAATCGGCTCGTCTGGTGCGATAGGGGGCGCTTTCCCCGTCGCCGTCGTTATTCGTCGACAATGCCGTTGCTCAGCAGGCCGACGTTTTCAATTTCGACCTCGACGATATCGCCGGCTTTCATCCACAATTGCGGCTTGCGGCAAGCAAGGGGAATGCGATGGCTTTACAGCGGCTTCTGGAAGCGCAGAACAAACTCGTCGTTGCGGATGCCGGACTTGTGCACCGACACGGTGCGGGGATCCTCGGGATTGCGCAAGAAGTCGCCGGTCGCGACGTGCTTGAAGCCAACGCCCACGACTTCGGCGATGAGTGTGGGCTCTTCGATGCGGTGGGTGGTCTGGCCAACCGTTGCGCCTTCGCCGGGGCGGGCCGAGTGGTCCGCAATGACGAGCCAGCCACCGGGCTTCAGCGCGTTGAACATCGCCTTGTTCATCTTCGCCCGATCCACGTTCATGTAGGTCGTGTCGTGATAGTAGAAAAAGAAGGTGATGAGATCGAGGTCCTTCACGTCGGCCGGCAATGGATCGTCAAACGGCCGCGCCATCGATACGATATTGGCGGCGCCGGGGCCTTTCATGCGGCTGAGGAAGCGATCAGATTCCTTTTCGTTCTGCCCGTAGACTTTGCCCATCGGCCCGACGGCGCGCGCCATCAGCTCCGTCGAATAGCCGCCGCCGGCGCCCATGTCGAGCACGCGCCAGCCGGTCTTCGGGCCGGTGAATTCCAGCAGCTTCAGTGCATCACGTTTTTTGTCATTGGTGCGATCCGCTTCGCTGCGGTCAGGCGCAGCGAGCGCGGCGGTATAATCCTGCGCGCGCACGGCGGACGGCGCCGTGAAAATGCACAGCGCAGCGCCAAGGCCAGCCGCCGCAACGCATATCCATTGTCGCTTGTTCATGGTTTCCTCCGCTGCGGCGTCGCGCCATCTGCGTCAATGATGCCACGCGGCGCGCGGCGCGCCAAGCCTTTCGCGCCAGAGCTGTCGCGCCAAGCCCTGTCAGCGCAAAGCCCTATCGCGCCAAGCCAAAGCGCGTATGATGACAGCCAACGGGGCGCATTGCCCCTCGGGAGGAGTTCATGAAGCGTTTGTGTGTCGCCCTGCAAACTGCCGTCGCCGCGTTCGCTGCTGTCATGTCTTGCGGCGCCTATGCCGAAGCGCCGTTGACGTTGGCGCGAAACGGTTCGTTTTTTGTCGGCGGCAAGATGCAGGACATCGACGGTCGCGCCACGATGGTCGGGCACATGTACGTCGAGTTCATGGAGCCGGCGCGCAAGACGCGTTCCTACCCGATCATTTTCGTGCACGGCGGGCTGCGCACGGGCACAAATTTCACCAGCACGCTCGACGGCAAGGAAGGCTGGGCGCAGTATTTCGTGCGCCAGGGCTACACCGTCTATATCGTCGATCAGGTGGGGCGCGGCCGCTCGCCGATTATCGACAAGGCCTACGGTCCGTCGCGCATGGGCGACGCCGCCGGCGTGCAGAAACGTTACGCCCAGGAGGAGAAATTCAAACTGTGGCCGCAAGCGCACCTGCATACGCCGTGGCCCGGCGGCGGCGAAATGGATAGCCCGTGGGTGATGGCGCTGTCCGCCTCGCAGGCGGTTGAGATCGCCAGCTTTCGCAAACAGCAGGAATTGAACCGCGACGCGCTGGTGGCGCTCGTCGACAAGGTGGGGCCGTCGATTATTCTGGGCCACTCGCAGGCCGGCGCGTTCCTGTGGCCTGTCGCCGACGCGCGTCCCGACAAAATAAAGGCGATCCTCGCGGTGGAGCCGAACGGCCCGCCGGTTGGCGCGGTGGATTTCGTAGGGGCGCCGGATTGGTTCAAGTATGGCGAGGTGGCGCTCGCCTACGGGATCAGCGATGTGCCGCTGACTTACGCGCCGCCGGTCGCCAACGCCTCCGAACTCAAATTTGCGCAACAGCCGAAAGCCGACGCCGAGGGCCTTGTTCGTTGTTTCGAACAGAGCGAACCGGCGCGGCAGTTGCCCAATCTCCGCAATATTCCGACGCTCGTTTTGATGAGCGAGACGTCGTATCACGCGCCCTACGATCATTGCACCGTGAAATACCTGCAACGCGCCGGCGTGCCGACGACGTTCATCCGCTTGGCGGATGTCGGCATCAAAGGGGATTCGCACGTGATGATGCTGGAGAAAAACAGCCACGAAATTGCCGGCGTCATCGCTGCATGGTTGAAAAAATCAGTACACGAGACAAAAACGACAGCGGCCAAACGCTAGAGTGCGACGACGATTCGAAGAAGCGTCATCACGCTATCGTGCTGGAGCTTTCCCCAGCGCCCTATGCGTTGCTTCGACGCACACCATCCGCTTCGCCGGAAAACGCTCCCATCACGCTTCGATTTCCTCGCGCAACATTTCGAGTTCGAGCCACTCCTCCTCGCACTTGCCAATCCTGCTTTCGACGTCGGCAAGCTGCTGGGAAAACTTTTTGAACGCCAGGGGATCCTTGGCGTAAAAGTCCGGCTTTGATAGCCGCGTCTGCAAATCGCTCTGCTGCTGACGCATTTCACCGATGCGGACAGGCAGGTTTTCGAGCGCGTGCTTCTGCTTGAACGACAGCCGCGCTTTGCCGCCACCGCCCGATTGGGCGCGCGCCACGGCGCCCGCTTTCAGTTTCGGCGCTGGCTTTGCAGCCGCAACATTGGCCGGGGCGCCCCCGACGCCGAAGCCGCGCTGGGCCACCATATCCGTGTAACCGCCAGCATACTCCTGCCATTTTCCGTCGCCTTCCGCGACAATCAGCGAGGTCGCGACGCGATCCAGAAAATCGCGGTCGTGGCTGACCACAATCACGGTGCCGGGATATTCAGAAATGGTTTCCTGCAACAGGTCGAGGGTTTCGAGATCGAGATCGTTGGTCGGTTCGTCGAGAACCAGCAGGTTCGATGGCAACGACAAGGCGCGCGCCAAGGTCAGGCGTCCGCGCTCGCCGCCAGACAATCGCGACACCGGCGTGCGCGCCTGCTCGGGCGTAAACAGAAAGTCTTTCATGTAGCCGATGACGTGCTTTTTGGCGCCGTTGATCTCAACCCAGTCGCCGCCGCCGCCGGTCAGCACATCTTTCAGTGAGGTGTCGCCAACCAGGGCGGCGCGCTTCTGATCGAGGCTGGCAAGTTCGAGGCTGGCGCCCAGACGCACACGCCCTTCGTCGGGCTCGAGTTCGCCGATGAGCATATTGACGAGCGTCGTCTTGCCGGCGCCGTTGGGGCCGACGACGCCGATGCGGTCGCCGCGCAGGATGCGAATGGAGAAATCGCTGACGATGGCGCGTTCGCCGTAACTTTTGGAGGCATGCTCGGCCTCGATCACGAGTTTACCGGACAGCTTGCCTTCGGCGACGCTCATCCTGACATCGCCAACAACGCGACGCGCCTCGCGCAGTTCGTTGCGCATGTCGCCCAGCCGCGCCATACGGCCGACGTTGCGCTTGCGGCGACCGGTGACGCCGTAGCGCACCCAATGTTCTTCATTGACGATCTGGCGTTGCAGCTTGTGGCGGTCGCGCTCCTCTTCCTCCAACGTCTGGTCGCGCCACTCCTCGAAATCGCCGAAGCCGCGATCTATGCGCCGGGTGCGGCCACGGTCCAGCCAGAGCGTGGCGCGCGACAGATTTTGCAGAAAGCGCCGGTCGTGGCTGATGAGCACCATTGCCGATCGCAGGGATTTGAGTTCGCTTTCGAGCCATTCGATGGCGGGCAGATCGAGATGGTTGGTCGGTTCGTCGAGCAACAGCACATCGGGTTGTGGCGCCAGCACGCGCGCCAGCGCCGCGCGGCGGGCCTCGCCACCGGAAAGGTTGGCGGGATTTTCCGCGCCGCTGAGGCCAAGTTCGTTGAGCAGGTAGAGGCAGCGGTATTCGTCGTCCGCCGGCCCGAGGCCAGCCTCGACGTAGGCCAACACGGTATCGAAGCCAGAGAGGTCCGGCTCCTGCGGCAGATACCGCACGCTGGCGTCAGGCTGGAAAAAACGCTTTCCCTTGTCAAACTCCAGCTCGCCGGCAGCGATTTTGAGCAAGGTGGATTTGCCCGATCCGTTGCGCCCGACCAGGCAAAGCCGCTCCCCCGGAGACACCGAGAGTTCGGCGCCCTCCAGCAAAGGCTTCCCGCCAAGTGTGAGTTCAATATCCTGCAAAGTCAGAAGCGGCGCGGCCATCAGGTTCCGGGAGTAAGAGGCGGCGCTGTGTTAGCAGGGCGCAGCAGCGAGGGCGAGGGCGAGGCGAGACGCTTTTGCAGGTGCGGCGCGAAAGTGCAAGTCGGGGGTTGCGCGCCGACAAACGCCGCAAAACATTTCGGCTGCCACGCTTGAAATACAAGTCAGCGTCAAACCGTTCCCGCAGCGCCTGCCTCCCAGCCGAGGATCGCCTGTTTGCGCGTCAGGCCCCAGTGATACCCGGTCAGCGCGCCGCTGGCGCCGAGGACACGATGACAGGGAACGACAAACGAAATGGGATTGCGGCCGACCGCAGCGCCGACGGCGCGGGCGGCTTTGGGCTTGCCCAGTCGCGCCGCGACTGCGCCATAGGTGGTCGCCCGCCCGACTGGGATTTTGAGCAATGTTTCCCACACGCGAACCTCGAAATCGGCGCCAATCAGAATGACGCGAAGCGGCGCGTCGGGGCGCCATTTCTGTGGATCAAAGGCGCGCGTTACGTAGGCGGCGGCGGCCGTGTCGTCGCGCACGAACGTCGCCTGCGGCCAGCGGCGGCGCATGTCGGCTAAAGCGCCGTCGCGCCCGCCAGCAGGTTTGCCGGTATCGGTGGCGCTGCCGGCCACAGCTTTTTCGTCGACCCAGCCGAGGCCGGCGAGACCGCGCGGGGTCGCTACCGCCAGCGCCTCGCCAAACGGCGTGGCATGAAAGCCGTAGATGAGCGTCAGGCCAGCTCCGCCCGATTTATATTCACCCGGCGACATGGCTTCGTGCGTCACAAAGAGATCGTGCAGGCGGCCCGGCCCCGAAAAACCGACGGCGTAGCTGGCGTCGAGCACGGAAGCCTGATCGCGCAGCAACGCGCGTGCATGGTCAAGTGTCAGCGCCTGCAGGAACGCTTTCGGCGACAACCCGGCCCAACGACGAAACAAATGCGCCAGGCGCGGTTCGCCGAGACCGACATGGGCGGCGATTTCCGCCACAGACGGCTGCTGGCGCCAGCGCGCCGACAGGAACTCGATGGCGCGGCGGACGGTGTCGTAATCAACTTCCGGTGCGGCTGGCGCAGCGGCCTCGGCGAAATTGGAATTGAGCATCGGGAAAACTCCGGTCATGCCCTACCCTGCGCCGACATTCGAAGAGGCGCCACCCGAAACCACTCAGTGCAGCGAGCGATGGGGTCGCAGGTGAGCGGCGAATATCTGTGCGTCGGGGGTCGTTTGGACGTTCACGCGGCTCGCCCTCCTGCTTTGGTTGCGACTATAGTGCGCCCATGCCCATAAAAAGACCCGAGGCGAGCAACAAGACCCGCCCCAAGACGAGCCCCAAGCCGAACAAAAGACCTGCCTCGCGAAAACCGGCGCGGCGGCCTGACCCAATCGCGGTGCGGGAAATTTTCAGCCGCTTCCGCCAGGCGGCGCCGGAGCCCAAGGGCGAACTCGAACACGTTAATCCCTTCACCCTGCTGGTCGCGGTTGTGCTGTCGGCGCAGTCGACCGACACCGGCGTCAACAAGGCGACGCGCGCCCTGTTCGCCATCGCCGATACGCCGGAGAAAATGGCGGCGCTGGGTGAGGAACGTATTCGCGATCATATCAAAACCATCGGGTTGTTTCGCAACAAGGCGAAGCACGTTTTGGCCTTGTCGCAACGGCTCGTCGCCGAGCACAGCGGCGCCGTGCCAAAATTGCGCGAGGCGCTCGAAAGTCTGCCTGGCGTTGGCCGCAAGACCGCAAACGTCGTGCTGAACACAGCGTGGGGCGAGCCAACCATCGCCGTCGATACGCATTTGTTTCGCGTCGCGAACCGCATTCCGCTGGCGCCCGGAGAAACGCCCCTCGCTGTTGAGTTGGGGTTGCTGAAAATTGTGCCCGCTGAGTTCATGCGATACGCGCATCACTGGCTGATTTTGCATGGCCGCTATGTGTGCAAGGCGCGCAAGCCAGAGTGCGAGCGGTGCCTGATTGCCGACCTTTGCTCGTCGCCAGAAAAGACGGTGCTGTAGCGGACGCGACGCGGGTTCATGCAATCGCAACGGTTACGCTTGTCTTCAGGCTTGTGCGAATTCGCACGCCAGCAGCGCGCTCCCGGCTGTAGAGTACTCGTTTGGAAAATCGAACCCGATCCTCGAAAGGGTGTGCGCATGTCGCAAGCTCTCGCTTGTTTCCCCACGACACCGAAATCCGCCGGCGTTGACGGCTTGTTCGCCGCAGGTCGGGTTTGCCTCCTTGCTTGTCTTCTGGCTTTGCTGGGGTGGGCTGGCGCCCTGTCGGGCGCTGCTGCGGCCGAACGGCGTGTCGCACTTGTCGTTGGCAACTCCAGCTACAAGGAAGCGCCAGAACTGGCCAACCCGCGCAACGATGCGCACGATCTCGCGGCAACCTTGAAGGAAGTTGGCTTCGAAGTGATTGAAGCCAGCGACGTCGACAAGCGCGGCATGGATATGGCCCTTGCCAACTTCAACCGGTCGGCAAAAGGCGCGACGGTCGCGCTGTTCTATTTCGCCGGCCATGGCTTGCAATACAACGGCGCCAATTACATCCTGCCGATCGACGCCAAGCTCGAAGACGATGTCGGCTTGCGCTACGAGGCGATTTCGCTCGATCAGGTGCGCGCCGCTGTAGAGGAGGCCAGTGGCGTCAAGATCATGATCCTCGACGCCTGCCGCAATAATCCGCTGGCGGGCCGGCTGTCCCGTTCGGTGCTGGCGGGCGGTGCGCGGTCGGCGCCGCTGACGCGAGGACTGGCGCGCGTCGAACAGACGACCGGCACTGTCGTTGCGTATGCAACGCAGGCCAATCAGGTGGCCGAAGACGGCGGCGGGCGAAATTCGCCGTTCACCCTGGCGCTGATCGAAAATCTGCGCGAACCCGGCATCGAAATCGGCTCGCTGTTCCGGCGTGTGGCCAGCTCCGTTTACGAGCGCACCAACGGACGGCAGACACCGGAATTGTCGATTTCGCTGCTGACGGATTTTTATCTCAATCAACGCGAAACCGACATGCAGGCTTGGGGCCGCGTGCGCAATTCGACCGACCTCGTCGGCCTGCGGGATTTTATCCAGAAATACCCTAGCAGTCTGTTGGCCGACGCGGCGCGCGCCAAACTTGAAACAGCCGAGCGCGGTGAGCGCGACGCGTTGGAACGCAACCTGCGGCTGGAGCAGGAGCGCGTGGCGCGCGAAGCCCGCGACCAGCGCATCCGCGACCAGATTGCAACGCTGCAACGCGAACTCGCGCCGGCGCAACCGCTGCCCGAGGCGCTGAAAACGCCGGCGTTGCGCGGTGATGGTGATGTCAAAACAGCCGTTGCGCCGATGGCCTCGCCACGCTTGGCCGACGCCAAACAGGCAGAGCCACCAAAGCCAACGTCGAAGGAGCCGGTACGCGAGGAAGTTTCCTCCGCGCCGACGCTCGCGACACCGCCGCCGTCTGTAGCGCCAGCATCTGTGGCGCCCGTTGCCGCTGCTGCAACCGTTTCGGCGGCGAAAACTACGAGCGTCCTCGCTGCCCTTCCAACGCCCGCCGAGGTGGCGGCAAGAGTTTCACCGGCGAGCGATGCTGTGTTGCGCCTGCGGTTCCAGGCGGAAATGCGGCGGCTTGGCTGCTACTCCGCCGCCAGAGACAAGGATTGGCAAAGCAAGGCAACGAAGCAGGCGCTGGCGCTCGCGGCCAAACCCCTGCATCTCGCGGTCGCCCCGGCGCGACTCGAAAGCGACCAGCTCGATACGCTGGATGCTTACAAGGGGAGGCTTTGCCCGAGCCTGTGCAACTCGCGGCAAGTGGAAACGGGCAGCGGCCGTTGCGTCGCCAAGACGTGCGGGCCAGGCGAGAGACTGGACGGCGATGGCGATTGCGTCGCCCGGGCGCCACGGTCGGCGCGCAGCTTCAACAAGCCGGAACCAGACAAGTCGGCGGCACGCCGCGCAAGGGCTGCCGAACGGGTTGCGGCCCGGCCCGAGCCAAAGAAGAAGGCGCGGCGTCGTTTGCGGGAAAACGACGGTGACGAGCAGGTTATCACCGAGCGCCGGCCGCGCCGGGTCATCGAAGAACCCGCCATCGAAGCGCGGCGTCCGTGTTCGGGAGCCTCCATCGGCATCGGCATCGGGCCGATCCGGCTGGCGACGCCATTTGGCGGACGCTGCTGACGCCTGCATCGCGCCGCTTTGCGCGGCATATAGCGGCATCGCTCGGCTTTGCGCGGCTTGGCGCGGGTTGTGGCGGGCGCCACCCTCGCCTATACCGACCCAGCGCATTGCCGCAGGTGACGCGCGGCGCAATTTTCAGGCGAAATGCGGAGTTTGTTTCGAGTTAATGGCTACGCTTCACCACCATCCCATTTGTCCACATTCCCGCTTTATCCGTCTGGTGCTCGCCGAGTACGGGATGGAGCCGGAACTGGAAGAAGAAAAGCCGTTTGAGCGGCGGCGCGAGTTTCTCGAACTCAACCCGGCGGGAACGACGCCCGTGCTGGTGGATTCCAACGGCGTTATTCCAGGCGCTGGCGTCATTGCCGAATATCTCGACGAGACCGCCGGCCTGGCGCTCGGCGACCGCCGTTTGCTGCCGAGCGACCCGGCCGGGCGCATCGAAGTGCGCCGGCTTCTCGACTGGTTCAACGGCAAGTTTTTCGCGGAAGTCACAAACTGGCTGGTCAGCGAAAAAGTCTACAAGCGGTTTCTCGCCTCCCATCAGGGCGGCGGCGCGCCCGACATGGATTTGCTGCGCGCGGCGCGCGCCAATATCCGCTATCATCTGCGCTACGTCGGCTGGCTGGCGTCGCAACGCAATTATCTTGCGGGTGACACGCTGACCTACGCTGACCTCGCAGCCGCGGCGCATCTGTCGAGCGCCGATTTCCTGGGCGATGTGCCGTGGAGCGAAGACGAGATGGCGAAGAACTGGTACGCGCGGGTGAAATCGCGCCCGTCGTTCCGCGCGATTCTCGCCGACCGGATCGGCGGGCTGACGCCGTCGCCGACCTACGCGGACCTCGATTTCTGACCCCGGATTTGCGCCAACGGCTGGCAACGCGGGCGCACGAGCTCGGCTTTGACACGCTGCGCATTACAACGCCAGACGCCATTCCCGATGCAGCGGCCGGGCTGGCGGCATTCATTGCAACGGGCGCCCACGGCGACATGACGTGGCTCGCCAGTGACGCAGCGCGACGCAGCGATCCGCGCACCCTGTGGGACGGCGTGCGATCCATCGTTATGCTCGGCGTCAATTACGGGCCAGACGGCGATCCGCTCACGGGGCTTGCGGTGCGCCACGCCGGCAACATCTCGGTTTACGCGCGGCATCGCGATTATCACGATGTTATCAAGGGAAAACTTAAAGATCTGGCTGGCTATCTCGCGGCGCAGTCGGGCGGCTGCCAGGTGAAAGTATTCGTTGATACTGCGCCAGTCATGGAAAAGCCGCTTGCCGCTGCCGCCGGTCTCGGCTGGCAAGGCAAGCACACCAATCTGGTGTCGCGCGAGTTCGGCTCCTGGCTGTTTCTCGGCGCCATCTTTACCGATGCTGATATTGCCGCAGATACGCCAGAAAGCGACCATTGCGGCACTTGCCGGGCGTGTCTTGACATATGCCCGACGCAGGCCTTCGTCGCGCCGTATCACCTCGATGCGCGGCGCTGCATTTCGTATCTCACCATCGAGCACAAGGGCTCCATCGGGCGCGAATTCCGGGTCGCCATGGGCAACCGTATTTATGGTTGCGATGATTGTCTCGCCGTGTGCCCGTGGAACAAATATGCGCAACGCACGCGGGAGGCCAAGTTGCGGACGCGCGAGGATCTGGCCGCGCCCGGCCTCGCCAGGCTGGCGCGACTGGATGATCGGGCTTTTCGCGCGCTGTTTTCCGGCTCGCCGGTGAAGCGCATCGGTCGCGACAGGTTTGTGCGCAACGTGATGATCGCCGTCGGCAATTCTGATGACGCGCAGTTGTGCGATGTGGTGCGCGAGCGGCTCAACGACGGTTCGGCGCTGGTGCGCGCCATGGCGGTTTGGGCGGCGGCGCGCCTGTTGCCGACCGACGAATTCGCCGCCTTGCGGCAGGCGCGAGCGGCAGGCGAGGTCGACGCCGACGTGCGCTGCGAATGGATGGACGCGGAGATGGCGCGGTGAAGCTGATCCTGTTCGGCCTCGGTTACAGCGCGCTCCATTTTGCCAGACATTACGGCGCGGGGCACGAAATTCTCGCCACCGCGACGACGCGCGAGAAGGCGTTTGCGATGAGCCAGGCGGGCGTCGAAACCGTTGTCTTCAACGACATGGGCGCCGATGCGAAAATTGCTGAGGCGATTGCGGACGCCGACGCGGCGTTGATCTCAATTCCACCCGATCCATCTGGGGATCCCGTGTGCCGCACGTTTGCTTCGGCGCTAACCAACTCCATCCATCCGCTGAGGATCGTCTACCTCTCGACCATCGGCGTTTATGGCGATCATCAGGGCGCGTGGGTGGATGAAACCTCCCCCTGTGACCCACAAAATGATCGCAGTCAGTGGCGGCTACGCGCCGAGGCGCAATGGCGCAGCTTTGGCGAGGCCACAGGCAATGCCGTTCATCTGCTGCGTCTGGCCGGCATTTATGGGCCGGGACAGAATGCTTTGGTGAACCTGCAAAACGGGACGGCGCGGCGCATCGTCAAGCCAGGCCAGGTCTTCAACCGCATCCATGTCGAGGACATTGCCCGCGCCATCGCCGCCTGCCTCGGGAATTTGCAGGGCGGCGTGTGGAATGTCGCCGACGATGAGCCTGCCCCGGCGGAAGACGTGGTGACGTATGCCGCAGCATTGCTCGGCGTCGAGCCGCCGCAGCTGGTCGATTTTTCCGATGCGGCGATGTCGCCGATGGCGCGAAGCTTCTATGCAGAATGCAAACGCGCCTCAAACCACGCGCTGAAACAGCGGCTTGGCGTGCGTCTGGCCTATCCGAACTATCGCGAGGCGCTCGATGCGCTGTTTGCGGCGGGCGAAGGGCGCGGGTAAAGCGGCTTTGACAATTCCGTTTCGACAGCTGATTTCAGGTCGCCTACAGCGGCGCGTCCGGGTTAATCATCGTGCGCCACATGTGCGCGGCCGGCGAATTGTCGAAACCCAAACCTTCTTTGGGCTGCCTGAAATGACGGCCGATGATGTCGGTGAACTCCTCAATGTCGATGGTGATGTCGGGATTGAACGTGTAGAGATCGTTCATCGTGACGTGGCGGGCGACCATGTACCACTTGTGGTTTCGCGTATATTCATAGGCCGCCTGAATATACGGCGGCGGCTCGTAGTCAACGCCGAACGCTTGCAGGTATCGCACCGGATATTCGTAGCCGCTTTGCGGATCGGCGAAGAAGCGCAGCGCCTGATGTTGGCGCACGCCGAAGGAAACCTTTTCGGAAACGTAGGGCTCGATCATCTGCGCGCCCCAGTACCCGTGATCGGCTTTCATGAGGAAGCCGCCCATGTCGTGCAGCAGGCAGGCGAGGATCACTTCCTCCGGTTCGCCCCTGCGTTTGGCCAGCGCCGCGCTTTGCAACAAGTGTGCGGCCGGCGCAAAGCGATGCTTGAAAAAGTCGATGAGCGTCGGCGCCGCCGGCATTTTCGAAAGCCGCTCGACCTTGCCTTCGGCAACGCCGTCGCGAATTTCCTCGCTGTACTCGTCGTGCCGAAACAGGGAGCCCACGCCGAGCCGATAGCCGCGCTGATCTATGCGCTGATCGAGTTCCGCGACGGTCGGCCATTCGTGCGTGTGGCGCAGTTGTTCGGCGGCGGCGTCAAGTTGGTCGATCTCGAACTCTTCCAGTGCGTCGGCGCGCGCCTCGTGGCTCATGGCGGCGACGGCGGCGCTGCCGCCAAGCTTGCCGATGAGGGCTTGCTTGCGAATAAGGTCGTGGGCGTCGCCAGTCATGGGGCTGCTTTCGTTTGTTGCCGGGATATATTGATAGAAACCACTAATCCGGCTACATCGCAATACCGGGCGGCGCCGGTCGCGCCCTTGAGGGCCAGGCGACGCCCTCAACACCACGTGACGCCGTCGCCACGGGCTTGACGCCCGGCGCGATTGTGACAGTCTATCGGCGCCCTTGAATCGGGTGCGTTTGCCGAGTGCGTTATACTTTGCCGAGTGCGTTATACAAAGTGCCGTTTCGAGTTCCGGGGCGGCCGGGGAGGACACTTGAAGCCCACCGATACCCGCGATCCCGATTATTTTCACAAGGTCGTCGACTGCCAGTGGGCCTGCCCGGCGCACACCCCGGTTCCCGAATACATACGGATGATCGCGGCGGGGCGTTACAGCGACGCCTACATGATCAACTGGAAATCGAATGTGTTTCCAGGCATTTTGGGGCGCACCTGCGACCGCCCTTGCGAACCGGCCTGCCGGCGCGGCCGCGTCGACAAGGAACCGGTAGCCATATGCCGCCTGAAGCGCGTCGCCGCTGACTACAAAAGTGACGTTTCTGAGCGCATGCCGCCGAAGCCGGCCCACAAAAACGGCAAGCGCATCGCCTGCCTGGGCGGCGGCCCGGCTTCGCTTGCGGTGGCGCGCGATCTGGCCCCACTCGGCTATGAAATCACCGTCTACGATCAGGACGCGCTCGCCGGCGGCATGATGCGTTCCCAGATTCCGAAATTTCGTCTACCCGAAACCGTCATAGACGAGGAAGTCGGCTACATCCTGAACCTCGGCATCGAGTTCCGCGGCGGCCAAAAAATCACCTCGCTGCGGGAAGTCTTGGCCCTGGGGCATGACGCGGTATTCGTCGGCACCGGCGCGCCGCGCGGTCGCGATCTCGACATTCCCGGTCGTCAGGAGGCCCGCGCCAACATCCATGTCGGCATCGACTGGCTGTCGAGCGTCAGCTTTGGACATATCGAAAAGATCGGCAAGCGCGTCGTCGTGCTGGGCGGTGGCAACACCGCGATGGATTGCTGCCGTTCCTCGCGGCGGTTGGGCGGCGAAAGCGTCACCGTCGTGGTGCGCTCGGGCTTCGCCGAAATGAAGGCCTCGCCGTGGGAAAAAGAGGACGCGATGCACGAGGGCATCCCGATCCTCAACTGGCTGACGCCGAAGGAATTCAAACACGTCAGGGGCAAGCTGACGGGCGTGCTGTTCGAGAAGGTGAAGCCGGTTCTCGACGACAAGGGCCGACAACAAGTTGTGGCGACAGGAGAGCCCGACCAGTTGATCGAGTGCGACGATGTGCTGCTCGCCGTCGGCCAGGAAAACTCCTTTCCATGGATCGAGCGCGATCTGGGCGTCACCTTCAACAAATGGGATATGCCGGAAGTCGACGCCAAGACATTCCAGGCCTCGCGGCCAGGCTTGTTCTTTGGCGGCGACGCGGCGTTTGGCCCCAAAAACATTATCTGGGCGGTGGCGCAGGCGCATGAGGCGGCAGTTTCCATCCATAAATATTGCAGCGGCGAGGACATCGCCGTGCGGCCGCCGCCGATGACCAATCTGACCAGCCAGAAAATGGGCATCCACGAGTGGAGCTACGACAACGATATCCGTAACGACCTGCGCTACAAGGTGCCGCACAAGGATCCGGTGATCGCGCTGCGGGATATCCGCATGGAGGTGGAACTCGGTTTTGATCCGCTGCTTGGCTTCAAGGAGGCGCAACGTTGCTTCAATTGCGATGTGCAGACGGTGTTCTCGGAAGACCTGTGCATCGAATGCGACGCTTGCGTCGATATTTGCCCGGTGGATTGCATCACCTTCACCGCCAACGGCGAGGAGGCGGACCTGCGGCAGCGATTGATGGCGCCGGCAGTTAACCTCGCGCAGGACATCTATGTATCGGCGCCGCTGAAGACCGCGCGTATCCTGGCCAAGGACGAAGACGTTTGCCTGCACTGCGGCTTGTGTGCGGAACGGTGCCCGACCGGCGCCTGGGACATGCAGAAATATTTCTACATCGAGCCGCAGGCGTCGAAGGCCTGCCTGACGCACCACAGTGCCTATATCCGCTGAGAGGTGACTGAGTGCGGTCATTCCCCGCGAAAGACCGCCGAATATAGGACTGCATCGCTACG
>JAYTTW010000164.1:0-6646 GCA_043744855.1 Hyphomicrobiales bacterium
GAGCCTGAAAGCTGGCGAGGCGGGCGCGCGCGTCGCCCCGAAAATTGTCATCGAATAGTACCTATCATCGACGCCACTACGATTGTCCTAATGTTGTCGTAGTTGTTGCGTCTGGTCGCTTTGGCTCACCAAGGGAGACAACATTCCATGCATCGTCATTTGAGAAGGCGCGAGTTCTTGACGACAGCGGCGCTGGCTGGCGCAGGTGCCTCGATCGCCGCGCCTGCCATAGCGCAGACGGCGCCCAATATTCGCTGGAAGCTGGCGTCGAGCTTCCCCGCCAATCTCGAGTTGCTACGCGGCGGTGCGCAGGTGTTCGCCGATGCGGTTCGCGAGCAAAGCGACGGCCGTTTCACCATCGACATTGAACCGGCGGGCGGCCCGGTCGGGGCGCTCGACGTTCTCCAGGCGACCCAGGATGGCCGCATCGATTGCGGCCAAACCGTGCTACATTATTTTTGGGGTCAGGAGCCCGCGTTGGTGTTCGCCACTGGCGTGCCGTTTGGCATGAACGCGCGCGAACAAAATGCTTTCTTTCGCCGTGGCGGCGGCAACGACCTCATCAACGAAGTGCTGGTCGATCACAAGGTAGTCGCCTTGCCGATGGGCAACACCGGTTGCCAGATGGGCGGCTGGTTTCGCAAGGAGATCACTTCCACGGCTGATTTGCGCGGCCTTAAATTCCGCGTTTCCGGTTTCGCGGCGCGAATCCTGCAAAGCCTCGGTGTTGAGGCGAAGGCCGTGGCGCGCAACGACATCGCGAAATCCCTGTCTTCGGGCGAACTCGACGCCGCCGCGTGGATTTCGCCGCACGATGATGAAAAACTCGGCCTCGTCAGCGCCGCGCCGAATTATTATTATCCGGGCTGGTTTCAGCCGGGCATGGCGACGCATCTCATCATCAACGCCGAGCGGTGGAACGCCTTGCCGGTCGCCTATCAGGGGATGCTGCGCGCGAGCGCCGAGATCGCCAACGCCGAGGTGCAGACCAGCTACGACGCCGCCAATCCCGCTGCGCTGCGCCGGCTCGCCGAAGCGGGCGTCAAGTTGCAAGCGTTTCCGGCTGATGTCGTTGACGCCTTTTATCAGGCGAGCGAGAAAACCTACGCGGAAACCGCCGCCGCCAATGCGAAGTTCCAGCGCCTGCATAAGGCTTACATGGAGTTTCGCAACGACCAGTACCTGTGGTGGCAGGTCGCCGAATATCCGTTCGACAATTTCATGATCCGCCAGCGCGCCAAGGGCTGACGCGCGGGCCGCAAAAATGTTGCCGCCGGCAACTTACTGCGCCGGTGGTTTGGCGCTACCGTGACGCAGCAAATGCGGAGGGTGGGGCGTGGGCGCGGCAACGGTATTTTCGGCAACCGCGCGGCCTCGCGGCAAGCGAGGCACGCTGCGCATCGCGCAACAAGGCTATTTTTTCGTCGGCGGTGATTATATCGAAACGCCCCAAGGAAAATATTTTGCCGGGCAAATGTACGTCGAATTCCAGATTCCGGAAAAATGCACAAAGCCGTTTCCGATCGTCATGTTTTCCGGCGGCAGCCAGAGTGGCCTCAACTATACCGGCACTCCTGATGGCCGCGAAGGTTGGGCGCAATATTTCCTGCGCCGCGGTTACCCCGTCTATGTGCTCGATCAGCCGTCGCGGGCGCGCTCGCCGCATCAGTTGGAGACCGGCGACCAGGTGCGTTTTGATGTGGCTCGTGTGCAGTGGCAATTCACCGCCCCGGAGCGCGCCAAACTTTGGCCGCAGGCGCATCTGCACACCCAATGGCCCGGCGGCAGCGATCCCGGCGATGCCGTGTTCGATCAGTTCATGGGACAGCAGTTCGCCTCGCTCGCCTCGTTCCCGCTTCAGCAGGAATTGAACCGCGACGCCGGCGTAGCACTGCTCGACCGCATTGGCGCCGCCATCCTGTTCACCCATTCCCAATCAGGCACGTTCGGCTGGCTTGTCGCCGATGCGCGTCCCCAACTCGTCAAGGCCATCGTCGCCATGGAGCCTTCCGGGCCGCCCGTACATGACAATGTTGCGACAGGCGCGCCGGACTGGTTTGCCGATGGCGCGTTGGTCAAGCCCTATGGTTTGACCGCGCTGCCGCTCGCTTATCAGCCGCCGTTGAAAGCTGGCGAAACGCTGGAGTTTGCAAGGCAAGCCAAGCCCGATGCGCCCGACCTCGTGCGCTGCTGGGAGCAGGCGGAGCCAGCCCGCAAACTGGCCAACCTGCAAAACCTTGCCGTTCTCGTGGTGCAGGCGGAGGCGTCCTATCACGCGCCGTATGACCACTGCACGGTGAAATATCTGCGTCAGGCCGGCGTTGCCAACACAACCTTCGTGCGCCTCGCCGACATCGGTATTCACGGCAACGCGCACATGCTGATGCTGGAGAAAAACAGCGACGAGATCGCTGCGGTGGCGGCGAAGTGGCTGAACAAGGTTTTGCCGAAAAAGTAACGGCCAAGCCACCAGCGCTAACCGCCCGTGACGCTCATGTGGCGTCCGACGGCGGGGTTTTTCGTCGTGCGGTCGATGATGAAATCATGACCTTTCGGTTTGCGCGCGATGGCCGCTTGCATCGCCGCCATCAGCGGAGCGTCGCTTTCAGAGGCGCGCAGCGGCGTGCGCAAATCCGCCGCATCCTCCTGGCCGAGGCACATGTAGAGAGTGCCCGTGCAGGTGACGCGGACACGATTGCAGCCTTCGCAGAAATTATGCGTCATCGGTGTGATGAAGCCGAGGCGACCGCCGGTTTCGCGCACCTTGACATAACGCGCCGGGCCGCCAGTCTGGTAATCGATGTCATCGAGAGTGAAGCGGTCCATCAGATTGGCGCGCACCACATTGAGCGGCACATACTGATCGACGCGAGCCGTCTCAACCTCGCCGAGCGGCATCACCTCGATGAACGTCAAATCCATGCCGCGCCCGTGCGCCCACTCGATGAGGCGCGGAAATTCGTCGTCGTTGAAGCCCTTCAGCGCCACAGCGTTGATCTTCACCGCGAGGCCGGCATTTTGCGCCGCGTCGATGCCGGCCATGACCTTTCCAAGGTCGCCCCAACGGGTGATCGCCTTGAATTTGTCGGGATCGAGCGTGTCGAGGGACACGTTGATGCGACGCACGCCGCAGTCGGCAAGCTCGCGCGCGTGCCGCGCCAGTTGCGATCCGTTCGTGGTCACGTTGAGTTCCTCAAGTGCGCCCGATTGCAAATGCCGCGACAGAGAACGGAACAACGTCATGATGTCGCGGCGCACCAGCGGCTCGCCGCCAGTGATGCGGATTTTTCGCGTGCCGCGCGCCACAAACGCCGAACACAGCCGGTCGAGTTCTTCCAAGGTCAGCAAATCGCGCTTCGGCAGGAAATTCATGTCCTCGGACATGCAGTACACGCAGCGAAAATCGCAGCGGTCGGTGACTGACACACGGATATAGGTGATCGCCCGACCGAACGGGTCGATCAGGTCAGCGGCCGGGGCGGGGGACGCAGAAAGGTGCGGAACGCTTTGCACGAGTGAATACCTGAGGCTGCTTGGGGCTGGTCGGCAAGTCGCCTGACCGTTATGTATCGCCAGATATAGCGCTTCGACGGCCATCCGCAAAGGCCTGCTTTATGCGCGAGAGACGATCAAGAGAGACGATCATGCCAGACATTGCGCCGTGGCCGACCGAACTGCGCCTTACCGGGCACGGAAGCGTGCTGACAGTCAGTTTTGATGGCGGGACGCAGTTTGACCTGCCAGCCGAGTATTTGCGCGTCGAAAGTCCGAGTGCGGAAGTGCAGGGGCATGGGCCGGGGCAACGCAAAACCCAGTTTGGCAAGAGCCGCGTGCGCATCACGGAGATCCTTCCGACGGGCAACTATGCCGTGCGACTGGTCTTCGATGATCACCATTCCACTGGTATTTTCACCTACGCCTATCTGCACGAACTGGGCGCAGAGCGCGAAACCAGATGGCGGAAATATCTGGACGAACTGAAAGCCGCAGGCCTCAGCCGCGACGCCGTCGCCAAACCTTGAAACGATCCGTTTCGTGCCGCCGGCGCAAAAAAAGACCGGGTGCAGAGCCCGGCCTTGTGATTTCGCGGTCGCTAAGTTCAGCGCATCACGGTGACGCGTGTGCCCACCTTGACGCGCTCGAACAGGTCGGTGACGTCCTCGTTGGTCATGCGGATGCAGCCGGAAGAGACGGCCTGGCCGATGGTCTCAGGCTCGTTCGATCCGTGGATGCGATACAGCGACGAACCCAGATACATGGCGCGCGCGCCGAGCGGATTTTCCGGCCCGCCCTTCATGAAATGCGGCAAATCCGGGCGCCGCTTGATCATCTGGGACGGCGGCGTCCACGACGGCCATTCCTTCTTGTTGGTAACCGTCTTGGTGCCAGACCACTCAAAGCCCGGACGTCCGACGCCGACGCCGTATTTTACCGCCTGCCCACCGGGCATCACGTAATACAGGCGCCGCTCTTTCGTCGAAATGATCACGTTTCCCGGCGCGCCGGGGCCAGAATAAGCCACGATCTCACGCGGGATCGAGCTTTGCTGGGGTTGTCCCTGCACCGGACGATTCGGATCGTTCGATGAGAGTTGCAGAAAATCGAACGGCGAAGCGAGCGCTGAGGCGCACAGCGCCAGCCCGAAGCCGGCGCTGAAAACCACTGAGACGCAGGATTTCGTTTGAAACATTTTTGCGACCTTGCATTGTTGTCGGGTAAACAATTGGCAAGGGATTGAGTAAATCCGCCTCGATTGCAACACCGCCGGGCCGGATTTCTGTCGACCGCTGCGAGTTTGCCCCCTGCGTGGATTTGGCGCCACACCTTAGCAAGCCGTTTGCCGCCGCTCGACCGGCAATGAAAAGTACGGGCGCACCGCGAGTCCAACCCAGTTTCCGGCCAGCGCCGCAACAATCCACAGCCAGCCATGCAGACTGCCAGAGGCGACGCCGCTGAAAAACGCGCCGATGTTGCAGCCATAGGCCAGTCGCGCGCCATAGCCGAGCAGCAGCCCGCCGAGGACGGACGCCATCAGGTGCGGCAGGGGCACGCGCCATTCCGGCCGGTACTTTGCCGCCAATCCCGCCGCCAGCAGAGCGCCGCCCATGATGCCGAAATCCATCACTGACGTGACGTCAGCGAAAACCGGCGCCGCCAAGGCTTTTTGTTGGGCCGGGCTCGACCAGGAAGTCCATGCCGCCACATCAACCCCGGCTACCTGCAGCAACTTTGCCCCCCACAGACCGAAAGCCGAGGTGATGCCCCAGGGGCGTCCGGCGAGATAGAGCGTCAGGAAGTTGCCGAGCGCCAACGCCACCGCTCCCCACACCAGCGGCCATGGACCGCGCAACAGGCGGCCGCTGATATCCCCGCCGGGCTCGCCGCCAATCGGTTCCACCCGGCCATGACGGCGGCGCTCCAGCCCCGTCGCAAACCAGTACAGCGCAGCCAGCAGCGCCAGTTGCACCGCGAGCGCGACTGGCCAGCCAAGCGACGTGACAATGGAAATGGCGGGCAACCCGGGCAGCGATTGCCACCAGGCCAAATGCGCAACGCCGATCACCGACCCGACAATGAAGAAAAACAACGTCACGAACATGCGCGTCGAACCGCCGCCTGCCGCGAACAACGTTCCCGACGCGCAGCCACCGCCCATCTGCATCCCAAGCCCGAACAGGAATGCCCCTATGATTACTGATGTTCCGGCAGGCGACACGTTGCCCACGACGGCCTTGCCCAAGAGCGAGCCGCCGCCAAGCGCCGGGAAGAAAAGCAGCGTGGCAAGCCCGAGCATGACAAGTTGTGCACGCACGCCGGCGCTGCGCCCACTGGCAAGCCAGACCCGAAAGGCCGACGTGAAGCCGAAAGTCGCGTGGTAGAGAGCCACGCCGAAAAACACGCCGAGCAAATAAAGCCACAGCAACTGCGTCGATCCATAAGCCGCCACGGCGACCGCTAGCGCCGCAAGGATCGCACAGGCTGCGACCACGACAGGCGCCTGGGGTTGTGGCGGGAGCCATGTTTTCGCCGGAACTTCTGTAATTGCGCTCACGTCAAACCTCACTTCGGAACCATCGGCGCAAGCCAGAAGTTATCGTATCGCCAACTCACGCGAGGGCACCATGGCCGATCCAAACACAATTGTCATGCCAGACAATACTGCGGGCGCGCTCATCGCCGCCTCACGTGTCGGCGGCTGCACGGTCTACAACATGCGAGGCGACCACCTGGGGAATGTTTTCGATCTCATGATTGACAAAAAAACCGGCAGGGTATCCTACGCGATCATGTCCTTTGGCGGTTTTCTGGGAATTGGCGAAAGCTTCCACCCCGTGCCATGGGCGGTGCTCGCCTATGATCGCGACAAGGGCGGATACCTCGTCGACATCGATACGGAAAAATTGCGGCAGGCGCCGACCTTGAAAGCCGGTGACGATCCAGGCTGGCATCGTGGCTACGGTCAAAAGGTCGATGACTACTATGGCGTCGTGCCGAGCGCGTTCTAGCGGGCTCGTTCCAAGGCAGCAGTTCTAAATGGCTTGTCGGCGACGATTTTTCTTGTATCCGCCGAATCGGGTTTCTGATTCAAGGTATGGGTGCTGATTCTCGAACGCCTCCTCGCCGGACTGCGGGACGCCTGCGCGGG
>JAYTTW010000165.1:0-1725 GCA_043744855.1 Hyphomicrobiales bacterium
CGCGGCGCTCACCTTGTTGCCGGGCGTTGCTTTTGGCGAACGCGAGCATTTCGCCCTGATCCTGTTTCTGCCCTGCCTTGCGCTCGCGCTGCGGCGCGCGTCGGGCCTCGCCGCGGGCGCCAGCGACATTTTAATTGCAGGCGTTTGCGCAGGCCTCGTTTTCTGCATCAAGCCGCATTTCGCGATGGCCCTCGCGATGACCTTTATCGCGAGCGCTTATGCGCAAGGATCGTGGCGACCTTTGTTCGCGCCAGAGTATTTTATCGCCGCCGGCGTCGGCGCTGCTTTCACGGCCAGCATCTTTGTATTTAATCCCGCCTTCTGGAGCGAGATCATGCCGCTCGTATGGCTGCTCTACATTCCCGTGCGTGTGCCCCTTGCGCAGATGCTCGATGGCGCGTTTGCTCTCTTCGTCCTTGAGATGATGGCGTTGTGCGGCTGGATTTTTCTGCGCCAGCGCCAGCATGCAGGTGTCGCCGCGCTGGTCACGGGGGCGGCGATTTCAGGCTTCCTTCTCGCGGCTCTCGCGCAAGGCAAGGGCTGGCCCTACCATTTTTATCCCGCCTTCGCTTTGATTGTCGTGTTCGTCGCGTCCTTCGCTTTGCAAAGTGCGGCGCGCGCGATCGAGCCCGTCTGCCTTGCACTCGCGCTCGCCGCGCAATTCTGGTTGTGGTTCGGCGCCGGCCTCGACATGAGCGGACTTGACGCGAAACTGCGCGCCGTGAAAGAGCGCCCGCGCATGCTTTCCATTGTCTCGGATTTCGCCGCCGGATTCCCCAATGTGCGCGCCGTCGATGGAACCTGGGTCGGTCGCGCGTTCAGCCGATGGGTGTCGTTTCACGCCATGGGTCTTGCCGGGGAAGCTGACGATCATTCGCCCTTGCTCCCCGCCTATCGCGCCGCGCTGGCGGTGGACAAGGCTGAACTGGCCCGCGACATCGTCACAGGCAAGCCAGACATTATCCTCATCGAGCGGCTGCCATTCGATTTCCTCGACTGGGCGCGACGCGATGCGACACTTGCCGCGCTGCTGACCTGTTATGAACCCCGCGCGCGACACGCAACTGGTGCGCCTGGTGCGCCGGACGGCAACGGCCTTGATGTCGAGATATGGGGCTTGCGCGCGCCCGTGCCTTTGGTGGAGGGTTGTCCCCTCTGATTTTGAGCCCTGACCGACATGATTGAGTCCATTGCCGTTCCCCCGCAGGCGCCCGCGCGGCAGGGCGTTGCTGACCAGCCCGGCGGCGCAAAGCTGTTTTACTGGGACACGGGCGGCGACGGGCCCGCCGTCGTCTTCTCGCACCCCGCCACAGGCAGCGCGCTGGTGTGGCCCTATCAACAGCCGGTTTTCGCCGCAGCGGGATATCGCGTCATTGGCTATTCGCGACGCAGCCATTACGGCTCGGCGCCGCTCGACAAGGCCAACCCCGGCAGCGCCAGCGTTGACTTGAAGGAACTTGTTGAATTTCTCGGCGTGAAAAAATTTCACGCCATTGCCTCAGCCGCCGGCGGCGCTGTCCTTGTTGACTATGCGCATTCGCATCCCGATCGCTTGTACTCATTGACGCTCTCCTCCAGCGTAGGCGGCGTGCGCGATGCGGATTATCTCGCGTTGAGTGAAAGCCTGCGGCCCAAAGGTTTCGACGACATGCCGTCGGACTTTCGCGAGATTGGCCCGTCCTACCGGGCGGCCAATCCCGACGGCGTGCGGCAATGGCTGGCGCT
>JAYTTW010000166.1:0-24854 GCA_043744855.1 Hyphomicrobiales bacterium
GCCGCTTTGTTGATTGCGAATGGTCTGCACGCGCTTCAGATCGACCACCGTGAAATCAGCGTCATAGCCGACGGCGACGCGCCCCTTGCTTGCGATGCCAAAAAGCCGGGCCGGCCCGGCGCTGGACATATCGACGAACCGGGCGAGACTGAGGCGCCCCGCGTTGACGTGGTCGAGCATGAGCGGAACCAGCGTTTGCACGCCAGGCATTCCCGAGGGGCTATCCGGGTAAGGCTTCGCTTTTTCCGCGAGCGTATGAGGCGCATGATCCGAACCAAGAATGTCGGCGACGCCTTGCGACACTCCCCACCAAATGCGTTGTTGGTGCGTCAGATCGCGCACCGGCGGATTCATCTGCAACTTCGTGCCGAGCGTCGCATACATGGACGCGTCAAGCGACAGATGATGCGGCGTAACTTCGACGCTGGCGACATCCTTGTGGTCTTTCAGAAAGGTCATTTCATCGCCGGTCGAGACATGCAGGACATGAATTTTGGCGCGCTGCGAATGAGCGATGCGCACGAGGCGCTGCGTGCATTGCAGCGCCGTTGTCGCATCGCGCCACACGGGATGAGAGTTCGGGTCACCTTTGATCCGAAAGCCCTTGCGTTCTTCGAGGCGATATTCGTCCTCAGCGTGGAACGCCGCGCGCCGGCGCGTTTTCGCCAGAATGGCGGCGACGCCAGGATCATCTTCGACGAGCAGGTAACCCGTCGAGGAGCCCATGAAAACTTTAATGCCGGCTGAGCCCGGCAATCGTTCAAGGTCCGGAATATCGTTGGCGTTTTCATGCGTCCCGCCGACCCAGAAGGCGAAGTCGCAATGCATCCGGTTAAGTCCGCGCTGCAGCTTGTCGGCCAAGGCCGAAGCACTGGTGGTCAGCGGGTTGGTGTTTGGCATTTCGAAAACAGCCGTAACACCGCCAAGAACGGCGGCGCGGGAGCCGGTTTCCAGATCTTCCTTGTGGGTAAGACCGGGCTCGCGAAAATGCACCTGGGTGTCGATGACGCCGGGCAGAATGTGCAGGCCGGTGCAATCGATTGTTTCGCCAGCCGAGGCGCGGGAAAGGTCGCCAATGGCGGCAATTTTTCCGGCGACGACTCCGACATCGCGCGCGCCGGCGCCATCGTGGTTCACCAGCACGCCGCCACGCAGCACGAGATCGAAAATTTCCGCCATGCCTGGCTCCGCTAACCGCTGGCAAGCCGCTTGCGCGGCAATACATCCGGCTTAATTAGGTGCAAGGTGGGTTGCAAGCTTTGCCCAGCGTGGGTGACGACAGGATACCCAAATGGCCTCGGTTTTTCTCGCGGATCGCGGTGTGGTGCAGGTCGCCGGGGCCGATGCGCGGGCTTTCCTGCAGGGATTATTGACCTGTGACATGAACAAGGTGACGCCGGACCGCACGGCCTATGGGGCGCTGCTGACGCCGCAAGGCAAGATCGTTTTCGATTTCATTGTGGGCGAGGAGGGCGGGGCATTCCAGCTGGATTGTCCCCTCACGCTTGCACCAGAGCTTGCACGGCGGCTCGGCTTTTACCGACTGCGCGCCAACGTGCAGTTGTCAGATGAATCTTCAAACCTCGGCGTCGTCGCCGTTTGGGGCGAAGGCGACAACGCGCCCAAAGACCCGCGCGATGCACGGCTTGGCGCGCGTAGGGTCAGGGATCGAGCGAGCCTGGGGGAGCAACCGGGCGACAAAGCGCTGGCTACCTACGAGGCGCTGCGCATCTCGCTCGGCGTGCCCAAAGGGGGAGTGGATTTCGAATATGGCCAGACGTTCCCACATGATGCCAACCTCGATCTTTTGCACGGCATCGACTTCCGCAAGGGTTGCTACGTCGGGCAAGAGGTGGTGTCGCGCGTCGAGCATCGCGGCTCCGCACGCAGGCGGATCGTCAAGGTCGCGTTTAGCGGACCTGCGCCAGCGCCGGGGTCGCCCATCCTCGCAGCGGGGGCAACCATTGGCGTCATGGGTTCCTCGAGCGGCCAGCGGGGGCTTGCCGCCGTGCGGACGGATCGTTTCGAGGCTCTGCAGGCCGAAGCCGCCGCGATGATGTGCGGCGACATCGTCCTGGAGCGCATCATAAATTAGAGCGCGACCAACTCACGCTCTTGCAAATGAGGCCGCCCAGCACACAGCCGCTGGTCGAGAGAGTGTCGCCGCTGACCGACATTTTGCCGGAATACGTCTTGCCGTCTTCTGGATTGAAAGCCTGTCCCGCCCATGAGTTGGCGCCGGTGGCCTTCATCCCGTAAAAAATCCGCATGCCAATTTTCGACGGACCGGACGTATCCTTGAGCCAGACGACGTTGCCGCAAAGCATTTCACCGCAAGGCGCAATCCGGACCTTCGATTTGCCATTATCACGCAGCCACACACCGTTGACACCTTCCGCCATGGCGGGTGTCGCCAGAGCCGCAAGGACAGCAAATCCAATCAGACGCTTCATGGGTTCCTCCTAAAATTCGAGATCGAACATTGGATACAGTTTCGCGGGCGGCGTAAACTCAGGGATAGAGGCGGGAAACCTGCCAGTCGCCCTGCGGTTGCGCACGGCTGAATGCAATACGTTCGTGCAACCGAAAAGGTTTGTCCGTCCAGAATTCCATTTCGACGGGCTTTATGCGGTAGCCAATCCAGTGCGGCGGGCGCGGTACCTCGCCAAGCGGATATTTCAGGGCCACACGCGCAACCGCCTTTTCAAGCGCAAACCTGTCGGGCATCGCGTCACTTTGCTGGCTCGCCCAGGCTCCAATCCGGCTGTCGCGCGGCCGGCTGGCGAAATAGGCGTCCGATTCGGCGCTCGTCACTTCCTCAACCGGCCCGCGAAGGCGAACCTGTCGCCGCAGCGACTTCCAGTGAAAATTGCCGGCCGCTTTGAAACTTGCGTCGATCTCGCGGCCCTTGGCGCTGTTACGGTTCGTATAAAAAACGAAACCGCGGTGGTCCCAATCCTTCATCAGCACCATACGGACGTTGGGCAGGCCGCTCCCGTCGACAGTCGCGAGCGACATGGCGACGGGATCATTAACCTCGTTTTTGATCGCTTCGGCCAACAGGGTTTCGAACCGTGAAAACGGCTCCGTCTCTGGCGCGGTCTTACCGTCCATTAACGCTTCCAAGGGCTTAATCTCCGTTGTGGGCCGCATTTCGAGCCCGGGTGGCGTTCCGTGAGTTTATTTAAGCACTTTTTTTACAAGCATTGTGCGAGACCGGCCAGAGGGCGCGCATTTTTCGTGTTGACGCTGGTGGGTTCCCTTGGAGCCTGTTCGACGGCGATGCCTTTGCCGCCGATAATTTCTTACGACGACGTTACCGGTTCGATTGACAAGCCAGCGCCCTCGCTCGCCTCCTCGCTCGATCCGGAAGACTGGCGGCGCGCCCACGCGGCGCTCGGCGTCGCCCTCGATCCACAGGGCAATGGGGCCCCGGTGGCTTGGGATAATCCGCTTTCGGGCGTGCGCGGCACGTTTTCCCCCGTGGGCGCCGCCTACCCCTCGGATGAATCTGTCTGCCGGGCTTTTCTGGCGGAAATCGGCGGCAAGGCGGCGGCGCGACATCTGCAAGGGGTCGGCTGTCGTGACAAGGCGGGCGAGTGGCGTGTCGCTGACCTAAAGCCATGGAAGAAGTCCTGAGGCCGGTTGCGCGGCGCCAGCTTGACGCCTATCTCCGGGCTCCAGGCTTGGAGCCATGCCCATGAACGCCAATCCGTTTTTCGAAAACTGGAAGACGCCGCACGGGGTTCCGCCGTTTGAACGTATCGCGCCCGCCCACTACATGCCGGCGATCAAGCGCAGCATCGAAGAGAATCGCTCTGAAATCAACGCGATAACAGCTGATCCCAATGCGCCAACATTCGTCAACACCATCGAAGCCTTTGAGCGATCCGGCCTGGCGTTGCGGCGTGTCATGATGGTGTTCCGCAATCTCGCAGGCACAAATTCTGACGATGCCCTGCGCAAGATAGAGCGCGACGTGGCTCCCATCCTGGCGCGTCACCGTAGCGCCATCTGGCTCGACCCGCGCTTGTTCGTACGCGTCGATGCTGTATTCGCGAGGCGCGACAATGGCGATCTCAACGCCGAGCAGAGGCGTCTCATCGAACGCATTCACAAAGGCTTTGTGCGCGCCGGCGCGAAGCTCGACGAGAACGGGCGTCAGCGACTGACGCAGATTACCGAACGTCTCGCCAGCCTCGGCACGCAGTTCTCGCAAAACGTTCTCGCCGACGAGAGCGGCTACCTGTTGTTGCTGGAAACCGAGGCGGACCTCGCGGGGTTGCCGGAAGATTTCCGCGCCGGCGCCCGCGCGCTGGCAGAGGAACGCGGGCGGGCGGGAAAGCACGCGGTTTCGCTGTCGCGCGGCGTCGTCGAATCATTTCTGACGTACTCGACACGGCGCGATCTGCGCGAGACGTTGCTCGCGGCGTTTCTGGCGCGCGGTGAAAGCGGCGGCGCAACCGATAACGTCTCCATCATCGCCGAGACCCTGGCGTTGCGCGACGAGCGCGCCAAACTGCTGGGCTATAATAATTTCGCCGAATTCAAACTTGACGACACCATGGCGGAAACCCCCGCTGCAGTTCGTCAATTGCTGGACCGGGTGTGGAGCGCCGGACGCGCCCGCGCCGGCCGCGAACGCGATAATCTACAGAATCTTGTGCATGCGGACGGCGGCAATTTTGCGCTCGCGCCGCACGACTGGCGCCACTACGCTGAGCGCTTGCGGCGCGCTGAATATGCGATCGACGAGGCGCAGCTTCGATCCTGGTTTCCGCTCGACAAGATGATCGAGGCGGCCTTCGCCGTTGCCGGCAAATTGTTTGGTCTGACTTTCGCCGAGCGTCGCGATTTACCGGTCTATCATAGCGAGGTTCGCGCCTTTGAGGTGCGCGACGCCGCCGGCAAGCACATCGCAATTTTTCTCGGCGACTATTTTGCGCGCGGCTCCAAGCGTAGCGGCGCGTGGATGTCGGCGTTCCGCACACAGCAAAAGCTCGACGGCGATACCCGGCCGATAATCGTCAACGTGCTCAATATCGCCAAACCCTCGCCCGGTGAGCCAGCCTTGCTCACCATTGAGGATGCACGCACGTTGTTCCATGAGTTCGGCCACGCGCTGCACGGAATGCTGAGCGATGTCACCTACCCGACGTTGGCTGGAACTTCGGTGTCGACAGACTTTGTCGAGTTGCCATCGCAGCTTTATGAGCACTGGTTGTTGCGTCCGGAAGTCTTGCGTCAATACGCGTGTCACGTGAAAACCGGCGAGCCGCTGCCGGAGGCGCTTCTCCAAAAAGTGCTTGCGGCGCGCACTTTCAATCAGGGGTTCGCCACGGTTGAATACTGCGCGTCGACGTATGTCGATCTCGAAATGCATCTTGCCGATCCGCTCGCGGTAGAGGCGCCGCAAACGTTTGAACGAGACACACTGGCGCGCATCGACAAGCCGGCGGAAATTCCGATGCGGCACCGTTCGCCGCATTTCTCGCATGTGTTTTCAGGCGAGGGTTACGCGGCGGGTTACTACTCTTATCTGTGGTCGGAAGTGCTCGACGCGGATGCCTTCGCCGCCTTCGAGGAAAAAGGCGACGCGTTCGATGCCGAAACCGCCGCGAAACTGAAGAAATTCATTTACTCCGCCGGAAACCTGCGTGACCCCAAAGAGGCCTATATTCTGTTCCGCGGCCGCCTGCCGACGCCGGACGCGCTGCTCGAAAAACGCGGCCTGGCATGAGGTAGCGGTTGCTTGGATGAATTTTCTTCGCGACAGAAACTCAATCTGTTTTCGCGTTACATATGTTTTTCAGCGCCCGCCACTCGCCAAAATCGAGAATGGGTTTTCCGGTCACCGGTTTTTCGGCGGCTTTGAAATGTTCAAGTCGCGCGCCGGTAAGCGGATGGCTGGCAAGAATGCCGATGCTGTCTTTCTGGTCGCCAGTTATACGTTGTAACAATTCGCCAGCCGGCACGGGGCTGCGCCCGAGGCGGTTCATGGCCTCAACCGCGACATCGTCGGCTCTGGTTTCCGCTTCGCGCGAATAGGCGGCGCCAAGCAATTGTTGCGTCCCAAAAATTACTGCGCCGGCGCCCGTCACATCGCCGAACAGCAGGCCGATCAGAAACGACACGCCGCCTGACTGAATCAATCTTCGCATGCCGTCGTGATTTCTGACGTGGCCCAATTCATGCGCGAGAACGCCAGCGATCTCGTCGGGCGACTCGGACTTGTCGAGCAGCCCGCGAAACAGATAGACGCGGCCGCCCGGCAGCGCGACGGCGTTGCGGACGGAGCTACGGATCACGCGGGCTTGCGCTGGCTGGCCAACATTTGCGGCTCCCTCAATGGCCGAAATCAACTTGCCGAATGCCGCCACCCCGTCGGGGTTTTCACAGCGCTTGGCGTCGAACAGTCGCGACATTTGGCCATCCACCATGTCGCCGATGCGCCGCTCAAAGGCCGGAGGCGCCAGCGGCGCAAGCCGGTCCGCCAGCAATGGAATTCCGTAAAGCGTCACCAGAACAATCGACGCCGCCGCCGCGAACGACCAGCCGATGATCCGCAGAGTGGAACGGCTGTCCGCAGATTGTGCATAGAAAGCTGGACAGCGCGCGAGGATGGCTTGGCGCATACGTGGATCGGTGACAACGAGGCGCGCCAGCTCAGCCGCCGTCGCGCACGACAACCTCAATTCGGTGTCGGCGCCGTCGGCGCGACGGATCGACATCAGCGGCCACGCGGCGACAAGCACGCCGGCCTCGGCAATTTCGAGGGTCGAGCCCAGGCGCAATTTTACCTGATGGCGGCGATTGTCGGAGCCATCGAAATAAATGGCGTCGGCTTCAATGCTGTCGCCGGAAGGTTCGGTCATTCAAAATCCCGCGACATCAAGGCCGTCGGCGAGGCCTTCGCCGAGCGCATTCGCCGCTTCGCCGCGCGCAGCTACGTTATCCAATGCGGCGAGATGCGACACGGTAATCGAGGTGGCGATGATGCGCCATAAGTCGCGCGTCGCGTAAAAGCGCTGCACGACGCCAATGGCCAGCAAAGTGATGAGGTAACCGACCAGCACCGAGAGGATTGCACCGATGTAGAGGCCCGATTTGGCGCTACCGATTGCCGCGACTCCAGACCAGCTCACGCCGGCAATGAGACCAACGATTGTGCCAACAGTGGTGAGGGCGATGCCGATGCCGAGCGCCACGAACATCGATGTGAAGATCATTTTGACATACAGTTTTAGAATTGCGCCGCCTGTCACAGCGCTCTCCAGACGAAGCTCGCCGAGGCGGACGCCTTGCGCCCACCAACGCCACTCCAGCGCCCGGAAAAAAGGCCAGACGAACGGAACCAACAGAAAAAGCAATCCTGCGAGGATCGTCAAGCCGGTCGCTGCGCCAGACCTGCGAAATCCGGCGCCTGAACCGCCGGCTGACAGGAATGCGGCGAGGGTGAGCACCAGCGGCGCCATGCACAGCACCCATAAGTGGATGCCGCGTCCGAAAAAATGCGAGCCGCGTCCGGTGAATGCGCCCTTAACATCGCCATAAAAGGTGTTGGACAGTTTGTATCGCTCCAGCGACGCGCGCATCCAGGGATACGCAAGTCCCAACGTGATCAGAGAAACGAGACCCCAGCCCAGCCACCTGAATGCGTAGCTCCAGCCGGAGCCCGTCATCCAGAAGCGGACGCCACGCCAGATGGTCCGCGTCAACCGGTAGCGGCGCGCGCGATAGACGGCGAATTGACCAAACATCGTGTAAAACAGGAGCAACGGCAACGAGGCGAACGCCCGCGCGCGCTCCACTTCGAGACCAACGAGAAAGTACGCGAGATTGACCGGAACCAGGATCGCCAAAGCGATCAGGAAGCCGATGAACAGTTCTTTGGCGCGGCCGGTGTATTCCAGCGGTTCATCGTTGATCGAGGTGTGGCTCCATAAATGACGGCGAATGTCGGTTACCAGCCAGAAGCGGTAGAATCCGAAAGTGACAAGTTGCAGCAAGGCGCCACGAATGCACAGCCAGACAAATTCTTTGGCGTCGCCACTGAATTTGAATGGAGTGAGCGACGGCGCTTCAGCTTCAAGCGTCGGCGGCGCGCCGGGCAAAATCATGGACATCCGCTGCCCCTCTCTGCTGCCCCTCCTGGGGATATCTTGCGCCTGCGGTTCCGGCGCCCAGCAGGCATGAGACCCGTATGTCAGAGCGTCGGTAATTTATAGTCCCTGAAGGTTTCGCGAAGCTTTACCTTATTGATTTTTCCGGCTGCGGTGTGCGGGATTTCCTGCACCACCTGCACATCATCCGGGATCCACCACTTGGCGATTTTGCCGTTCATGAAAGCCAGCACTTCGTCGCGATCCACGTTGTGACCATCCTTGGCGACGACGATCAACAGCGGCCGCTCGTCCCAGCGTGGGTCGGCAACGCCGATGACGGCAGCCTCGGCGATATCAGCATGGCCAACGGCAAGATTTTCGATAGCGATGGAGGAAATCCATTCGCCGCCGGACTTGATGACATCTTTCGAGCGATCGGTAATTTGCATGTACCCGTCGCGATCAATGGTCGCGACATCGCCCGTATCAAAGAACCCGTCGTCGTCGAGGTTGCTCTCTTTGAGGCCGTAGTAGCCGCTGGTGACGGCGAAGCCTGCCACCTTCAATCGCCCGAATGTTTTGCCATCCCACGGCAGGGCTGCGCCCTTGTCGTCGGAGATCTTCATCTCGACGCCAAATTGCGCGTAGCCCTGTTTTGACTTGAGATCGTACAGCGCATCACCCCGCAGATCGGCAAACTGTGATTTGACCGAACCGAACGAGCCTACCGGGCTCATCTCGGTCATTCCCCACGCGTGAAAAACATCGATGCCGTAGTCGCGCTCAAAGGCTTCGATCATGGCGCGCGGACAGGCGGAACCGCCGACCATCATCCGCTCGACGGTGGAAAGGCGGACGCCCTCCTTGTTCATATGTTGCAACAGCATGGACCAAACCGTGGGGACGCCGGCAGCGATGGTTACTTTTTCGGTTTCCATCAATTCGTAAAGCGATGCGCCATCCAGACGCATGCCAGGCAGCACGAACTTCGAGCCCATCATGGGCGCCGAAAAAGCCAACCCCCACGAGTTTGCATGAAACATGGGCACTACAGGCAAAATCACCGAGCGCGAGGAATTTCCAACGCCATCCGGATTGGCAAGCGACATGGAATGCAGCACGTTCGAGCGATGTGAATACAGCACCCCTTTGGGATTGCCGGTTGTGCCGGAAGTGTAACAGAGGCCTGCAGCCTTGCGCTCGTCGAGATCTTTCCAGCGGAAATCGCCGTCGGCCTCGCGGATCCAGTCTTCATAGGCGATAGCGTTCTTCAGGCGGGTTTGCGGCATGTGCGCTGCATCGGTAAAGATGATGTAGCGTTCGATGTTTGGCAGCTTGTGCGCCATAGCTTCGAGCAGTGGCACGAAGGTCAGGTCCGCCATCATGACGCGATCTTCCGCATGATTGAGGATCCAGGCGATCTGCTCTGGAAACAGTCGCGGATTGACCGTGTGGTAAATGGCGCCGACGCCGCAGATGCCGTACCACGACTCCAAATGCCGCCATGTGTTCCACGCCAACGTCGCCACGCGATCACCGTCGCAAATGCCGTCGCGCTCGAGTAGTTGCGCCACTTTCAAGGCGCGCCTGCGAATGCTGGAATAGTTGGTGCGGTGGATCGGCCCTTCGACAGAGCGCGTAACGACCTCTTGCGTGCCAAACTGCTTGCTCGCGTGATCGATGACGCGATGGATAAGTAACGACCAATCCTGCATTAGACCGAGCATGGGCTTCCTCCGGCGATTGTTTTGGCTCCGACCGCGATGCACCCTCGCGATCGCGCGCGTTCAGCTTCGCAAATGCCCGCGCTCCCCGCAATGCGCCTCGGCTTGGGCCGGCTTTCGCTTTCCGCTGCAACAATTGCTATTCTGAAAGAACTGCATCGATTGGATTGGCATGACGGAAACCTCGAAAGTCGACGCGAACCGTCTTTGGTACCGACTGCTGCGCTTGCAAGCGCGCATGAACGTGGCGATCGGCGCGCGGCTCAAGATGCTCGACCTGTCGATACCTCAATGTGACGTGTTGACAACCTTGACGGAGCGCGAGGGCGTCTCGCAGCAGGAACTGGCCGCTCGGCTCTATGTAACCAAGGGCAACATCTCCGGACTGGTCGACCGCCTCGTCGCTGCGCGTCTGGTCGAAAGGCGCGCGCTGCAAAATGACCGGCGCTTCCATTCGATCTACCTCACCGCTGAAGGCCGTCAGCTGGCTCACCTCGCGATCGAGACCCAGCGCGAGTTCGTCGCCGACACGCTGGGTCGCCTGACCGCCGAACAAATCGCCGAATTTGATACCTTGGTGGGGCTCGGTCGCGACATCATGCGCAAGCAAATGACGACGCCAGTGCGGAAACGTTCGGGGCCAGTTGCCTCCGGCGCGCGGCGCTGACGGCACCGCAGGAAAAATATTTCCTGTCGCTTTAACCCGCCCTTAACGCTGAAATTCGACATTACGCTCACATTCCGCAGTCTTTGTCCCCATAGCGTTCGAGCGTCTCATGAATCGGGAATTTAACAACAATCCGCACCCTTCGTCGCCGACTGCGGACGCCCGCGACCTACTGACCAGGCTATACCGGGAAATCGGCATAACGGCTGTAGCGGCCGCGCTTGAAGTCAGGAAGCCGAACGCCTCGATGCGGCGTCCCTCGGTGGCCGATATCCCCGCAGTCCTGCGAAAAGTGGGTCAGGCCGCATAATAACAAGATTTCACGGCACGATCTGTTTCGCGGGCCCGCGACGACGAGGGCTGCCGCTGCATCGGTGCGCTGCGGTGGTCCTGGCTACCCGCAGAATCGCTTTACTTGACGATGACCTTGGCGCCCACCTGCACGCGATTGAACAGATCGATAGCGTCGATGTTGGCCATGCGGATGCACCCAGACGACACGTCGTGTCCGATCGTCTCTGGCTCATTGGTGCCGTGAATGCGATACAGCGTGTCCTTGTTATTCTGGTAAAGATACATGGCGCGGGCCCCGAGCGGATTGTCCGGGCCGCCAGGCAGGCCGCCTGCATCATAAGTTGGCTTCAGATGTGGCCAACGCTCCAGCATGTCGAGCGGCGGCATCCAGCGTGGCCACTCCGCCTTGCGCTGAATGCTGGCTACACCACTCCAACCCTGCGCTTCCGAACCAGTCGCCACACCATAACGGATGGCTTTCTTGCCCGGCAGGACAAAGAACAGAAAATGTTGCCTGGAATCAACGACAACCGTCCCCGGGGCCTCGCCGGTCGGGTCGGCGACTTCGTAGCGCCGAAAGTTGAGGTCGGTTTCAAAGTTTGGCACCATCGCCATATATTTTGCGTCTTGACTCGAAACGCTTGGATCAGGAACGCTTGTGTAGCAACCTGCCAAGCCAAGCGTTGCAATGCCAATTATTGAAAATGCACGGAGGTTCATTGTGGAGCCCTGATTCGTCACGACCAGCGGAAGCCTATTAGGAGTTTCCTTACCATAATCTTTAACGGCTGGGGTCACCCGGGCAAAAGTGCTTGGCAGTGTTGCAATTACGCAACATGGACATCGCTGCCCGGACGGTTAAGGTTGGCGCCTCACATTGGCGGCACTGGATTGCGAACGCTTTATCTCACGCATGAGGCTGCGCTGCGGCACGAAATGGGCCCCGGCCACCCGGAACGGCCCGAGCGTTTGCGCGCCGTGGAGGCGGCGCTCTCGACGCAAGAATTCGCACCTCTGATACGGGCGACAGCGCCACCCGGCGACCGCCAAGCGGTGCTGCGCGTCCACCCCTCGGGCTATCTGGAGGCGATTGAAGCGGCGGCGCCGCAGGATGGCTACACACGTCTTGATGGCGACACGGTAATGAACGTGGCGACCCTTGATGCCTGCATGTATGCCGTCGGCGGCGCCTGCCTTGCCGTAGACGAAGTGCTGGCTGGCCGGGCCGACAACGCCTTCATCGCCATGCGACCCCCCGGTCACCACGCCGAGCGCGCCACGGCGATGGGTTTTTGCTTTTTCAACACGGTAGCGATTGCTGCGCGTCACGCTCAGACGATGCACGGCCTCGAGCGTGTCGCCATCATGGATTTTGACGTGCACCACGGCAACGGCACCCAGGATATTTTCTGGGATGACAAAACCGTACTCTATGCCTCGACACACCAAATGCCGCTCTATCCGGGCACGGGCGCGGCGAGCGAACGAGGCGATTTCGACACCATCGTCAACGCACCGCTGCGCCCCGGCGACGGTGGTGAAGCGTTTCGCGACGCGATGCAGAACAAGGTGCTGCAACGTATCGATGCGTTCCAACCTGATCTCATTCTTGTCTCGGCCGGTTTCGACGCGCACCATCGCGATCCCCTCGCAAATCTGAAATTCGTTGAAGAGGATTTCGGCTGGGCGACGGCCAAACTGATGGACATCGCGGATCGCCACTGCAAGGGCCGCGTCGTCTCCTGCCTTGAAGGCGGCTACGATCTTGAGGGGCTGGCGAAATCCGCCGCCGCCCATGTGAGTCGCCTCATGGGCGCGCAAGGTCCCAAGACATGAGCACGTTGACACTCGAGGGAGTGGGAGCCAATCGCCGCGAATTTCGCAGTCTCGCCGTCGTCTCGACTGTGCATTTGGTCAGCCACTTCTATTGGCTACTGTTTGTGCCGCTGCTGCCCTCGCTGCGCGATTTGCTGCAAGTTTCCTACGTCGAGCTTGGCTTCGCCATGTTCGTCATGAACATCGTGTCGGCGATTTTTCAGGCGCCAACCGGTTTTCTTGTGGACCGCTTCGGCCCGCGCTTGTTTCTGGTCGTGGGTGTCGCGCTGGGCGCCGCCGGATTCATCCTGCTCGGCGCGGCGCCTGGCTATCCAATGCTGCTCGTCTCCGCCGTGCTCATTGGCGTCGGCAACGCCGTGTATCATCCTGCAGATTATTCAATCCTGTCGGCGGAAATAAGCCCGCAACGCATCGGCCGCGCCTATTCCATCCACACTTTCTCCGGCTACCTTGGTTTTGCCTTAACCCCGCCAGTCATTCTGGCGCTGGTTTACGCAGGCGGGCCGCGTACGGCGCTGATTTCCGGCGGTCTCATCGGTATTTTTCTGTCGCTACCATTACTGTTTGATCTGCGGGCGGAGCGGCGCACGATCCTGCATCGCGCCACATCGACGCGTGTGGCGAAGACGCCCTCCCTGTCGCTGTTCACACCTGCGGTGATGGCGCTGACGGCGATGTTCACGGTGCTCAACCTGTCGACCAACATGATGCAGACCTACATGGTCGTGTCGCTGCGCGATCTCGATGGTCTGTCGCAGACGATCGGTGAGGCGTCGCTGACCGTGTTCATGTTCACCCTCGTCGCCGGCGTTCTGGCCGGCGGCTTTCTTGCCGACCGGGTGCGCAGCAAAGGGCTGGTGACGCTCGGCGGCTTTGGCTGCGCCGGCGCCATAACGCTGATGCTGGGCGTCGCGCACTTTGGTCCCGTCGCAACTGTCGGGTTGATCGGCCTCGCCGGTTTCCTTGCCGGACTGATCATGCCCTCACGCGACATGCTGGTGAGTCAGGCCTCGCCGCCGGACGCGGTCGGTCGCGTCTTCGGCATCGTCACCACCGGCTTCAACCTCGGTGGAATGGTCGGCCCGCTGCTCGGCGGAATGCTGATTGATCGCGGCATGCCAGCCTGGATATTCTACAGCTCGGCGCTGTTCATGGCGATCACCATCGCGATTGCAATGATCGTCGAGAAAACCTCTACCGCTGCGAAATAAATTGCGTCGCCGGATCATCAATCCGGATATCGCTGATATCCACAGCGCTCAACCAGTCCGCTACGCTGACGCCGTCGATGACGTGACCGGGCGCGATTTGCGCCAGCGGCGCCAACACAAACGCGCGCTGTTGCAAATGCGGATGGGGTAACGTCAGGTCTGCCGTGTCGAGGCGCAAATCACCGTAGAACAGTATGTCAAGATCGAGCGTGCGTGGCCCCCAACGCACGTCGCGCGCGCGCCCGCGACTGGTTTCGATGGCGAGGCACAAAGCCAACAACTCCTGCGGCCGCAAACGGGTGCGCAACAGCGCAGCCATGTTGAGAAAATCCGGTTGATCGGTTTTGCCCCAGGCTTTTGTGCGCCACACCGAGGACGTCGCCACGAGCTCGATGTGCGAGCTCGTTTCGAGCCGCATCAGCGCATAGGCAAAGGCGCGCGCGACATCGCCGACGTTGCCGCCCAGAGACAAGGCGCACAACGCCTCATCCATTCGTCAGTCCCGCATGCGTCGATGCCGCGCGCGTCAGACGCAGGCTGACGCCGGCGGCGACAATGCGTTCGGGAATCGGCGGTTTGAGTTTCATCACCCGCACGAAAACCTCTTCAACCGCCGGAAACTCGGCCAGCAGTCCACGCGCCAGTTCCACAGCGACGCTTTCAACCAGTTTGTGGCGTCGCCCCGTGAAAATGCGCTTGGTCGCAGCGACAATCGCGCCGTAATCGAGCGCATCGGCGAGATGGTCGCTCTGCGCGGCGCGGGCAAGGTCCGTCGTCAGTTCAAGGTACAACGTGTAGGGCTGACCAAACTCGCCCTCGTGCTTGTGCCATCCATGGTAGGCGTGCAGCTCGAGATTTTCGATGAGAACCTTGCCGGTCAAGCTCATGCTGTGTCTCCAGTTGCAGGGTTCCGCACCGCAGCGAAGATTTTCATGGCTTCGACATGGGCCCGCACATCGTGCACGCGCACGATGTCGGCGCCGCGTTCGGCGCCCATGATCGCGGCGGCGAGCGAACCTGCGAGACGGTCGCGGGCCGCCTCGCGCCCGGTGACGCGGCCGATGGCGCGCTTGCGTGACACACCAAGCAGTATGCGGCATCCGAGCCCTTTGAGCTGGGCGAGATCGCGAACCAGGGTCAGACTTTGTGCATGGGTTTTGCCGAAGCCGAAGCCAGGATCGACAATGATCTGCTGCCGTTTCACGCCGGCCTTTTCTGCGATATGGATCGAGTGTTCGAGGAACGCCATAACTTCCGCCATCACGTCAATGCTGGCGTCATCGTGGTCCCGATTATGCATGAGGATCACGGGAACGCCGCGTTCGGCGACCAGCGCGGCCATCGCCGGTTCATGCGTAAATCCCCAGACATCGTTGACGATGGAAGCGCCCGCATCGATTGCCGCGCGGGCCACATCGACTTTCATGGTGTCGATGGAAATCGGCAGGTTGCAGGCCGCCGCAATGCCGCGCACGACGGGAAGCACACGAGCTATTTCTTCCGCCGCGTCGACCGGCTTGTGGCCGGGGCGCGTCGATTCCCCACCAACGTCGAGAATATCGGCGCCTTGTTCAGCAAGTTGCAGCGCATGCGCGATGGCGGCGCCCGCATCCAGATAGTCGCCGCCGTCAGAAAAGGAATCCGGGGTCACGTTGACGATGCCCATGACCAGCGGCCTGTCGGTAAACACAAGGGGTCGGCGCGGCATTGCCGGCGTAGAGATCCCGCCAGCGGGGGGGGCCGTCGACCCGGTTGTCTGCGTGGTTTGGGGCGTGATATCGCGGGCGGTCTCTGCCGGGTCACGCGGCGCCGCCGCAGTTACCAGCGCCTTTTTTGCACCGCGCACGCCGCGACCCAGTGCATAGAGATATTTGTCGACGTTCATCGAACTGCTCTGTGGTGAGCCGTGACGGCGCTGAGGACGATTATTGCGCGAATGGCCATGATACGCCTTCGCCCATTTGAGCGCGGTGGCGCAAAAATGCATCCGCCAGAACGAGGGCCATCATGGCTTCCCCAACCGGCACGCCACGAATGCCGACGCAGGGATCGTGCCGGCCTTTGGTTTGCAATTCGACCTCGGCGCCGAAGCGATCCACGCTGCGTTGTGGCGTCAGGATGGACGAAGTGGGTTTCACCGCGAAACGCGCGATGATGTCCTGTCCGGTTGAAATCCCGCCCAGAATGCCGCCGGCGTGGTTTGACAGGAACGTCGGTTTGCCGTCGTTGCCGGCGCGCATTTCGTCGGCATTTTTTTCGCCTGTCAGCGCCGCCACCGCCATGCCGTCGCCAATCTCGACGGCCTTGACAGCGTTGATCGACATCAGCGCGGAGGCAAGTTCGGCGTCGAGTTTACCGTATATCGGCGCGCCCCAACCCGGCGGCACGTTTTCCGCAACGAGTTCAATGACAGCGCCGCAGGACGACCCGGCTTTGCGCACGCCATCGAGATAGCTTTCCCACTGCTTCGCGGCTTGCGCGTCGGGACAGAAAAACTCATTGCGCCCGACTTCGTCCCAATCCCATTTGGCGCGGTCGACGCGATGCGGGCCCATCTGGACCAGCGCGCCGCGAATGCGCACGCCGCCAACGACCAAGCGGGCGACACCGCCCGCAGCGACGCGCATAGCCGTCTCGCGCGCCGACGAACGGCCGCCGCCGCGATAATCACGAATGCCGTACTTTGCATCGTAGGTGAAGTCGGCGTGACCGGGCCGATATTGAGTGGCGATCTCACCGTAGTCTTTTGAACGCTGGTCGACATTATCAATCAGCAGCCCGATGGGGGCGCCGGTCGTCACCTGTTTACCCGTCGCGTCGTCCATGACGCCTGAGAGGATTTTTACCGCGTCTGGCTCTTGCCGCTGCGTGGTGAACCGCGACTGGCCAGGGCGACGACGATCCAGAAAGCCCTGCAGGTCGGCCTCCTGCAAGGGAATGCGCGGCGGGCATCCGTCAACCACGCAGCCGATCACTGGCCCATGGCTTTCGCCCCAAGTGGTGACGCGGAATAAGTGGCCGAAGGTATTGTGCGACATGATGAGCCCGTTGACTGGGCGGTTCTAAAGCAATTCGCCCGCCGATCCAATCGCCGGCCCAAGCATCGCTGGCCAGCTCAGACGGCTCCCTCAGATAGCCCCCTCAAATGGCTCCTTTGGGTTGCGCCGGCGCGCCAACCCATTCGGTGTTGGCCGGAATTGCTTCGCCTTTCATGATAACCGTCAAGGGTCCGAGGCGAGCAAAATCACCGACGTGCGTGTCATAAAGCACGGTGGAACCCGCGCCGACAGTCACGCCCCTGCCGATGTTGACACGCCCCACCTTCATCACGCGATCTTCATAGAGATGCGTCTGCAAGGCGGATAACGCATTCAGCGAAGCATAATCACCGACCGTGATGCAGTCGAATTCGGTGATATCCATCATGTCCATATAAACACCCTTGCCGAATTTCGCGCCGAACAGACGCAAGGCCCACGGCAGGAACGGCGTGCCGCGAAGATGGTCAAGCAGCACGCGCCCGGCAAGTCCCCAGTACATTACCGCAACCGCTTCGGTGCGCATCGCCCAGAATGACCACATGGGTTTCACGACAGGCTCATAGCGGCCCATGGTCAGCCATTTCACCGCAATCACGACAGCCGCCATGGCAACCGAGATCGCCACGGAACAAGCGATGAACACCCAGATCAGTCGCAGCCAGTCGCCCGACAGCAACGGCGGCGCAATAAATTCGATCGCCCATGTGCCGAAGGTGATGAACAGCATCGTCGGCAACGAAATATGCACGGCCTCGAAAAGCGCGCGCACAAATTTTTTCCACTTTGGCGGTTCGTAGGTCCAGTAATGGCCTGCATCGAATTTTTGACGCACCGGCAGCTTGATCGGCGGTGCGCCAAACCAGGTATCGCCGGGTGACATCAAGGCATTTGCCGGCGGTTTCGACTTGATGCCGATAAGGCAGCCCTCGGGAATGTCGGCCCCCGGCGGCAGCACTCCATCGTTGCCAATGAAGACACGGGCTTCGGTGCGAACCTTTTTCAAGGTCATGTAACCGCGGCGAATATCTTCATCGCCGAGCACCACCTCGTCGGCGATGAAGCATTTCTCGCCGATTTCCACGAGGTCGTAGCGACCCGCAAGGTTGGTGGAGATCTCCGCATCCTTGCCGATCTTGGCGCCCATCAGGCGATACCAGTTGCGCATATAAACCGTCGCGTACAGCGACGACAGCGTGTCGAGAGTGACCTCCGTCACCAGCGCAACGAACCATTTGCGCACGTAAAAGCCCGAATGAATGGAGTATTCACCCTCACGCACGCGCGGCAGGATAATCCAGCGCGCGGCAGCAACGAGCGCCACGGTAATCAGCACCAGCGCGAACGAGGTTGGCCACGCCATGATCGGGATCGACGCGAGATACTGGAAATGGTCCGTTTGGGCCACGCCGATCCACTCATCGATATGGTCAAACAGCCAGAATGACGGAAAGATTGGCAGCAGGCTGATCGGCGGCACGATGAGCAGCAGCGCCACATAGATCGCCGTGTGAAGGCGGCGGATCGAGAGCGGCGCGTCGCTCTGGGCGGGTAGCGTCGCGAAGTCGACCGCGCCGACTTTTTTCGCAGGCGAACCATCCCATATGTCACCCTCGCCGATGCGGGCGCCGGATTGCAAAGCGGTCAAGTCCTTCAGTTCAGCGCCGGCGCCGATGACCACATCTTCTTCAATGACGCACGACGAGCCCATATAAACGTCGGCGCCGATGCTGATATTGCCGATGACAAGTTCATTGCCCTCGACGCGGGCGTTGGCGAACTTCGCCTTCGATCCAAGGCTCGCGCCAGCGCCGATGCTGACGAGATCGGGGGCGCCGATATCCACTTCGCTGATCAGCGCATCCTTACCGACCTTGACGCCGAGCGCGCGCAAATAGGCGCGCATGACGGGCGAACCCTGAAACCACTTCATGTGAGTGAGGCCAAGAAATTTCTGGCACAGCCACCAGCGGAAGAAATAGACGCCCCAGAGCGGATAGCGACCGGGTTTGGCGCGTCCCAGGACAAGCCATTTCATGGCGATGGCGAGAAACACGGTTGCTATATTGATGCAGCCGTACACGCCGAGGAGCGAGACGATCTCCTGCAACAAGCTCGCGTCGGTGCTCGTCAGCAACATGTAGCTGACAAAAACGCCCAGCCATTGCGCCGTCATCAGCGCCAGAATGATCGGCAGAACGCAGGCTTGCGCCAGACCGCAGAGAAAGCGCCGCAGTAAAGGCGGCGGCGTAAACGACAGATCGCGCTTCCCGGTGAGATGTACGGCGCGGCCATCCAGCACTTCGGCCATCGCGCGCAGGCTACGCCTCGCATAGACATCCTGCAGCGTCAGGGAGGCGAGTTCGTGGTGCGCGCGCACAAGACCCAAAAAGCGCGCAGCGAGCAAGGAGTGGCCGCCGAGGTCGGTGAAAAAATCTGCGTCGAAGGGAATCGGCTGCGGCGGCAACACAGCTTTCGCCGCGTCGAGAAGCTTCGCCTCGGTCGTCGTGCGCGGCTCTTCCTGTTCCTCGGCCGAAACAGCAAGCGCTTTCAGCGCGAGCTTTTTGAGCGCATTGCGATTGATCTTGCCCGACGTTAGTCGCGGCAGGTCGCGCATCGCCTCAAAGCGCGCCGGAACCATGTAGGCTGGCAACGACTGGCGCAGGCTGCCGCGCAGCGCCATGGCGTCGAGTTCGCGATCACTCGTCACGTAAGCCACGAGTTGATCGAGGCCATCGTCGGTCCGCAACACCACAGCGGCTTGCGACACGCCGTCAAGCGCCATGAGGCGCGCTTCTATCTCGCCAAGTTCAACACGGAACCCGCGGATCTTCACCTGATCGTCGATACGTCCCCGGAAGGCGATGTCGCCCTTGGCGTCAATCATGACGGCATCGCCGGAGCGATAAAGCACGGGATCGACGGCATTTGCGACGAACGGGTTGAGGATGAATTTTTCCGCCGTCAGCGCTTCGCGTTTGAGATAGCCGTTGGCCACGCCAGGGCCACCAATCAGCAGCTCTCCCTCGACGCCGGGATCGAGCAACTGAAGATTTTCATCGACCACATAACACGTGTAGTTCGGAATCGGCTTGCCGATCGTCACGGCCTCGGCGACCTTCACTTCCGCAACAGTTGCAACGACTGTCGCCTCTGTCGGACCATACGAGTTGAAGACCATGCGACCGGGGCGACACCATCGCGCCGCGATGGATGGCGGACATGCCTCGCCGCCCAGAATAATCACGCGCAGGGAGGGTATGTCGCGCGACAGCAGGGAAAGCAGCGTCGGCACGGTGTCGAGCACACTGACGCCGGCGGCTTCCATGAGATCGGGCAGCTTGTCGGGATCGCCCATCATGGCGGGCGTCGCAACGAATAGCGTCGCGCCGACAAGATACGGAACCCAGATTTCCTCCATCGAGAGATCAAAGGCAACCGAGGCGCCCTGAAACATCACGTCCTTGTAGGACAGGCCATAGATCTCGTTGGCGGCGCGCAAATAGTGACAAATGTTTCGCCCGGAAATGACGATACCCTTCGGCACGCCGGTCGAGCCAGAGGTGTAGATCATGTAGGCGGGATGATTTTGCGTCGCGCCCAGCGCGCGCGGATTGACCACCGAATGGTTGTGCGGGTCGATGAGGTCCGCCGCCGTCACCACATCGCAGTTGACGCGACCTTCGACGCCAGCCGACTGCACGACGCCCGTCAGCAGCGCCTTGGCGCCACAGTCATCGAGACAAACGGCGATGCGCTCGAGCGGCGCATCGGCGTCGAACGGCAGCCAGGCTGCGCCGGTCTTGGCGATGGCGATTTGCGCAATGAGCAGGTCGGCGCCGCGCGGCATCCACAGGCCAACCACGCCGCCGGGACGGACGCCGACGCGGACGAGGCCGCGCGCCATTGCGGTCGCCTGCTCGTCGACCTCCGCATAGGTCAGCGTTCGCTCGCCTTCGATCAGGCAGATGGCTTGCGGCAACCGCGTCACGGTAGCGCCGAAAATTTCCGCCAGTAACTCGTCGCGCAGCAAATCGGCGTTGACAACGCCGCGCAGTATTGTGCCGCGGGCCGGGTCTGGATTTGTTGGCAAGCCGAAGTCGGGGGTCGCAGGCTCGAGCGTTGTTTCCATATCGGTCATAAAATCAAAAATCCGCTCTGCTCATCCAACCGCTCCGCAAATGATTCTTGCACCGCAAGGAGGCGCGACCGTAGCCGTATTTGCCCGGTCTTTATGACCTTTTTCGGAAGCGGTCGCAACGCTGGGGCGGCGTCGTCGCACAACCGGGCAAGCCTCACAACCAGGTAAATCCGCCGGCTTCGAAAATCAGCGCCCGCCCCTGTAAAATCTCGACTTTTGGCGCTTTTTCAGGGGTCGCGCCGCCGATCATCGCCATCAGCACGCGGGCGACGCCGCCATGCGATACAACCAACGTTTCGCGTTTGACCTCGGCAAGCCATGGCTCCAAACGTTCGGCGAGCATCGCGTAGCTCTCGCCGTCGGGCGGCTGGAACAACCATTTGTCGCCGTCGCGCGCTTGCGCAGCGTGAGGATCGCGCGCCAAAAGCTCGTCCCAGGTCAAGCCTTCCCAACGCCCGAACGTCAGTTCGACAAGTCGCACATCGGTTGAATAAGCGGCGGGATCAAGGCCCATGGCGGTGCGCGCCAACTGCATCGTTTCACGGGTTCGATTTAGCGGTGACGCGACGAAGTCGAGCCCGTCCAGCCCGGCCCCACGCCACAGCCGGACGGCTCGACCGGCATCGCGCGCCTGGTCGCGGCCGCGTCCATTCAACGGGGTGTCGTGCTGGCCCTGCAAGCGGCGCTCGACATTCCAGTCGGTTTCGCCATGGCGCAGAAAGATCAGCCGGTGTTTCAGCCTGGTCATCGTCATGTCCAGCGATGTCGTGCGGCTTGCGCTTTGTTGCGTAGGCTTGCGCTGGCGCGCGGTAGGCCTGCGCTGCCGTGTTTGCGGGCTGTCTTGCGGGCTTGAGCTGTGCTGGTTTGGGCTTGGGCTATGTTTTGGGCTTTCTTGCGGCTTCGCAAGTGCGGCTATTCCTTGCCGACGATGCCGATGTCGGGCGCCGCCGGATTTTTCATGCCTACCACATGGTAGCCGGCGTCAACATGCAGAATTTCGCCGGTTACGCCACGCGACATGGGTGACAACAGGAACGCTGCGGACTCGCCGACTTCCTCGATCGTCACGGACCGGCGCAACGGCGCATTGTATTCGTTCCATTTGAGAATGTAGCGGAAATCGCCAATTCCCGAAGCCGCCAATGTTTTGATCGGGCCGGCGGAAATCGCGTTGACGCGAATGTTCTTCGCGCCGAGGTCCGCCGCGAGGTAACGCACGCTCGACTCCAGCGCCGCCTTGGCGATGCCCATGACGTTGTAGTGCGGCATCCACTTTTCCGCGCCATAATACGTCAACGTCAGAATCGAGCCGCCGTCAGGCATCATTTTCTCAGCCCTCTGCGCGACAGCGGTGAGCGAATAGCACGAGACCAGCATCGTCTTGCTGAAGTTGTCGGCGGAGGTGTCGACGTAGCGTCCGGTCAGTTCGTCCTTGTCAGAAAACGCGATGCAGTGGACGACGAAGTCGAGTTTGCCCCAAAGCTTTTTCACGGCATCGAAAACAGCGTCGATGGTGGCGGGGTCGGTCACGTCGCAATGGCCGACGACGGCAGCGTCAAGTTCGGCCGCGAGTGGACGCACGCGTTTTTCGAGCGCATCGCCCTGATACGTGAACGCCAGTTCGGCGCCGGCCTGCCTCGCGGCGCGCGCAATGCCCCACGCGATGGAGCGGTTGTTCGCCACACCCAGCACAAGCCCGCGTTTGCCCGCCATAAACCCGGCGCCCGCCCCGGAGACTGATTTTGCGGCTTGGGTATCGCTCTGCGCCATTCTACGTCCAGATTGCTGAAATCGACGATTTCCGCCGCCGATATAATCCGTTGCGGTTTAAGCGGTGCGTCGATTTTAGGCAAGTCACGCAGGCAGACGGTAGTGGCTCAGTTTGAAAAGTGCATGAATCGGACATATGGCGCCCGGCAGTAATTTCCGCTGCCTGACGCGCGGACTTTGCGCAGAGGTTCAAACTGCCCGCAAGGATCGCTTGAACTGCCGGGCGGTCGTCGAGATACCTACGCAGATAATCAATGGCGCGGCTCGTCAGATGTATCGCTGCGATTTCGTTGCTGCCCGCGTCCGCTGGAGCACCATTTTTTATATGCTCCGCGTCTCAATTGTCGAATCGCGTCTCGCATTCGCGCACGAAAGAGGCTATGAATATCATCACAGCGATTTGCTCCCGGTCCTGAGACCCGCCAGCCATCCGGGATCCCGCCAGAACAAGCGGATGATCAGCTTCGTCTTTGAGGATGCGCATTTGATAAAACATTAGTGCGGCAGCATGGTCGGTAGCACGATAGAAATCGGTTCCGCCTACATTAACCGCTTCGATGAAACGACGGCGAATGGCCTCGCCACTGAGGTTTGATAGGGCGCCGAAGACTTCGCCAAGCACAATTCCCATGTCGGTTTGAGATATCTGCCCATGCGTCGCTAGCTTGGCGTAATGGCCGATAGAGAACCCGAAGTAACCAAGGACGTACGGGTCCGTCCAAAAACCCGGCGCCAATCCTTTATGGTGCTGTACGACGCCAAGGAGCGGGCGGAGCGCCTGGAGCGCCGCTGCATTAGCTTTTTTTTATTTTTGAGCGGAAAAACACCGATGCGCCCCTTCGCCTATGATTTAAGCCGACTTCTTGTACCGTCCACGCTTGGCGGGTTTTGCTTCCCCGGTCTCAACCAGAGCCACGATATTGGAAACCTCCCAAAGTCGCGCGGATACGCACGTAGCCATGGCGGGCGTCATCCGCAGCTTAGAATGAATGCGAACGAAATTGTAATTCATCATGTGACACGCGACGGTCCATACCGTCGAACCCGGCTATATTTCAATCTGACCCACTACCCGGCAGACGCCAATGGGCAAACCGTTCGGGCTCGACTACAATCCCGGCATCTGAACGGCCCCCGCCATGACAAACATGAAAAACCAGCCGAGGTTTAAAGTAGATTCAGCCGTTCTGCGGCAACTCGCGACGGCGCTTGCGCTGCCGGCCTCCAGCGTTGTTGTGGACGAACTCGTCGCTGACGCCATTCTCGTTCCCGACGCTGAATGCGTAAATCTGTCGGTTGACGCAATAATGGCGGTTTACGTCCGACGGCTGATCGATGCGTGCAGGTCGAAGGCGCCAACCCCGGCGATGTCGCCGCGCCCGTCGCTCGATAAACCCATTGACGATTTGCGCACCGCTTTCGCGCGACTTTATCGGGGAGAACGCGAGGCGTTGGCGCTGGTGGTGTTGGCGGGCTACAGCTACGCCAACGCAGCGCAGTTGCTCGACCTCGACATCGATACACTTCGCGCCAGCCTGTTCTCGGCGCGTCGTCGCCTCCGCCAGTGGATGAACCCTGAAGTGCGCCCGAGACCGGGCTATCTGCGTGTGGTGAAGTGAGCCTGATGCGCTCGCCTGTCAACGAAATTGACATCAGCGATTACGCCGACAACGAGGTGGCGGAAGAACGGCGCCAGCAGGTCGAAGCGTTGCTGACGCGATCGCCTGAAGCCGCCGCGCGCCTCGCCGCGTATGTTCGGCAAAACGACCAGTTGCGCGCAATTTTTCAAGCTTCGACGACGGCCGCGCCCGGGGTTGCGTTGCGGCAGGTTTTGCAGCCCGCCAGCTATGAGGAGCCGATCCGCCAGTCGCCACGCCTTGAGCAAGTGCGGGAAGCCCGGCGCCTGCGTTTGAGTTTGGTAACGGCGACTTCCTTCCTGGCGGGCGCCGCCGTCGCGCTGACAGCCGCTGCCGTTCTCGGAATGATGCCGATGTTTTTGGAGGGGGCGCGGACTCTCGCCATGCGTCCGCCGGAAGCGTTGTTTGTCGTCGATCCCTTTCAAAGCTTC
>JAYTTW010000167.1:0-6560 GCA_043744855.1 Hyphomicrobiales bacterium
AGCCGATGCCGAAGTAATTCAGCAGCATCCACGACACGAAGGCCCCCATCATGAACAGCGCCCCATGGGCGAAGTTGATGATGTTCAGCATGCCGAAGATCACGGCAAGCCCAAGACTGAGCAGCGCGTAGAACGAGCCGTTGATCAGCCCAAGCAGAAGCTGACCGAACAATGCTTGTGTGTTGATGCCGAACATCAGGTGAGACTGCCCCGAAGAAAATGCCCGACGGTTTTGATACCGCCGGGCTTTTGGCGTTTTATTTATTTCTTAACCAACGAGCAGGTGCTCTGCGCCAGCGGCGTGAAGGCTTCATTGGCGGGAATCGTCGCCACCAGCTTGTAGTAATCCCACGCTCCCTTCGACTCCGACGGCTTCTTCACCTCGAACAGATAGCCGGGATGAACCTTGCGGCCATTGGCCTGAATCGTGCCCTTGCCGAACAGCGGATCGTCGGTCGGCATTTCCTTCATCTTCGCGATCGTCTTTGCGCCGTCGTGGAGATTGCCGCTCGCGGCGTCGAGCGCCTTGAGGTAATGCAGCGTTCCCGCGTAGTCGCCCGCCTGCACCATCGTCGGCATCTGCTTCTTGCTCATCCGTTCCTGAAACCGTTTCGAGAAGGCGCGCGTGCCGTCATTGAGGTCCCAGTAAAATGATTCGGTGAAAGTCAGTCCCTGCGCCACCTGCAGCCCGAGCGCCTTTACATCCGACGAAAACAGGAGAAGCGCCGCAAGTTTCTGGCCGCCGGAAGTGATGCCGAATTCTGCTGCCTGCTTGATGGCGTTCGTCGTATCCCCGCCCGCATTCGCAAGGCCGATGATTTTGGCCTTCGAGCTTTGCGCTTGCAGCAGGAACGACGAGAAATCGGACGTATTCAACGGGTGCCGCACCGATCCGAGAATCTTGCCGCCGTTTGCCTTGATGACCGCCGTTGTGTCGCGCTCTAGCGCCTGTCCGAAAGCATAGTCCGCGGTCAGGAAGAACCAGCTGTCACCACCAGTCTTGACCACAGCTTTGCCGGTACTGTTAGCTAGCATGTAAGTGTCGTAAGTCCAGTGGACCATGTTCGCCGTGCAGGCGGAGCCTGTCAGGTCCGACGACGCGGCTCCCGAATTGATGTAGGCGATATTTTTTTCCTTGGCGACGACGCTGATCGCCAGCCCCGCGCCGGAATTGACGCCGTCAACAATCAGGTCGACCTTGTCCTGATCAGACCAGCGGCGGGCGATGTTGCCGGCGATATCGGGTTTGTTCTGATGATCGGCCGAGATCACTTCGATCTTCCAGCCCTTGGCGAGAAGGCCGGAATCTTCAACCGCCATCTGCGTGGCCAGAAGCGCGCCGGGCCCGGCCACATCGGCGTAAAGGCCGGACATATCCGTCATGACACCGATTTTGGCGGTTTTTTCCTGCGCCAAAGCTGCGTCGCAGGCGGTGAGTCCCGCTGCAAGTGTTATCGCTTGGATGGCGTATTTCATGGTTTCCTCCTGGTTGAACAATTGGCGCCCTCAGACGCCGAGATAGTCGCGAAGCTTTCCGATGTTCGCATCGAGATCGCTTTTGCCAAATGCATCGATGATCTGCCCGTGCTCCATAACATAAAATCTGTCGGCGATTTTCGACGCCCAGCGAAAATTCTGCTCCACGAGCAGGATCGTAAACCCGGCCTTCTTCAGTTCGCTGATCGTTCTGCCGATCTGCTGGATGATGACAGGAGCAAGACCTTCCGTCGGTTCGTCAAGCATCAAAAAAGGCGCGCCTGTACGCAGGATGCGCGCAATCGCCAGCATTTGCTGCTCGCCGCCGGAGAGTTTGTTCCCGGGGCTCGAGAGACGCTCTCGCAGATTCGGGAAAAGTTCAAATATCTGGTCAACCGGGATCCCGCCCGCCCGCACCTGCGGCGGCAGCATGAGATTTTCGCGAACATCAAGGCTCGCGAAGATTCCGCGCTCTTCCGGGCACAGGGCGATTCCCGCGCGCGCGATCTTGTCGGAAGACAAGCCGATCATCTCGTTGCCTTCGAAGACGACAGAGCCCTTGCGTGAGCCGACGATCCCCATGATGGACTTGAGCGTGGTCGTCTTGCCCGTGCCGTTGCGCCCCAGCAGGGTGACGACTTCACCGCGGTGAACCTCGAAGTCCACACCGTGCAGGATGTGCGATTCGCCGTACCAGGCCTGCAGGCCGCTGACGCGCAGCAGTGTCGGGTCAGTCATCGGCGACCCCCATGTAAGCTTGCTGAACGTCCTTGTTCGCCGCCACGGACGCGTAATCGCCTTCAGCAAGAACCTGCCCCCGTGTCAGCACCGTTATTGTGTCGCAGAGGGAGGCGACGACGCGCAGATTGTGTTCGACCATGAGGATCGTGCGGTTGGCCGATATACGTTTGATAAGCGCTGTCACACTGTCGATATCTTCCTGACCCATTCCAGCCATGGGCTCGTCCAGAAGCATCATTTCCGGATCCATCGCGAGTGTAGTTGCAATCTCGAGGGCCCGTTTGCGGCCATAGGGCATCTCGACCGCGCGGGTCTGCGCGAAGGGCGTCAGGTCCATGTCGGACAGGAGAGTTCCCGCGCGCTCATTAAGTTCGTTGAGCACGGCCTTGCTTCGCCAGAAATCGAACGACTCGCCGCGCTTGGCCTGAAGTGCAACGCGGATGTTCTCCAATGCGGTCAGATGCGGGAACACAGCCGAGATCTGAAACGATCGCACCAGGCCGAGCCGCGCAACCGCTGCGGGCTGCAGAGCGGTAATGTCGTTCCCTTTGAAATGGATCGTCCCGCGCGTCGGGTTCAGAAATTTTGTAAGAAGATTGAAGCAGGTCGTTTTGCCGGCTCCATTTGGACCGATCAGAGCGTGAACTGAGCCGCGCACGACGCGCAGATCGACGTCACGAACCGCCGTGAAGCCAGAAAAGTCTTTCGCGAGCCCTTTCGTCTCGAGGATGAAATCAGGCGTCACAGGTTGCCTTTAGCCATAGCCAGTTTCACAAGTTCTCGCCGTGCTGGCATTTCTATTAACACGTACGGTTTGTTTTAACATTCGTCTGTTCGACGAAAGGCTTAATTGGCCTTCGGCGTGGTAGCGGCGGATTACCCTCCGCTAGTTTGACCATCCAGCCTTGCTACCGATGACATTTTTGCAAACTGGCGGTCCTGCGCGCGAATAGAGTGCGAGCGTGCGCGCGGTTAGCTTGTGGAGCTGACGCGCCATCGTTTTCCAAGCCATCGTTGGGAATATCTCTGTCCTGTCATTGGCCTTGGCCAACAACTAGGATACAGCGGAGCCTCTATAAAAATTCGGCGATGCGCAGAAAAGGGGCCGGCAGCTCCTGAAACACGGGGCAACTGGATATGAGAAGTTCTGCAATAATCAAACGGCTCAACCGACGGTCGTTTTTGTTGCGCTCTGCGTCCAGCCTCGGTGTGCTCGGGCTGGGCGGTTGCGCGACGGTGGACGGCATGAGCCGCGCCGAAGCCGAAAAATTATACGCCGCAGTGGCCGACCCAAAATTCACGATACCCGCAGTCGATGTCGGCAAGGTCGATCCGAAATATTATCGCCGCAGCGTGCGCTACGAGACCACCCACGCGCCCGGTACGATTATCATCGATCCCGGCAATCACTATGTCTACCGCATCGAAGGCGATGGCGCCGCCACCCGCTATGGCGCCAATGTCGGTCGCGAGGGGTTCCTCTGGAGCGGCGACGCCTATGTCGGGCGCAAGGCTGAATGGCCGGTCTGGACGCCGCCCAAAGAGATGATCAAGCGTCAGCCAGAGGCGGGCAAATATGCTGCGGGAATGCCGGGAGGCCTCGATAATCCGCTCGGCGCCCGCACGCTGTATCTCTATCAGAACGGCGTCTACACGCTCTACACGATCTACAGCACCAGCGACCCTGAATCGATCGGGAACGGCGTTACCAGCGGTTGTACCGGCCTCCTCAGTCAGGACATGATCGACCTTTATTCGCGAACGTCGGTCAAGACGAAAGTAGTTGTGCTGCCGGTATAGGTCTTGCCGTCACCCTGCAAACCACTGCGGCGCCGGGATGGACAACCAGGATTCCGATGACCGCCCTCCCCGCACTCGCAGTCCGGCTTTGTCTGGCCAGCCTCGCCAGCTTCGCCGTCACGCGCGCGGTGGCGCAGGATGCGGTCGAGACCTTCTATCGTGGCCGCACGCTAACCGTCCTCATTCCCTCGTCTGCCGGCGGCGGCTACGATCTCTATGGCCGGCTGGTGGCGCGCCATATTGGCCGGCATATTCCCGGCCAACCCAACGTCATCGCCGCCAACATGGCGGGCGCCGCCGGCGTCGTCGCGGCTCAATACGTTTATGCTGCGGGCGCCAAGGACGGCAGCGTGCTGGGCCTCGTATATCCCAACGCAATTCTTGAACCGCTGACCGGCCGCACCAAGCCGAACTACGATTCGCGTCGCTTCAATTACATCGGCAGCGCCAACGCCGAGCGCTTCATCTGCTTTGTCGCGGCTGCTTCGAAAGTGCAGCGCTTCGAGGATGTATTCGAGCCCGGCGCCATCCTTGGCGCCAGCGGCGCCGGCGCACCCTCCAGCGAATACACCGCCATGTACAACAACCTGTTGGGCGCCAAGATCAGAATCGTCGCTGGCTATCCCGGCATTACCGAAATCGGCCTCGCCATCGAAAAAGGCGAGATTGACGGCACTTGCGGGTCGAGTTGGGCGACCATGACGACAGGTCGTCCGCACTGGCTCAAGGACAATGTCATGCGACTCATCGCGCAGGAAAACCGCACGGCGCATCCCGACATCGCCAAACTCGGCGCGCCGCTGACAATGACCTACGCCAAAACACCGGAACAACGCGCGGTCATGGACTTCATCTATTCGCAGGCGGATTTCGGTCGGCCGTTCCTGATGGCCCCGGAAACGCCGGCGCCGCGCGTCGCCGCCCTTCGCGCCGCCTTCTCGGCGATGTTGGCCGACCGCGCGTTTCTTGACGACGCCGCCCATCAGAAAATGGAGATTGATGCCCCCATGGACGGCGCCACCTTGCAGGCGACCGTCGAAAGGCTGTTGGCGACGCCGCCGGACATCCTCGCGCGCGTCAAACAGGCGGTTGCTCCGTCGCGCTGAACGGTGCAAGCTGGTCGCAGTTGGAACCCGCGTAACCAGCGACCGTTGTTTTTGGACGATGCTTTCAACCTGCGAAAGGCGCCAGCCATGATCCTTCGTGTCATTTCAGGCAGACTGAAACCGGGAAGTTGGAGCGACTACGAACGCGCCTATCGTGAGGCGACGCACGCCGCTGGTCCCGTCAAGGGTTTGTGCGGGCGCTGGCTGACGCACGACCTCGACGATCCCGACGCCGGCACCACCATCAGCCTTTGGACCGACGAAAAAGCCATGCGCGCCTATGAGGCGAGCGATCTCCTGAAAAACGTTATACAGGCAAAATTGACGCCGTTTTTCACCGGTGAGTATCGCACGTCACGCTCGCAGGTCCGCTTTGCTGAAGGCGATCCGTCGCCCAGTGAATGGGTCGGCAGCGACAATTAGGCGAGCCGCAGCAGCCGCGCAGAATTGCCTCGCAGAACGCCGCGCCGAACAACCTCGATTGACGCCGGCGATGGCGCGGCTAAAACAACCGCGACCGGAATTGTCTATCCTTCAGAGGCGCGCCATGGAAACCATCACAATCCCCCTGCTTCAGCAAATGAAGCGCGAGGGTAAGAAAAGCATCGGCGTCGTCGCATGGGATTTTCCAACCACCCGCTTTGCCGAACAGGCCGGAGTTGATTTCGTCTCCATCGGTGACAGCGTTGGCGCCAACCTGCTCGGCCACGCCAATCCATTACAAGTTACGCTCGATGAAATCCTGGTGTTCTGCAAGGCGGTGCGGCGCGGCGCCGAGCGGATGCTGGTCTCCTGCGACATGCCCTACGGCTATTTGCAGGAAGGCCTCGACAGCGCCATGAAAGCCGCCGTTCGCTTGGTGAAGGAAGGCGGCGCCGACATGATCAAACTTGACGCCGCCGCCGATTTTCCTGAAGCCGTGCGCGCCATGACAAAGGCCGGAATTCCCGTCTTCGCGCAGTTCGGCCTGACGCCGCAGACCGCCATGCGGTTCGGCATCCCCTACTCCGCGCAGAATTCGGCTGGCGCGCAGGCCTCCGCCAAAGCCACCCAAAAATTGGTCGACGAGGCGAAGATGCTGGAAGACGCCGGCGCCGTGGCTCTCGACTTCACCAATTCAGGCCCGGTCGCCGGCGAAGCTGTCGTCAAGGCGGTCCAGATTCCTGTCATCGGCGGATTTGGCGGCGGCCCCTGGCTCGACGGGCGCGTGCGGCTCGCGCAGACCGTTTTGGGCTACGGCGAAAAATGGATCGGCTCGAAAACCGACACCTATTTCAACACCGCGCAAGGCACAGTGGACGCCTTCAAGGCGCTGGTGGACGACGCCCGCGCCGGCAAGCAGATCAAGGGTTAGCGCCATGAAAACCGCTGTCATCGACGGCATTTCCACGCGCTATGATGTGGTTGGCGAAGGCCCGCCCCTGCTGATGTACGCGC
>JAYTTW010000168.1:0-1707 GCA_043744855.1 Hyphomicrobiales bacterium
CGGCAAAAACACGACGACTTCATTGCGACTGAGGCGACCCAGAGCGAGGCGCGCCTCCTCCTCAAGCAGATCCCGATCTATCGAAGTCGTCTGCATCATGTCAACGCGCCGCTGCCACCTCGCGTGTTCCTCGCGAAGCGACACCAGCTCGATGTTGAGCTCGGCAATGCGCGCTTTTGTGGTGACGCGCGTTTTAAGGCCGCGCTCGCCGTTGATGGCGTGCCAGACAAAGAATGAACCGATGCTCGCCGAAGCAACGTAGAGCGCAAGCGGAAACAGGAAGGCGCGCAGCCGCGTATGGATGACCATGGCGCAAGGGTCGTCCGGCGCGGTTAATTTTTTGCTAACGCCGCCCTTCGCTCACAGGGCGGGAAAGTCTGTATAGCCCCGCGGGCCCTTGCTGTAATGGGTCTTCGAATCGCCCTCGGCGAGCGTTGCGTCGTCACGAAAGCGGCGCGGCAGGTCAGGGTTTGAAATGAAATATTTGCCATAGACAATGGCGTCCGCCGCGCCCGCCGCCAGCATGGCCTCGCCTAAATCCCTGTCGAAACCGGAGCCGGCGAAATAAAGCCCCGTAAAATGCGGGCGCATATCCTTGTGCACATCATAGGCGCCCTGTTTGGCGCCGTGCAGCCAGGCGATTCTGCGCGCTGACAATTGTTGCGCCAGAAACGGGTAAACCGCTTCCGCATCGGGCTCGACGACATCGTTGAATTTTATGCGCGGCGACACTTTGATACCGACGCGATCGGCGCCAGCGACCGCAATAATGGCGTCGAGGACCTCCAGCAAAAACCGGCAGCGGTTTTCGACGCTTCCCCCATAGGCATCCGTGCGCAGATTGATGGATGCGTCGAGAAACTGATGCACGAGATAGCCGGAGGCCGCGTGCAACTCGATGCCGTCGAACCCGGCGGCCAGCGCATTCCCAGCGGCAATTGCGAACTCGCCGACGATTCCAGAGATTTCGGCCGTCTCCAGCGCGCGCGGGACGACGTAATCAACGGGGCCGAAATCGGTGTAGTTCTTGCCCTTGATGGCAATGGCGGATGGCGCGACCGGCGCAACGCCCGCCGGCAGCAGCGGCGGCACCGCCACCCGGCCGGTGTGGAAAAGTTGCGAGACCATACGCCCGCCTTTGGCATGCACAGCATCGGTCACCTTGCGCCAACCCTTGACCTGCGCGGGTGAATGCAAGCCGGGAATGCGCGAATAGCCTTTGGCCACGGGCGAGACAAAAGTCGCCTCGGACAGGATGAGGCCGGCGGAGGCGCGCTGCGCGTAAAACTCGGCGACCAGATCGGTGGGCACGCCGGCGTCGTCATTTCGCGACCGCGTCATCGGGGCCATGATGATGCGATTGGCAAGTGTGATCGGGCCGAGGGCGAGGGTGTCAAATAATCCAGGCACGGGAATCTCGCTGGTTCACTGGAAACGAAAGGTTTGCCGGTATCAGGAAAAGTTGCGCAAGCAAGGCGATTCTCACTGGCACGATATTTTTCAAAAGCGGAAAAGGTCAATGTCCGCGGGAGATTTGTCTCACACTCACGCCAGCGCTTTCAGCGCCCCCCTGCCCGCATATCTGGCCTGGCTCCCCAACTCCTCCTCGATCCGCATCAACTGATTGTATTTCGCGGTGCGATCCGAGCGTGCCAGCGACCCGGTCTTGATCTGCCCGCAATTGGTGGCCACCGCGAGATCGGCGAT
>JAYTTW010000169.1:0-24650 GCA_043744855.1 Hyphomicrobiales bacterium
GGCGACTTGTGAAGGCGCGCGCGCGCGTGCCATATTTCGGCGAGCGGCAAGCGGCGCGCCCCAGCGGGGCAGTTGCGGGGTGTGCCGATAGAATCGCGCTTCGAGGGAGACAACGATGATCGAAGTGAAACGCCTGGGCCACGCGACGTTCTCGACCCCCGATCCTGAATGCCAGATCGACTATTGGACGCGCGTGATCGGTCTGCAAATTGTGGACAAAAGCCCGGACCGTTGCGTGCTGGCGACCAAACTCGGGCAGGAATGCATCGCGCTCGAACGCGGTACAGAAAAGGGTTTCCTGCGTGGCAGCGCGTTTCAGGTGGCCCCCGGCTCTGACCTTGGCGAACTCGCTGCAAAGCTGCAAAAACACGGCGTTAAAAGCGAGCGCCGCACGGACATAACGCCGGGCGTGCGCGACGCCATCGCCTTCCGCGATCCCAAAGACACGCTCATTGAGGTTTACGCGGACTACCAGTTCGCCGCACAGGACAAAGGCGATCAGGGCATATCGCCGCTAAAATTTGGCCACTTGGCTTACCGTGTCAAAGACCCTAAAAAAATCACTGATTTTTATTGCGAGGTGCTTGGCTTCCGCGTCTCTGACTGGATGGGCGATCATTTTTCATTCCTGCGCTGCGGGGTCGATCATCACACGCTGAACTTCGCCCGCTATGACGAAGAGCGGTTGCATCATATCGCCTTCGAGTTGCGCGACTGGGGCGCCATTCATGACGCGTGCGATTATCTGACGGGCAAGGAAATCCAGCTGGTCTGGGGGCCATTGCGCCACGTGGTCGGCCACAACATCGCCGCCTATCATCGCAACCCCGACGAAATCCGCGTCGAATTATTCGCTGAAATGGATGTTATGAAAGACGAGGCGCTCGGTTACTGGGAGCCACGTCCCTGGCACGAAGAGATGCCGCTAAGGCCGAAGACATGGGGCAAGGGAACCCTGCGCAGCCAATGGGGCTTCGGCTCTTTCGGCACGTTTCCAGGCTATCCATGATCGCCAATATCGCATGCACAGGAGGGAGGGGATCATGTCCGGCAACCCGATGAGGGCCATTGTGGCGGCTGGCGCAATATTGACGGCGGGCTGCGCCAGCGCGGGCGATGTGCGGGTCATGAGTTTCGGCGGCGCCACCAATCTGCCGATTTGGGTGGCGCAGGAAAAAGCCATGCTGGAGAAGCAGGGCGTCCGGCTCGTATTCAAAATGACGACCGGCTCGGTTGAGCAAATCCGCGAGTTTTACGCCGGCAACTTCGACATCATCTCGACGGCGTTTGACAACATCGTCGCCTACACCGAAGGGCAGAGCGACGTGAAGCTGCCGGGCGAGGCGGACATGTTCGCCTTCGTCGGCATCCACGGCGGCATGAACACCCTGATGGTTCGCCCCGAGATCAAGTCTTATGCAGACATCAAGGGGAAGACCGTCGCGGTTGACGCCCTGAAATCGGGGTACGGCATCGTGCTGTACCAAATCCTTCAACAGAAGGGCGACCTTACCTTTGAAAAGGATTATAACGCCATTTCCGTCGGCAATACGGACAAGCGACTTGAGGCCATGCGCGACAACAAGGCCGTCGCCGCCATCATCGGCGCGCCCACCGATATGGACGCCGCGCGGGATGGTTTTGTCGCGCTGGCGGATGCAGCTGCCGAACTTGGCGCCTATCAGGGCAGTGCGCTTGTGGCGCGCCGCTCGTGGGCCAAAGATCATGACGCCGACATGCTTGGTTTCACCCGCGCCATGATCGAGGCGCAGGATTTCATTTTCGCCAACAAGGCGGAGGCGATCGCCATTCTCATGAAAAATTCGCGCGGCCTCAAAGCGCAAGATGCGGATAATCTGTACGTCAGGCTTGTCTCGCCGGGCGGGCTTTCGCCGCATGCCGCCCTCGACCCGAAAGCCATCGGGACCGTGCTGAAAATTCGCGAAACCTACGGTGAGCCGCAAAAGAAAATGTCGGCCCCCTCAAAATATGTCGATACAACGTATCTCGAACGGGCCGCCAAAAAGTAGCCCGTACAACCCGCCGAATTCACCGTCGTCGCGCCGCACTTTTCCAAGGGGCCTGCCATGCTTCGTAGTTTCGCCTTCCTCGCCGTTTTAGCGCTGCTGTCGCCTGTGTCAGCGGCCGAGTTTTACGCCGGAAAAACGCTCTCCGTCGTCGTCAACTTCACAGCCGGTGGCCCGACGGACCTGGAGGCGCGGATCGTTGCGCGTCATCTCAGCAACCACATCCGCGGCGCCCCCGCCATCGTTGTGCGCAACATGGGCGGCGCCGGCGGCGCGATCGCCGTCAACTGGCTCGGCGAGATCGCCCCCCCCGACGGGCTCAATATCGGCTATTTCACCGGGGCGGCCACCAAAGCAGCGATGGCCGATGGCACCCTCCGGATTGATATCACCAAGATGGCGTTTGTTGCGGGCGGCCCCGGCGTCAGCGTCGCCTATATCCGCACCGATGTGACGCCTGGGCTGAAGACGTCGGCCGACATCATGAAAGCGAAAAACTTCTGGGTCGGTGGGCTGTCGGCGGATTCCGACAAGGATGTTCGCGAGCGCCTGCAACTCGACTTGCTCGGCATTCCCTACAAATACATCACCGGCTATCCCGGCTCTGCCGAGGTCCGCCTCGCCCTGCAGCGCAATGAATTGCAGATGTACACCGAGTCCATGCCAACCTATCGCGCCACAATCGAGGCAGGGCTGGTGAGCGCCGGCGAAGCCATACCGCTCTGGTACGATCCCATCGACGATGGCCAAAACTTCAGCGCCTCGCCAGATTCGCAGGGCATTCCCGCCAAAACCTTCACGGATTTTCTCATCGAGCAGAAGGGCGGCCTGCCGAAGGGCGATCTGTTCGACGCCTTTCGCGTTATCAATTCCGTCGGCACCGGGTTTCTTCGTATGCTGTTGATGCCGTCCAACACGCCCAAGGAGGCGGTACTCGCCATCAAGCAAGCGCTCGTCGACATGGTGAACGACCCGGCTTATCGCGACGACGCGCTCAAAACCATGAAGTTCGTGCCGACGTTTGTCGTCGACGACAAAACCGAAGCGCTGTTTCGCGAGAAGGTCAACGCCGACCCCCGCATCCGCACCTTCATTCGGGATTACATCGAGAAGGGCCGCGCCCTGAACGGCAAGAAGTAGACGTCACCGCCGCCTGTAGCTCCGGCATTACGACAGACGCGTGAATCCCCTCGTCAATCGGCTATCGCGCCACACCGAGCGCCGCCAGAACTTCCTGCGTGTGCTCGCCGAGGTCAGGCGGCGGGGCCGGGTTGGCGAGGGGTCGCGCTCCGTCCACCAGCACAGGGCACTGGATGGTCCGCACGCCGCCGCGCGAGGCATGCTGCATGTCGAGTACGGCGCCCAGCGCTTTCACTTGTGGGTCGTTGAGCGCCTCGGCGACATTGTGCACAGGCGCTGCCGGCACGTCGTGCGCATCCAGAATGGCAAGCCACTCATCGCGCGGCCGCGCCAGAAATTTTTCGCACAGCAATTCGCGCAGCGCGATGTAGTTGGCGACCCGCAGCGGATGGCTGGCAAAGCGCGCGTCGTCGATGAGTTCGGCGGCGCCGACCGCGCGCGCCAATTCACTCCAGAATTTTTCGCCAGTCGACAGGTGCGCGCCAATCAGCTTGCCGTCGGCGCAGGCAAACGTGAAGGCCTGCGACCGGGCTATGCGCATCAACCGCCCACCCATCAAGCCTGTCGAGGTGTAGGTGGTGAAGCCGTCCTGGATGAACGCCATGGAGCATTCCAGCATGTTGACCTCGAGACGCCGGCCTTTGCCGGTGCGCCCGCGTTCAACGAGCGCGCCAAGCACGGCATAGGCGGCGTACATGCCGGTCGCGTTGTCGGCGATGGTTGGCCCGAACGACTCCGGCTTTTCGGGATCGACGAGTAAACTGGCGATGCCGGAAATGGCTTGTCCCACCCCGTCAAAAGCCGGACGGTTTTGATACGGTCCCCTGGCGCCAAAACCGGTGATCGAGCAATGAATGAGGGCAGGGCGCCTAGCGCCCAGTTCGGGTTCGGCGAGACCAAGTTTTTTGAGCGCGGCGGGACGAAAATTGTCGATCAATACATCGGCGGAGGCGACCAGCGCCGTCAGCGCCTCACGGTCCGCCTGGCGCGCGGTATCCAGCACAACGCTTTTTTTGTTGCGATTGTAGGCGGTGAAGGCGGGGCCGTAATCCGCGCCGAAAGCCCGACGAAACGGATCGCCTTGCGGGCGCTCGACCTTGATGACTTCCGCGCCGAGGTCGCCGAGCATCATCGCCGCCAACGGGCCGGTGATGAAATTGCCGAGTTCAACGACACGCACGCCTTCCAGCATTGCCACGCCAAAACCTCTCCCTCTATCGATCCTCGTTGCTGCAAAGCCATCATCGCCGCCCTCAAGGCACGACGCAAGACACGGCGCAAGACAGACACGGCGCAAGACACGTAGCGCTGGACACTTGCGATGGACACTTGGCGATCAATCCGGTTAGGTCTGGCTCGCCTGCCGCCGTGCGCGTCGGTCAGGGCGGGAGGAACTCAGGCATGGCGTTCACCGCGCACACAATCGAGGTTTCTGGCGCGCGCGTCGCGTTGCAGCGGGCCGGCGCCGGCGATCCCTTGATTTTTCTGCATGGCGCCGATGGCCTCACGGAGTGGCCGGCTTTGCTCGACGATCTTGCCATGCGCTACGATGTCATCGCGCCGGACTTGCCAGGCTTCGGCGCCTCCCCATGCCCCGACTTCGTCGATGATATATCCGATGTCGCCTATCTCCTGCTCGATCTGCTGGATGCCTTGCAATTGCCGCGCGTCCGCCTTGTCGGTCACTCCCTCGGTGGCTGGGCGGCGCTCGAGATGGCGGTGCGCGCCTGCGAGCGTTTCGAATATCTTGGGCTTCTGGCGCCCGCCGGCATCCACGTTAAGGGTGCGCCAAAAGCCGACATCTACATGATCGATCCCGATGAGCAGGCGCGCCTCGCCTACGCTGACGCGGCGCTTGGCGAAGCGGCGGCGCAACGTTCGCTGGCTTCCAAACATCAGGAGCAGGCGGTTCTCAATCGTCTCGCCAGTGCGCGACTGGGTTGGAATCCGCGCCTCTACAATCCGCGCCTTGAGCGCTGGCTGCATCGTGTCAGGGCGCCCACCCTGATTGTCTGGGGCGATAGCGATCGCATCATCCCGGCTGTCTACGGGCCGGCGTTCGCCAGCCGCATGACAGGCGCAACGCTGCACACGCTGCCCCATTGCGGTCACTTGCCGCACGTCGAACGACAGGCGGAAACCTTGTCCTTGCTGACGCAATTCATGCGCCCGTGAGCGTCCCCGGGGCGCCGTGCCAGCCTGCATACTGTCAGCCTGCATACTGTCAGCCCGCGCACTGGCGCGTCGCGCGGCTATCGGCTATGGCAGAGGCCGATCTCGGGAAGGAATGAAAATGGCGCACCGCAAGCCGTTCATCGTCGGCATTGGCGGCACGACGCGTGCGGGCTCCTCCTCAGAGCAAGCCTTGGGCCTGGCGCTGCGACATGCCGCCGCCCTCGGCGCTGAAACCCAGCTTTTTGGCGGCGGCGAGATGGTTAAGCTCGCCATGTACGATCCAGATCCAGACGCCATGAGCGCGGCCGCCATACACCTTGTTGACCTGCTGCGCCGCGCCGATGGCGTGATTATTTCCTCGCCCTGCTATCACGGCGGCGTTTCTGGATTGATCAAGAACACCCTCGACTATGTCGAGGAGATGCGCGCCGATCCGCGCGTCTATCTCGACGGCCGCGCTGTCGGCATCATCGCCTGCGGCTTTGGCTATCAGGGGCCGGGCCCGGTGTTGTCGCAACTGCGACAGACCGCGCATGCGTTGCGTAGTTGGCCGACGCCGCTCGCCGTCGGCGTCAATTCAGCCGTGGTGAAATTTCAGGGTGGCGAATGTTCGGACCCCGGCATCGCCAAACAGATTGAGATCATGGCGCAGCAGGTCAGCGAATTTGCCCGCCATCGCATCGCCGCGACAGAGTGACGGGTCGCGCGCCGTTTTCGTTGAAGTATCCACTCATCATCTTCAGAACGCGCGTCACGGCGTGACTCGCTTTCTTCCGATGGCGGATACTACCGCGCATTCTGCTCAATCCCACCAATGATTTCCGCCAGTCTTGAAGTGGCGGACTTTGGCGCGCTGGTTATTTCGCTGACGATCTTTTGCATTTCCTCGCCCGACACCGGGTCGAGCGCAAAGCTCTCTTTCGCTGCCGCGTCGATGAAACCCTTGTCCTTTACCATCGCCTCAAACGCCGCGCGCAGCGCCTTCACGCGGTCCGCTGGAACCCCCGGCGCCACAAAAACCGGACGCCCGATCATGGTCGGCGCCGACAACAGCTTGAGCACCTGACGATCCTCGTCGCTTTTCGCGAGATCCATCAACAGCGGCACGTCGGGCAAGTCATTTTCCTTGCGCAGGCCGATCTGAACGAGGATGTTGATCTTGTTTTCTTTCAGCCACTGCGGTCGCGTCGACTTCCACGCGCCCCACGCATTTGAGCCGCGCACCATGATCTCGCCGCGCTCCAGCGCGAGGTTGATGTCATTGCCGCCGGGATAACCCATGACCAGCTTGAAGCGCGTGCCGAGCAGCGCGTTCATGGCTTTGGGATACTGCGACGACGTGCTGCCGCCGGTGGCGCCGGTGGGAACCTCGCGCAATTTGGCGTCCTCGAGGGTGCGAATGCCGCTGAGGTACCATGCCGCTGTCGTATTGTTGTCCTGATTGGGATTGCCGATGTACTGAAACTTGTTGGTGTCGAATCTCAGCGCCGTGTCGCCCATCGCCTGCTCGATGGCGAGCGACTGGTCGGCAGTCGCCAGCACGCTGCCGTCTTTCGCGCCGATATTGTAGACCCATCCCGCCGCGACGCGACTGCCGCCTCCCGGCATGTTGCGAACAACGATGCGCGGCTTGCCCGGAATGAAATCGCCGAGAAACCGCCCGACGAGTCGCGCATAAAGATCGTAGGTGCCGCCGGGCGAATAGCCGATGACCAGATCAAGCTGCTTGCCCCGGTAAAAATCCTCAACTGGATCGGCTGCTGCGGGGTGCGCCGGAACACTGGCGGTGATGGCCGCCAGCACACCCAGGCTGATGGCGCGCCGAAACGTATGAAGCAAGCGTGGTGTCATGGTTTGCCCGGTTCGTTTGTGGCCCGCCACCGCGCACGGTTTTCGCAGTGCTGGAGGAAAGCGTCAATGCAGGTTGTTTGCATCATACTCGTGTTGCCTCGCACAGGTTTGTGGCGGCGTGTCCGCCAGGACGACGCGCCCCTTGACCCGGCGCCGGCTATCAATACAAAGGCTTCAATCTGGGCAGCTTGAAGCGCTCACGCAATGTGCGGCCATCGCCGGCACGGGAACATATCATGTCGCAGGCTACCCTCTCCCGACTTGCCTCGATTGAGGACGTGGTTGAGGACGCGCGCCAGGGCCGCATGTTCATTCTCGTCGATGACGAGGGGCGCGAGAACGAGGGCGATCTGGTCATCCCCGCCGTCAAGGCGAACGCCGACGTCGTCAACTTCATGGCCAAGCATGGTCGCGGCCTGATTTGTCTGTCGATCACCCGGGCGCGCGCCAATGTTCTTGGCCTGCAACCGATGACGCAGAAAAACAATTCGTCACACCAAACCGCGTTCACGGTTTCCATTGAGGCGGCTGAGGGAGTGACGACGGGCATCTCCGCCGCCGATCGCGCCCACACCATTGCGGTGGCGATTGACGCCACACGCGGGCCGGCGGATATCGTATCTCCGGGCCACGTGTTTCCCTTGATCGCGCAGGATGGCGGCGTGCTGATCCGCGCCGGCCATACGGAAGCAGCGGTCGACGTCGCCAGACTTGCCGGCCTCGATTCCTCCGGCGTCATCTGCGAGATCATGAACGACGATGGCACGATGGCCCGGATGCCGGACCTTTTTGCGTTCGCCCAGTTCCACGGCTTGAAGATCGCCACCATCGCCGATCTGATTTCCTACCGGCGCCGCACCGAAAAACTCGTCGCCGTGGTGGCGGAATCCAAAATCGCCAGTCGTTTTGGCGGCGATTTCAAAGTCCGCATCTACTCCAACAAAGTCAGCTACGCCGAGCATGTCGCGGTAATCTGCGGCGACGTTTCTGGCGAGGCGCCGGTCTTGGTGCGTGTGCATCAGCACAACCTGCTGGCTGACTCCCTCGGCGACATGACCGTCGGCGAGTTTTTTCGCGGCGAGGCGCGTCCACGCGGCAGCGAGCTTGAAAATTCAATGCGCCTGATCGCCAAAGCCGGTCGCGGTGTTATTGTGCTGATCCGCGAGCCGACGCCGACGACCCTCAGCCGTCTGATCAAGGAACGTCAAGGCGAAGAGATGCGCAAACCCATAGCCGAATTGCGCCAGTACGGAATTGGTGCGCAAATCCTTCTCGACCTTGGCGTGCAACACATGATCCTGCTGTCCAATTCAAAGCGAAACGTCGTCGGCCTTGATGGCTACGGCATCACCATTGTTGAACAGAGGCCGATACCCGATCACGTCGCCTGATTTGCGCCAACGCTCACCAGGGCGTCATCGGGCGAGACTCGCAGACGCAATATGAAAAAGGGAGACGAACGCCAATGCCCGTCAGTGCTGCGAAATCGGAATTCGTCACCATCCAGGATTTTCAGATGCAGGTTGAGCGGCGTGGCGCTGGCTCTCCGCTTCTGCTGTTGTTGAGTGAGGAAGCGGCCTTTGAAATGGAGTCGCCGTTTCTCGCCGAACTTGCGACGCGCCACGAACTCATCATTCCCCATCCCCCCGGCTTCGGCTTGTCCGAACGCCCGGATTGGGTCTCTTCGCCCGATGATATCGCCTACATCTTGCTCGATCTCGTTGAGCAACTGAAAATCGAAAAAATCCCGTTGCTGGCTTTTTCGTTCGGCGGTTACATCGCCGCGCAGACCGCCGTGAAGGACGACAGTTTTATCTCGAAGCTCATCCTCGTGAACCCTTTCGGGGTCAAGATTGGCGGCCCCTTTGACCGCGACGTGCAGGACATCTGGACGCTGCATCCCGACAAAGTCGCCGCGCTTCAGTGGGCTGACTGCACGAAGGGTACGCGTGATCTCTCGCAAAAATCCGACGCCGAACTGTCGATCGTGGCGCGTAACATCGAAAGCTTCGCGCGCTTCTGCTGGGATCCGTACATGCATGATCCCAAGCTGAAAATCCGCATGCATCGCATCAAGGTTCCGACCTTGTTCATCTGGGGCGAGAAGGACGGCGTCGTCACAACCGTGTACGGAAAAGCCTACAGCGAACTCGTCCCTGGCGCGAAGTTTGTCACCATCGCCGACGCCGGCCATTATCCGCAACTCGAGCAGCCTGCGGCGACGCTGGCCGCCATTTACTCTTTCCTTGGCTGAGGCCACTGACGAGGGGAACGACACCATGCTTGCCTGGTATTTTACCGAGATGCCGTATCCGCATCTGCCGCCGATGGAAGAGTTGTCGACCATCCGCGTCTCGCTGCCGGTCAAACACTTTGACCCGAAGATTGGCGCCGACCTCTACAACCGCTACCTCGACGAACACATGATCGCCGACGAGGCCGGCCTCAACCTGATGGTGAATGAGCATCACCAGACGGCGACCTGCCTCGATGTCGCCGCTCCCCTGTCGCTCGCCATTCTGGCGCGGCAGACGAGCAAGGCCCGCCTCTGCATTCTTGGCAATCCCATCGCCAACCGTGGTGACCCCCTGCGTATCGCCGAGGAAATGGCGATGGTCGATTGCATTTCGCGTGGCCGCATTGAAGTCGGCTTCGTGCGCGGCGTGCCCTTCGAGGTGTTCGCCGCCAACACCGTGCCGTCGCGCACCGCCGAACGCCTGTGGGAAGGCGTTGACCTCGTGCAGAAGGCGTGGACTTCGCACGACGAACCTTTCAATTTCGAAGGCGCGTTCACCCATCGTCGCGCCGTCAACCTCTGGCCGCGCCCCTATCAGCAACCTCATCCGCCCATCTGGACGACGGGTTCGAGCGACCTGGCGGCGGTGCGTCGCGCCGCTGCGCGCGGCTTTGTGTTCGCAACGTTCCTGCAACCGCATGAGAGAGTAGCCCAACTCTTCGACGCCTATCGCAGCGCCTATCGCCTCAACGGTCAGCCCGGCGGCGGCGGCACGGCTTTCATGCCGCTTGTCTATGTCGCCGACACCGAGAGCGAAGCGGAAGCCGGCATGAAGGAACTGCTATGGTACATGCAGGCCAAAACCGAAGTGCAATACCGCAATCCCCCCGGCTACGCGTCCGTCGAGGCCAACATCGCCGGCCTCAAGGGCGCCTTCACTGGCCGCAGCGACGCCATGCGCACCAAGGGTCTTGAATTCCAGCGCGAGCAGGGCGTCGTCATGTATGGCACGCCCGATCAGGTCGTCGCGCAGGTCAAACGCTTTTATGATCTCGTGGGCGGGTTCGATCACCTGTTGATGATGATGCAGGCCGGATTTCTCGATCACCAACGCACAGTGGCGAATATCAACATGTTCGCGCGGGAGTGTTACCCACAGATCAAGGATCTCGCGCGCACCGAGCCGGCGCACGACCGGGCGGCCGAATGAGCGACACGCCGATCCAGTCGCATTACGTCGCGGTGGATGGCGCGCGCACGCACTATCTCGAAGCCGGCCTCGAACACCGGGGCTTGCGCCCCAGCGTCTTGTTGTTGCACTCGGCGGAATTCGGCGGCTCCGCTGAAACCTCATGGGAGTTCAACATTGGCGCCATCGCCACGCGCTATCATGTGCTGGCGCCGGATCATCTTGGCTTTGGCCGCACCGACAAACTTTTCGATTTCGTCGGCATGTTCAACAAACGCATCACGCATGTCCGACGCTTCGTCGAAATCATGTGCGTCGGGCGCGCCCACTTCATCGGCTCCTCCATGTCCGGCGGTCTGTGCCTGACGGTCGCCGCGCACACCCCGCCCGACTGGCCCATCGCCAGCGTCGTGTGTTGTTCGGGCGGCGGCGATGCGCCCGACAATGCGGCGCGCCAGGTGCTCAATAGCTACGACGGTAGCAAAGAGCATATGCGGCGCGTCGTTGACGTGATGTTCGTCGACAAGAAATGGGTCATTGACGATGCATTCATCGAAAAAAAATGGCGAATGAGCGTTGAGCCCGGCGCTTGGGAAGCAACCGCCGCCGCGCGCTTCAAGGCGCCGTTTGCACGCCCGGCGGCGGCCCGCGCCGAGCGCGACAATCTCGACTACGCCGCGATAAAAGTTCCCGTGCTCGTCTTCGCCGGCAAACACGATCCGTTACGTAACCCCGGCTATACCGACGCCTTCGTGCCGAATATTCCCGACGCGCGCCTGCACGTCTTTGAACCCGCCGCGCACATGGGCAACATCGAATGCGCCGACGAATTCAACCGCGTGACCCTGGATTTTCTGCGCACGCTCGACGGCTAGGCGTTATTCCGAAATGTGCTATTTCGGACCCGGATGCGCGGCCAGAATGGCGCCTTCTGCCTCGCCAAAACCGATGCGGTAGCCGTCGCCCTGCGCAAAGCCGCGCAACGTCAGGCTGTCGCCGTCCTGCAAAAACGTCCGCGTCTCGCCATTTGGTAGTTGCAACGGTTGCGATCCGCCCCACGACATCTCGAGCAAACTGCCAAGTTCGCCCCGCGTGTCTCCACTGACCGTGCCCGAACCCAGCAAATCGCCAACGCTCATGGCGCAGCCCGTGCAGCCGTGGTGCATCAGCTGCTGCACGCTCGACCAGTACATATATTTGAAGTTGGTCTCGCTGATGCGATGCGGCTGAGTCATGGTTGGCGTCGTCAACCAGATTTCCAGGGTGATGTCGTAATTGCGTCGCGCGCCCTGACGCAGGTAGGGAAACGGCGCCGGGTCCTGCGCCGGCCCTTCGACGCGGAACGGCTCCAGCGCTTGGCGCGGCACAACCCACGGCGAGATCGTCGTCGCGAAAGCCTTGGCGAGAAACGGCCCGAGCGGCGCATATTCCCACGCCTGGATGTCGCGTGCGCTCCAGTCGTTGAGCAGCGTGAAGCCAAAAATCATCGCTTCCGCCTGCGCCTCGTCGATCATTTCTCCCATGGGCGAGCTTTGGCCGAGCACGACGCCCATTTCGAGTTCGCAATCGAGATTGGCGCACGGCCCGAACAGCGGCTGCTCAACGTTGCGCGGTTTGCGCTGACCCAGCGGACGGCGGATTGGCTCGCCGCTGACGACAACCGTCGAGGCGCGGCTGTTGTAGCCGATCGGCATGCTGAGCCAGTTGGGCGCCAGTTGCGAGGCTTCGCCACGAATGATTTTTCCGGCGTTCGTCGCATGTTGTCTGGAGGAAAAGAAATCGCTGAACGCCGTCACCGCAAACGGCATGTGCAACAAGGCAGTCGCGCGCGGCGACAGCGCCACATCTCGCAGCGCCTGATTGTCGCGCAACAGAGCCGTCTGCGCATCGAGCAACTGCGAAACACGCGCCCGCGTTCTCGCCCAGCTCTGCGGACCGAGCGCCATGAACGCATTCAACGTCGGCTTGTTGAAAATCCGTTGCGTCTGCGTCTCGAAAGTCAGCAGGCCCGCCTCTTCAAGCACGGCGAGGTCGAGCACGAAGTCGCCAATGGCGACGCCGGCGCGACGTTGCGGGTTGGCCTGCGTCGAAAAAATTCCATACGGCAAATTCTGTATGGGAAAATCACTGGCTGGCGACACCTCGATGAAAGCTCGCAGAGCGGGATCGTTGGGATGCATGGCGCCTCAGGGTGTTGCTGGATCGAAATGTTTTTTCAGACCGGCCCAGCAGTCGGCGTAGTCAACCTGCAAATGCGGCGATTGCGCCGCGTGTTGGGTGACGACTTGCCGAAAGCGCGTCTCGAACATGAAGGCGAGGGTGTTGGTCAGTTTCACCGGTTTCAGCTCGGCGTTGCTGGCGTGCTCGAAGGCGTCAAGATCGGGTCCGTGCGGCAGCATCGAGTTATGCAGGCTCACGCCGCCCGGCGTGAAGCCAAACGGCTTGGCGTCATAGACGCCATAAACCAGTCCCATGAGCTCCGACATGACATTGACGTGATACCACGGCGGCCGGAACGTTGCTTCCTGCACCAACCAACGCTCCGGAAAGATCACCAGATCGATATTGGCCATTCCCGGCGTGTCAGACGGGGCTGTCAGCACGGTGAAAATCGAGGGGTCCGGATGGTCGGCGAGAATGGCGCCAATCGGCACAAACCGCCGCAGATCATATTTGTAGGGCGCGCAGTTGCCATGCCACGCCACCACATCGAGCGGCGAATGGTCGAGGCTGCACCGCCACAGGGCGCCGCCAACTTTCATGTAAAGGGTCGAGGCCGCGTCGCGATCTTCGTAGGCGGCGACCGGGGTTTTGAAATCGCGCGAGTTGGCGAGGCAATTGGCGCCGATGGGGCCACGTTCCGGCAGCTTGAACGACGCGCCGTAATTCTCGCAGATGTAGCCGACGCAGCTTGCATCGCCGCACTCGATACGCATTTTCATGCCGCGTGGCACGACGACGATTTCGCCCGGGCTCGCCTCGATGGCGCCAAGCTCGGTGACGACGCGCAGCAAGCCCTCCTGCGCGACAAACAGCATTTCGCCGTCGCCATTGACAAGGTATTCGTCACGCATGTCCTGATTAAAGGCGTAGAGGTGCGCGGCCATGCCCGCCTGCGTCGCCGCATCGCCTGCGGTGGTCATGGTGTGCAGGCCCTGCAGAAATTTCGTCGGGCGGCTCGGCTTTGTCGATGGCGACCAGCGCATCGGTCCCGGCGGGGTCTGGGCTTCCTGACAGGGCGCCGTGCGCCAAAGGCCCGCGTCGGCTTTGCTGAAGTGACCGCTGTGCTGCACGGACGGACGAATACGATACAGCCACGAGCGCTGGTTTTGGGCGCGCGGTGCGGTGAATGGCGAGCCGGAAAACTGCTCGGCGTAAAGCCCGTAGGGGCACTTTTGTGGCGAGTTGCGCCCCACCGGCAAGGTGCCCGGCAGCGCCTGTGTCTCAAAATCATTGCCGAAGCCCGACATGTAGGCGAGCGGCATGGCGGCCTCCTGTAAACGCAGACTGAATGCGTCCCCTTTTCAGGTGTGCCGGGCTCGATTGCAAGCCGTATCACCTTCCGCTAATTGAGCCATGACCTTCGGGACAGATACCCATCTCGACGGCGGCGCCCGCGCGTGACTATTATGCTTCGCGTGCAGGCATTCGCCACCTTGTTGCAGGAAAAGGCAGACCCATGATCATCGACATTCACGGCCACTACACTACCGAGCCCGCGCCCATGCATGCGTTTCGCGACAAGCAACTCGCCGGCCTCGCCGACGCCGCACGCAAGCCTGCCTCGAGCGATCTCGGCCTCAGCGATGAAGTCATCCTCAAGTCTGTCGAGAAGCAGCTCAAGCTCCAGAAAGATCGCGGCTCCGATCTGACGATTTTTTCGCCGCGCGCCTCCGGCATGGCGCATCACATCGGCTCGGAAGCGGTGAGCGAGCAATGGACGCGCCTCTCCAACGACATGATCCATCGCATCTGCACGCTGTTGCCGAACAATTTTATTGGCGTCGGCCAATTGCCGCAATTTCCCGGCGCGCCGCCCAAGAACAGCGTTCCCGAGCTTGAGCGCATGGTCAAAGAACTTGGCTTCGTCGGCGTCAATCTCAATCCCGACCCTTCCGGCGGGTACTGGACCGGCCCGCCGCTCACGGATCGCTCGTGGTATCCCATTTACGAGAAGATGGTGGAGCTTGAAGTGCCCGCCATGATCCATGTTTCCTCGTCATGCAACCCCAACTTTCACGCCACCGGCGCGCATTACATCAACGCCGACACCACCGCCTTCATGCAGCTCATCCAGGGCAACCTGTTCAAGGACTTCCCGACGTTGAAGTTCGTCATTCCCCACGGCGGCGGCGCCGTTCCGTTCCACTGGGGTCGTTATCGCGGCCTGTGCCTCAATATGGGCAAACCGCCGCTTGTCGAATACCTCATGAAGAACGTGTATTTCGACACCTGCGTCTATCATCTGCCAGGCATCGAACTGCTCACCAAAGTCATTCCCATGGACAACATCCTGTTCGCCTCGGAAATGGTCGGCGCCGTCCAGGGCATCGATCCGACAACCGGCTTTGATTACGATGACACCAAGCGCTACATTGATCAGGTCGGCACGCTCGACGAGATCAACCGCTACAAAATTTTCGAAGGCAACGCGCGCACCGTCTACCCGCGTCTCGACAAGTTGCTGACGCAGCGTGGTCACGCGCGCCAACACGCCTGATTTCCAAATGGTGCGCGGTATGCGTCCGCGTGCGCACAAATTTCTGGAGAAACGCCCATGGCGACGCCACGTCTCAATTCAGTCATCAAGGCTCTTGAATCCGGCCAGCACGCCTTCTCGACATTCGCGCCGTGCGAAATCGACACGGCGCTTAATCTGCAAAACTCGAAATACGATGGCCTCGTGTTTGAGGGAGAGCACAACGGCTGGGACATCCGCGCCCTGCGCGATGGCTTGCAGTATCTGCTTAACCGTGGCCAGATCGCGAAATCGGGTTCGCTTGTGCCCAACGTCACGCCGATGGCGCGCATTCCCGCCAATGGCTGCGAGATGAACCAGTTTCTGGCCAAGCAGGCCCTGGATACCGGCTGCTACGGCATCATGTTCCCGCACATCTCAACAGTCGAAGAGGCCTACAACGCCGTTGCCGCCTGCCGTTATCCGCGCCTCAAAAACAAGCCGCTCTATGAACCCGCCGGTATCCGTGGCGACGGGCCGCACGGCGCGGTGCGTTACTGGGGCGTCAGCCAGCAGGAATATTACGAGATTGCCGACGTGTGGCCGCTGGCGCCCAAGGGCGAAATCTTCGTCATGTTGCAGATCGAGGATCAAAATGGCGTGAAAAACCTGCGCGACATGCTGAAGAACGTGCCGGGCATCGGCGCCATCGTTATCGGCGAGGGCGATCTGTCGCAGGAACTCGGTTATCCCCGCCAGTATGAACACAAGGTTGTGCTCGAATCGATGGCCGAGATCGTCGCCACCTGCAGGGAATGCAACGTCGTCGTTGGCCATCCCCATGTCGAAGTAACGAACGCGCAGCGGGTCATCGACGAGGGCTATCGCTTCCTTATGTGTTCCGCGCCGCGCAGCTTCAATACGCTCAGCAAGGCGCGCGAACTCGTCGGGCGCAAGTAGCCACGACAGTGAGTAGCCACGACTGCAACAAGTGAGACGCACGCGGGGGTTCGCGCGGGCCAGCGGGTACTGAGAAGTGTTCGACTTCGGCGGACCACGCTCCAGGGGAGACGTTCGATGTTCAAGCCCATGCCCGCGACCGGCAAGCTCACGCTTACCACCAATCTGGCGGAATCCGCGCTGTCGAAACCACTGCGTTCAGGCGCCATCCATTCGGACGTTGTCGCCTTTGATTTCGCCGGACCGGCGACCGCCAACCAAGGCTTTAAGCCGATGGTGCGAGAAGGCAAGTTTGATGCAGGCGAACTGGCCATCGTCACTTTTTTGCAAGCCAGAGCGCATGGCAAACCGTTGGTGCTGTTGCCGGCCACCGTCGTCGGCCGCTCCCAGCATAACTGCATCCATTACGATTGCCGCAACGGCGATCTGACGCCCAAACAAATCGAGGGCAAACGCGTTGGCGTGCGCGCCTATTCGCAAACGACCGGCGTGTGGGTGCGCGGCATACTCGGCGACGAATACGGCGTTGATATCAAAAAAGTCCGTTGGGCCACCTACGAAGAGCCACACGTTGCCGAATACAAAGACCCGGCGTTTCTCGAAAAATTCGAATTACGCGGCAAGACCATGGAACAGTTGATGTTCGACGGCGATTTCGACGCCATTATTATCGGCGGCGCCATTCCCAACGAACCGCGCGCCAAAACCCTGATCCCTGATCCGGCGCAAGCCGTCGTCGACTGGCACAAAAAAACCGGCGCTGTTTCCGTCAATCATCTGTTTGTCGTATCGGATGAGGTCGCCAAGCGGACCGATGTGGTGCAGGAGACTTTCCGCATGTTGTCGCAGGCCAAAAAGGCGTTGCCCGCGCCGGCCAACGGCATCGATTTTCTGCCGTTCGGCGTCGAAAATCTTCGCAAGAGTCTCGAACTCATCATCCGCTACGCGTTTGAGCAGCAGATGATTCCGCGCCTGATGAGCGTTGATGAACTCTTCAACGATGTCACGCGCAAGCTGGGCGCGTGAAATCTTTTCGCGACATGCCTTTTGCCGCCGCAGCAGGCCCTCGCTATACCGCCACAGCGCGGCCTTGAACGCGCCGGAGGATAGGCCATGGCAGATCAATCGTTGGGGCGATTCCGCAGCACGTGCGGATGTTGCGCGGAAACCGTTTCTGACACGGGCCGCCGTCAATTCATCGCGGGCGGGCTCGCCGCGATGGCGCTTTCTGCGGCGCCAACAGCACAGGCGCAGACACCGGCGCCCAAAGCCCGACGCATCGACGTGCACCACCACTTTTCGCCGCCGCAATGGATGGCCGCCGTGCGCGGCCGCGACTTGCTTAATCCGCTCAATCTTACGTGGACGACGGAGAAATCGCTTGAAGATATGGACAAGGGGGATGTCGCAGCTTCGATCATCACCGTCACAAACCCTGGCCTGTGGTTTGGCGACAAGGAAGCGACGCGCAAGCTGGCGCGAGATTGCAACGAGTATGGCGCCGGGCTCGTGCAACAACATCCCACACGCTTCGGCCTGTTTTGCGCGCTGCCATTGCCGGACGTCGACGCCACGTTGAAGGAGATCGAATATTCGTTCGACACCTTGAAGTGCGATGGCGCGCATTTCATGACGAGTTACGGCGACACATGGCTCGGCGACCCCGCCTATGAGCCGGTTATCGCCGAACTCAATCGCCGCAAGGCTGTCGTGCATGTGCATCCAACCGCCGCCAATTGTTGCAGCAACCTCATCAAGGGTATTTCGGCGGGCATAATGGAATATGGCACCGACACCACGCGCGCCATCATGAACCTGATGTGGAGTGGACAGGCGGCGAAATATAGCGACGTCCAATGGATTTGGTCGCACGCTGGCGGCACGGCGCCGTTTCTGGCCGGGCGCATTGATCGGTCCTCACGCGCGTTGAAGGACCGGATGCCGCAGGGCGCGATGCATGAAATGCAGAAATTTTACTACGACACCGCAGGCGCAGCGAACCCCGGCGCCATCGCCTCGCTCGTGCAGCTCGTCTCGTCGGCGAAAATCCTGTTTGGCACGGATTTTCCGCCCGGCGGCACCAGCGCCGGAGTGGCCAAAGAACTCGCCACCCTGAAGCTTGGCTTCACCGACGCTGACATGCGCGCCATCAATCGGGACAACGCTGTGCGCCTGGTTCCGCGCTTCGCCTGACGAAGCGCCGACGCACAGAAAAAGGGCGGCTCGCCAAGCCGCCCGAAGATTTGCGCCGGAAGGTTTGCCTGAGACTCGCGCCGAAGCCGCGCCTCAATTGCCGACGTAGTTGCCGTACTTGATCAGGTTCTGCTTCTGCGCCTCATTGCGCGGCGGCAATTTGAACAGCTTGTGCGCGGTGCCGCCGAGAATGTTATGACGCGCCTTGTCAGTGAGGAACGGCAAGTCCCAGATCGTCGACGGCAGATCGAAATCCCAGTGCGGATAGTCAGAGGCGTAGAGCAGCGAGTTTTCAGCGTCCATCATGCGGAATGTGCACTCCAGCGCTTCCATGTCCTGAATTTCCATGGGCTGCACCGAGAAGTACATGTCGCGCATGTAGTCAGAAGGCTTCTTCTTTAACAGCGGGCATTCCGACGGACGCAGCATATACTCGTGGTCAAGGCGCTGCATGACGAACGGAATCCAGGACAAGCCCGACTCGATCCAGATTACCGGCATTTTCGGGAAGCGCTCGCCCATCCCGTTCACCACCCAGTTGGTGCAATGCAGGATATTGTACCACGAGAAGCCGAGCGCGTGCGCCGCCAGAAAGCGGTTGCAGCTTTGGAAAGTGTGGTCGCCCCACGACGGGCCTGAGTGGAACGAAAGCACGAGGCCGCGCTCCTCGATGGCGCGATAAACCTTCATGTAGGCGTTGTCATAGACGCCCATTTTCGGGCGTACGGTTGTCACCATGAAGCCGCCGACGCCTTTACGATCACCGAACGTTTCGACATGGCGCAGACAGGCGTCGGGATCGGCGAACGGCAACGACAGCATCGTAAACAGCCGACCGTTTGATTCCGGCAGCGCTTTCTCCGTCACCCACCGATTGTAGGCCCAGCATAGCTCGACCTCCATCTCCTTTTGCGGGTGCAGACCGATGGAGAGCATTCCCGTGGGAAACAGGCAGGAGTAATCAACGCCCATGGCGTCCATCCAGCGTGTGCCTAACTGAATGTCGCGATGCGGGCCGCCGGCGTCCGTCTTTTCCGAAGAGCGCAGCGGATACCGCGTCACCCGTCCGCCAATATCCTGATAGCCGAAGCCGGACGGCATGACAGAGCCGCGACCGCCTTTGGCGCGCGACGCCATGGCGAGTTGCTTCAGAACGTCGTTTTCCATGAATGGAAGGATTTCGCCAAAACTTTCGTTCTCGTAGTGATGCGCGTCGACGTCGATGCACAACACGTTGTCGAATTTCTTCTCGCGCGCCTGCTTGGCGGCGTGCGCCAGCAATTTGCTCGTATTGAGTTCCTCAACCTGTACGCGTCGTCCGCGATCCGCAATGAGGTCCATGCTCGTCCCCTTTGGTTAGAGTTTTCAAAACGCTGGAACGGGATTAAATTCCCGACCAGCTTTGCCACATACCCAGTTCAAAAACCTGCAAGTCGACAGATTTCAGCAGCGCGCTGCACACAATCATTGCATCTGTTCCAGAGATCGCCAGGCGATTTGCAACCAGCGGATATTTGTTTCCGGCGTCCATGTTGGCGCTGTAGAACTTCGCCATGGCTCTCATCAGCGCCTGAACGGCGTCTGGCGTCAACGCTTCGAGGTCGCCCGCCGCGTTGGCTGCCTCGATCTGCTGCGAGACGGCGATGACCGCCTCGGATAGCGGATTTGTCGGTCGCGCTTCCGGCTTCACGGGAGCTGGTATTTTTCGCACCAGCACGACCTTTTGCGAGCGCGACGGCGGCGTTGCGGAATTCCCGGCGGCAAGCTTCGACGTGCGCGTCGACGCAGCTCCAACGCCGGCCTTTTTCGATACGGCGGCCGGTTTGGGAGTTAGCCCGTCGGCCATGGCGCGAATAAAGTTCAGCTTGTCGTTGCGCGACATGCCCTCATCGCTCGCCGCCCTCATGGCGTCGCCCACCACCAGATGGCGCGGTGTGCCGGAAGCCCGTTTGACGGTGGCGACGACTTTACGCGACGACATAAACGTCGTTTCCTTTCGTCACGACGTCGTACTTGCGCAGTTTTATGCGCTTGTCCTTGACGTGACAGCCGGTCTTCATATCGTACTCGTAGCCATGCCACGGGCAGACAAAGTTCATGTCGTTGGTGAAGTGCAGGCCCATCGAGGTCTTGTCGGGACGCAGTCGCTCCTCGACGTTGGCGATGGTCAGGCCTTCGCACGCCGGCCCGCCCTGATGCAGGCAGAAATTCGAATAGGCGTAGAATTCGCCTTCATGCCGGAAGACACCGATCTCGTTTTCGCCAATGCGGACGATCTGGCGATCCCCATCCTTGAACTCGGAAAGTTTTCCAATGAATTGCTCGGCCATGAGCTGCCGTCCTCCCGTATATAAGAATGCTGTCGTGCGTCAGACGGCGTACCTGACATTTCTAGGCCGGATGGCGTGTCGAGTCCAAGACATTCGACAACGCAGCCCCAAGATTTGCAACGCGGCATCTATCGCGCAAACACGAACCGGTGTTCTCAGACGCGAACCAGGTAACCGCCGCGCGGATCGCCCGCCAACAGGGACCCCCGACCGTTGCTCTCGAAATGACTGCCGATTGCGGTCAGACGCTCCAGCACGCGATTGACGGAGACGTTGTCAAAATGGTCGCTCAACAGGTACGCCAGCCGTCCAGGCGTCATTGGCTTCTCACCGTTGAAGGTGAGCAGGCCGAGTAACGACCTGTCGAACAGGTCAAGCGGTCCCAACAGTTCGGCTGGAATAAGGAGGCCGACGGTCAGCGATTGCTCGACTGCATTGTTCAGGGATGCGCGGTCAGGCGCCGCCACGAGACGCTGGGACAAGTTTCCCTGCTCAAGGCGGACGCTGATGGCGCGAGCGCCCTTTTTTGGCGACGGCACCCGCAGAACGATGTTTTCGGGGAAAACTTCGCTCGGTTCAGGAATAAGCTCTACGACGCAATCGCGCCCGCCTGCGGGGCCGGCGTCTGAAATTCGCAATTTTACTTTCAAAACGGATACCAGTTCGATTGGCTTTTACTTCGCGTTGGAACGAAAACCGCCCGAGGCGCGAAAAGCGGAAAGAGTATATTTGCGATTTCTGCGCCATCCCCGACGGCGCCCCACTCTATTAGGCAACAAATCCGGCATTTTCAAATCATTTTACTGCGTTTTTCATGTTAAATGCTTGGTACTATACAGGCCGGCAGCGCAGCGTGCCGTCGAGAAAGCCGTGCCATGCACGCCTTGCGCGATTGAATTATTGGGAGAAACGCGGAAAACTCGGTGTACTTCGGTCGCCGCTGCTGTCGGATCCATGTTGCAACAAATCCTTGGCGGATGCGTCAGCTCTGCGGTAGGCTCGTCGAAAGCGGTGGGCGCAGACCCGCCGGTTCGAGGGAGCGGCGCCATGCAGAAAGACACCACGGTCAATCGTCGCGGGTTTCTCAAAGTTGCGGGGGCAGCCAGCGCCGCGAGCGTCGCCACCGCCGCCACCACGGCGGGCGTCGCGCACGCCCAGCCAGCGCCCGAGGCGCCGGCGCACGCCATGCACGGTCCGACGCCAGCCGCAGCCGGCGCCGCCAGCGACCGGCTCAGCGGCTGGATGTTTTTCAATCCCGACGAAGCCGATTTCGTCAAAGCCGCGCTGGACACGCTGATCCCCGCCGACGCGACGGGGCCGGGCGCTGTGGAGGCGGGTTGCGCCACCTACATCGACCGGCAACTCGCCGGCGCCTTCGGTCGCGGCGCCCGGCTTTATATGCAAGGCCCGTTCGCGCAAGGCATTCCGCAACAAGGCTATCAATTGCCACTGACGCCGGCTGAACTCATTCGCATCGGCATTGCCGACCTCAACACTTACGCGAAACAAACCCGACAGAAACCGTTTCGCGATCTGCCCGCAGGTGATCGCGAAGCCGTGCTGAAAGATGTCGAGGCCGGCAAGGCCGAATTCGCCCGCGTGCCGGCGGCGGTATGGTTCAACCAGCTTCTGGCGCTGACCATGGAGGGTTATTTCGGCGATCCCATGTACGGCGGCAACAAGGACAAGGGCGTGTGGAAGATGATCGGATTCCCCGGTGTTCCCGGCATGTATTCCAAGGTCATCGAGCAATACCGCAACAAGCCCTATCCCCACACCCCCAAATCCATCCAGGATTTCGCCTGACCCCCGACAGGAGAACGCGCTATGGCCACCAAACTTCCCCCTGTCGATGTTTTGCTCGTTGGCTATGGCTGGACGGGCGGCATTCTCGCCAAGGAACTCGCCTCGACGGGCCTCAAGATTCTGGCGCTGGAACGCGGCGGACCGAGGGACACCAATCCGGATTTCCTCGAACCGGCGAAAGACGACGAACTGCGCTTCGCCACTCGCCACGAACTCATGCAGGATGTGTCGAAGGAGACGCTGACCTTCCGCAACAATGCCTCGCAATCGGCGCTACCCATGCGCCAGTTGGGCTCGTTTCTGCCCGGCACCGGCGTCGGCGGCGCCGGCGTTCACTGGAACGGGAGCACCTGGCGCTTCAATCCGTGGGACCATCAGGCGAAATCCCAAACGGTTGAAAAATACGGCGAGAAGATCATTCCCGAAGGCATGCATTTACAGGACTGGGGCGTCAGCTATGACGACCTCGAACCCTATTACGACAAATTCGAAAAGACCTGCGGCATTTCCGGCAAGGCCGGCAATCTAAATGGCGCTAAGATCGATGGCGGCAACGTTTTTGAGGGCGCCCGCAAAAACGAATTTCCCAATCCGCCGCTCAAACAAGCGCACGCCGGCGCCCTGTTTGACAAGGCGTCCCGCGAACTGGGTTACCATCCGTTCCCCACGCCCGCAGCGAATGCGTCGCGGGTTTACACAAACCCGGACGGCGTCACCTTCGGCGAATGCCACTACTGCGGTTTCTGCGAGCGTTTCGGCTGCGAGGTCAACGCCAAGGCGAGCCCGCATTTCACCGTCATGCCGATCGCCGCAAGAAATCCGAACTTTGAGTTGCGCACCCATGCAACGGTCATGAAGGTGTTGCTCGATTCCACCGGCAAAAAGGCGACCGGTGTGATCTACGTCGATGCGCGCGGTCGCGAGTTCGAGCAACCCGCAGATTTGGTCGTGCTCTCCGCCTACGCGCTCGGCAACGTCGCGCTGATGTTGTGGTCAGGCATCGGCAAACCCTACAACCCCGTCGAGAACACCGGTGTTGTCGGGCGCAGCTACGCCTATCAGGCGTCGAGCGGCGCAACCGTGTTTTTCGACGAAAAAACCTTCCTGAACAGCTTTATGGGCGCCGGTTCGCTAGGCGTGGTAATCGATGACTTCAACGCCGGCAGTTACGATTTCGCCAAGCTGGGATTTCTCGGCGGCGGCGGTATCAGTTGCTCAACCTCGGGGGCCCGCCCGATCCAGTTCCGCCCGGTGCCGTCGACAACGCCGCGTTGGGGCGCAGCGTGGAAAAAGGCGACGGTGAAGCACTATCTGCACACCGCCAACGTCTCCAATCAAGGTTCGAACATGGCGCATCGCGCCAACTATCTCGACCTCGATCCGACCTATCGCGACATCTATGGTCGCCCGCTCATGCGCATGACTTTCGATTTTCTCGACAACGAACAAAAGCAGATGCGCAGCCTCAACCAGATTTGCGCGCAAATCGGCAAGGCGATGGGCGGCGAGATTGTCGAGGCGCGCACCAACCCGATTCCGTATTCGATCGTGCCCTATCAAAGCACCCACAACACCGGCGGCGCCGCCATGGGCGCCGATCCGCGCACCAGTGCGCTGAACAAATATTGCCAAGTGTGGGATGTGCCGAACGTGTTCGTGACAGGCGCCTGCGTGTTCCCGCAGAATGCCGGTAAAAACCCGACCGGCCCAGTCGGCGCGCTCGCCTACTGGATCGCCGACGCGCTGAAGACGAAATATCTCAAGAACCCCGGCGCGCTGGTGCCGACGTAGGCCTGCGAAGCTGGAGCGGGCGAAGGGAATCGAACCCTCGTATGAAGCTTGGGAAGCTTCCGTTCTACCATTGAACTACGCCCGCAAACACGTCTCTTTTTTTATCTGTTTCGGCTATGGTTGCGAGTCCTGTGGCGGTTCGCGCATACCAATTCGCATTTTGCGATGTCGCCTTCAAGCCTCCTCCGAGAGTTGATTTCATAAACGTTTATCGCCAGCCCAGTATTTGGCGATGCCAATCGTATCTTCTCCGCAGCAGCCTACTGCAGTCCTT
>JAYTTW010000170.1:0-24642 GCA_043744855.1 Hyphomicrobiales bacterium
TTTGTTTTCTTTGCGCCAAGCCCGCGTAATATTTCTCTCGACGCGGCGCGTCGTCTGGGCGAACGCGCCGCCGGCGTCGCCACGAAAGTAGCGCTCACGGTGGATGCCGACGACGAGTTGATGCAATCGCTGCTCAGCGCCTTGCAGCCCGATCTGCTTCAGTTGCATGGCGCGGAAACGCCGCAGCGGGTCGCCGAGATTCGCCGGCGATACAAGCTGCCCGTCATGAAAGCCATCGGCATCTCGAGCGCTGCGGATGTTGGCGCCGTGGCAGCCTATGTGAGCGTTGCCGACCGCATCCTGTTTGACGCGAAGCCGCCGACAGGCGCGACACGGCCGGGCGGTAACGGGCTCAGTTTCGACTGGCGCATGCTGGCCAACCTGAATTTGCCGATTCCGTGGATGCTGTCCGGCGGTCTCGATGCGGACAACGTCGGCGAGGCCTTGCGCATTACCGGCGCGCCGGGAGTCGACGTTTCCTCAGGTGTCGAATCGGCGCCTGGGGTGAAGGACCTCGAAAAGATTCATCGCTTCGTCCGGGCCGCCCGCTTGGGGGTCGCGACGACGCCTGGCGGTGCTTGACTGGCGCATCCCGCTTTGCACCCCGCTTGGCCTCCCGCTTGGCGGGCGCCCGGGCGACCGCTACAAGGCGTCGATCAGGAGTTCGCGTTGCAGCCTCACCCCTTGAATTCGTTTCGCTCCGGGCCGGACGCTACCGGGCACTTCGGCATATTCGGCGGGCGGTTCGTCGCGGAAACCCTGATGCCGCTGATCCTCGATCTCGAAGCGGCCTACACGGCGGCGCGCGCCGATGCGTCGTTTCAGGCCGAACTCGATGATCTCGCCACGCATTACGTCGGTCGCCCGAGCCCGCTGTATTTCGCGCAACGCCTGACCGAACATTGTCGCGCGGCGGCAACCGCCAGCGGTGGCGACGGCGGCGCCAAAATCTACTTCAAGCGTGACGAACTCAACCACACCGGCGCCCACAAGATCAACAACGTACTGGGCCAGATTTTGTTGGCGCGGCGCATGGGAAAGCAGCGCATCATCGCCGAAACCGGGGCCGGCCAGCACGGCGTCGCCACCGCCACCGCTTGCGCGAAATACGGCCTCGAATGCGTGGTCTACATGGGCGCCGTCGATGTCGAACGGCAGAAGCCGAATGTTTTCCGCATGAAAATGCTGGGCGCGACCGTGGTCCCGGTGCACTCCGGCGCGCGCACGCTGAAGGACGCGATGAACGACGCGCTGCGTGACTGGGTCACCAACGTCGCCGACACCTTTTATTGCATCGGCACGGCAGCCGGGCCGCACCCCTACCCCATGATGGTTCGCGATTTTCAGAGCGTCATTGGCGCCGAGGTGCGCACGCAGATGCAAGCCGCCGAAGGTCGCTTGCCGGACTCCCTCGTCGCCTGCATTGGCGGCGGCTCCAATGCGATTGGCCTTTTTCATCCGTTTCTCGACGATCCCACCGTCGAGATGTACGGCGTCGAGGCGGCGGGTCACGGGCTGCAGGTCGACAACGGCCACGCAGCTTCGCTGGCCGGCGGACGACCGGGCGTGCTGCACGGCAACCGCACCTATCTTTTGATGGACGCCGACGGCCAGATCAACGAGGGCCATTCGATTTCCGCCGGCCTCGATTATCCCGGCATCGGGCCTGAGCACGCGTGGCTGCGCGACGCTGGTCGCGTCACCTACCTCGCGGCGACCGACGCGGATTGCCTCGCTGCGTTCCAGCTCTGCTGCAAGCTCGAAGGCATCATTCCGGCGCTGGAGCCGGCGCATGCGCTGGCCCGCGTCATCGACCTTGCCCAGCAAAAGCCGCGCGATCATCTGATGGTGATGAATATGTGCGGCCGCGGCGACAAGGACATCTTCTCCGTCGCCGAACATCTTGGCGGCATGTGATGTCAACCCGCATCGACGCGCGTTTTGCTGAGTGTGCCGCTGCCGGCCGCGCCGCGCTGATTACATTTGTCATGTGCGGCGATCCTGACGCCGCCACCGCGCTCGCGCTGTTGCGCGCCCTGCCAGAGGCGGGCGCTGATGTGCTCGAAATCGGTATGCCCTTCACCGATCCGATGGCCGATGGGCCGTCGATTCAGGCGGCGGGGTTGCGCGCGCTGAAAGGCGGGATGACGCTGGCCAAAACGCTGGCGACCGTCGCCGCTTTCCGGCAGGGCGACAACAAAACGCCGGTCGTTCTGATGGGCTATTACAACCCGATCTATGTTTACGGCGTCGACCGCTTCCTTGCCGATGCCCGCGCCGCCGGCGTCGACGGCCTCATCGTCGTCGATCTACCACCAGAGGAAGACGCGGAACTCTGCCAGCCAGCGCTCGCCGCCGGCCTCAATTTCATTCGTCTGGCGACGCCGACGACCGACGACAAGCGCTTGCCGACCGTGCTCCGCAACACTTCCGGATTCGTTTATTACGTATCGATCACTGGCATCAGCGGCGCGTCGATCCCCGACTATTCAAAAGTCGCTGAGGCCGTGGCTCGCCTGAAGCGGCACACGCGGCTCCCCGTCGCCGTCGGTTTCGGCGTCAAGAATGCACAAACCGCCGCCGCAATTGCCGTGCAAGCTGACGCTGTGGTCGTGGGTACAGCGCTCATCGACGCCTTGAGAGGTTCGCTCGACGCGGACGGCGCTGCAACCTCGGCGACCGTCGGGGCCGTGACCCTGCTGGTGCGCGAAATCGCCGGAGGCGTGCGCGCTGCACGCGGCGCGAAATGAGGTTGCCATGAACTGGATGTCGAACGTCGTTCCGCCCAAGATTCGCTCGTTTCTGCGACGCGAAACGCCTGAAAACCTGTGGGTGAAATGTCCTGAGAGCGGCGAGCTTGTCTTTCACAAGGATATTGAGGCAAACCATTATGTGGTGCCAAATTCCGGCTACCACATGCGCATGCCCGTGAAGGCGCGCCTTGAATCCATCTACGACGGCGGCAAATTTGAAGACATAGCGACGCCGGAAGCCCCCGCCGATCCGTTGAAATTCCGCGACGTCAAGCGCTACGTGGACCGCATCCGCGATTTCCGCGCCCGCACCCACGCCGCCGATTCCGTCCGCATAACCGTCGGCGAACTCGAAAATATTCCAGTTGTCGTTGCCGTGCAGGATTTCGAGTTTCTGGCGGGAACGCTTGGCATCGCAGCCGGCGAAGCCATCATCGCCGGCATGATGGAAGCGGTGAAGCGGCGCACGCCCTTTATCATTTTCACGGCCTCTGGCGGCGCGCGCATGCAAGAAGGTATTTTCTCGCTGATGCAGATGCCGCGCACGACTGTGGCTGTGCAGCGCCTGCGCGCCGCGCGCCTGCCCTACATCGTCGTGCTCACCAACCCGACAACCGGCGGCGTCACCGCCTCCTACGCCATGTTGGGAGACATACACATCGCCGAACCAGGCGCCGTGATTGGTTTCGCCGGCGCGCGCGTTATCGAGCAGACGATCCGCGAACGGCTTCCCGAAGGTTTCCAGCGCGCCGAATATCTAAAGGCGCATGGCATGGTCGACATGGTCGTGCCACGCCAGCAGATACGCGCCACCCTGGCGCGACTTTGTGGCCTGTTGACGAACCGCCATGTCGCGGCCGACGGCGCGGCGGCGGCGTGACACGCGCTTCGCCATGACCCAATCCGCGACATGACCGAATCCGACGATATCCTGGCGCGGCTGCTCACCCTGCATCCACGCAAGATCGATCTGTCGCTGGGTCGCACCGAAGCGCTGCTCGAAAAGCTCGGCCGCCCGCAAAGCAGACTTCCTCCGGTCATCCACGTCGCCGGCACGAACGGCAAGGGCTCCACCATCGCCTTCATGCGCGCCATGCTGGAAGCTGCGGGTCGGCGCGTGCATGTTTACACGTCGCCGCATCTTGTGCGGTTTCACGAACGCATCCGGCTCGCCGGCGCACTGGTCGGGGAGGCGGCGCTGGCGAGCGCGCTGGCCGAATGCGAAAGCGTCAATGCTGGCGCGCCCATCACGCTCTTCGAGATTACGACAGCGGCGGCGTTTTTGTTGTTCAGCCGGACGCCGGCGGATTATCTGCTGCTTGAAGTTGGCCTTGGTGGCCGTCTGGATTCAACCAATGTTGTCGACGCACCGCTGGCGACGGTCATCACGCCGGTGTCCATTGACCACGTCGAATTTCTTGGCGACACGATTGCGAAGATCGCTTTCGAAAAGGCCGGCATCCTCAAGCCCGGAGCGCCTGCTATCATCGCATTGCAGGAGCCTGCGGCGCTCGATGTCATCGAACGTGAAGCTTCGCGGCGCGGCGCTCCGCTTTTAATCTATGGGCAGGACTTCAGCGGGCGCGAGGAACGCGGTCGCTTTATCTACGAAGACAACTCGGGGTTGCTCGACCTGCCGCTGCCGCGCCTCGCCGGGCGCCATCAGCTTGGCAACGCCGCTACCGCCATCGCCGCTTTGCGTCAGGTCTGCCCGGCGCTGCATGCGGCGCCTATCGAGGCGGGACTGCAAGCGACCCGCTGGCCGGCGCGATTGCAACGTCTCGACAAAGGCCGGTTGACGCAATGCCTGCCGAAGGGCGCCGAGCTGTGGCTTGACGGCGGCCACAACGCTGCCGGCGGGCGCGTGCTCGCCGAAGCCATGGCCGAACTTGAAGCGCGGTCATCGCGGCCGCTGGTGTTGGTCTGCGGCTCTTTGACGAGTAAGGACACGCGCGGATTTCTTGCGCCCTTCGCCGGTCTCGCCGTGCAGGTTCTCGCCGTCCCCATCGCTGGGCAACCCGCCGGTCGCGCCGCCGCCGAAATCGCCGCCACAGCGCACGAGGCAGGCGTGCTGGCGCGCGCTTGCTCCAGCATTGACGACGCCCTCGCGCATCTGCGGGCGCAAACGTGGTCGACCCCGCCGCGCATTCTCATTGCCGGCTCGCTCTACCTTGCCGGCGAGGCGCTGGCGGCGAACGGCACGCCGCCCGACTAGCGCGCCGACGCTTCTTCGGATCAGATTAACGCCTGCGCAAGGGCGCTGTGGCACACTGAGGCGCCCTCACCCAAGCGGAGCGCGCCCTTGCAATCGTCTTTTCCCTACGGTTCGGCCCTGATGTTAAAGGGTGTGACGAAAACTTTCGGCGCCGCCACCGCTGTCGACAGCCTCGATCTTGCGGTGCGCGCCGGCGAGTTCTACGCGCTGCTCGGGCCGAATGGCGCGGGCAAGACAACGACGCTTCGCATGGTTGCGGGCTTGCTTGCCGCCGACGCAGGAAGCATTGAAATTTTCGGCGTTGACGCCCGCCGCAACCCTATCGAGGCCAAGCGCATCACCGCCTGGCTGCCCGACGAACCGATGCTCTATGACCGTCTCAACCCGCTCGAATACCTCGAGTTTGTCGCCGGCTTGTGGAGCGTTGAGCCAGCGCTGGCGGAAGCGCGCGCCCGCGAGTTGTGTGAGCGACTCGATCTGTGGAAGCATCGGGGCGAGCGGTGCGAGGGTTTTTCGCGCGGCATGAAGCAGAAAGTGGCGCTCGCCGGCGCGCTCATTCACGCGCCGCGACTGCTCATCCTCGACGAACCCCTAACCGGCCTCGACGCCGCCATCGCGCGGCAGGTGAAAGACATTCTGGTCGAGCGCGTGCGCGCCGGCGCGACCATCGTTCTCACCACGCACATTCTGGAGGTCGCCGAACGTCTGGCGGATCGCATCGGCATCCTCTGCAACGGACGGTTGATCGCAGAGGGAACGTTTGCCGAGCTTCGCGGTATCGCAGGCCGCTCCAGTTCGTCGCTGGAGGAGGTATTCCTGCAATTGACCCAAGCCCGGGAGGCGGCGGCGTGATGTTGCGGCCAGGTTCTTTCGGCTGGCTTGTCGCGCACGACTTGCGCCTCGGATTCCTGCGCACGCGCGCCATGTTCCGCGACGCCAGACCGATAACGCTGCTGCTGATTTTGCTTGGCGTATTTGCTGTGTTCCACCTGCTGGCGTGGCCGGCGGCGGCGTGGTTTGTCGGCGCCCGCACGGATGCGGCGGCTGGCTCGATGTATTATCCGGCGTTGGCGTGCGCAGCGCTTTTCGTCTTGCCGTGGCTGGTGGCGCAAGCGCTGACCAATGCGACGCGGGCGTTGTACTCGCATGGCGATCTCGATTTGCTGCTTGCCTCGCCAATTTCGCCGCGCACCATTCTGGCGGCGCGCGCCCTTGCCATCGCCCTCGACGGCTTTCTCTCGGTCGGTATATTCCTGTTTCCCATCGTCGACATGAACGCCTGTCTCGACGGCTGGCGCTGGCTGGCGGTCTATCCGGCTGTGTTGTCGAGTAGCCTGTTCGCCACAGCGCTCGGGCTTGTTGTGACGGTGGCGCTGTTCGTCACGCTCGGGCCACGCCGCACGCGGTTTTTTGCGCAAATTCTGGCGACCTTCATCGCTTCTGCTTTCGTTCTGGGCATCCAGATCGTCAACGTCCTGCCAGCTGCAATGTACGAGCAGATCGTGGCGGCGGTGAACACGCCGCCGCCAGGTTCGCTGCTGGACCGCGATGGGCCGCTATGGCTGCCGGTGCGCGCCGCGACGGGAGACTTGTCAGCGCTGGCGGGATGGGGCGCGTTGTCGATAGCGCTTTTCGCCGTCGTTTCGATTGGCCTTGGTCCGCAGTTCATCGCCAGCGCCGTGCAGTCGGCCGGGGTTGCAGCGGCGACCGCAAAACCGGCGCCCGACAAACCTCCGGCGCGCTTTCTGGCGGGCGCTGCAACCGCCTTGCGGCGCAAGGAGTGGCGGCTGTTGCGACGCGATCCCTTCCTGTTCTCGCAACTGCTTCTGCAAATCGTTTACACACTGCCGATCAGCATCGTCATTTGGCGCAGTCAGGGTCCGCAGGGTTCGCTCGCGCTGGCGACGTCGCCGTGCATTGTGGTCATTGCGGCCCAGGTCTCCGCGTCGCTCGCCTGGCTCGCTGTGTCGAGCGAAGATGCGCCAGACTTTCTCGCCAGCGCCCCGGTCGCCAGCGCTTTCGTGCGCAATCGTAAACTGGAGGCGATCCTTGCGCCGTTAATCTTGCTCATGGCGCTGCCCTGCATCGGCGTCGCGACGCGCGAACCTGGCGCCGCGCTGCTGACAGCCGTGTTCGCCAGTGGCGCAGCGGCTTCAACGGCATTGCTGAACATATGGAGGCCGCATCCAGCACGCCGCACGGATATCTTGCGGCGCCATCAACAGTCGAAACTTCTGGGCCTCCTCGAACATGCGCTATCGCTGACCTGGGCGGTAGCGATTGTCGTCGCGCTGCTGGCTGGCTGGCTGGCGGTGTTTCCGCTCATCGTTATTGCCGCGATCCTGTGGTTCGCGCGCCCGGCGCCGCAACGCCTCGCCGGCTAGTACCCGGAATCATAGATTCCGGGTACGTCGTTTTTGTTGATGTATCCACTTATCATCTCCAGAAAGCGCGTCACTGCGTGACTCACTTTCTTCCGATGGTGGGTACTAGCGCGCGAGGACGATTCGAAGAAGCGTCATAGCGCGCTAGACCGCGCCGCTCATCTTCATTTTCCACAATTCCCAGGGACGCCCAACACCGGCGATGTTGACGGCGTCGGCGAGCCGCCCCTCCGCTTCGTCAAGCGCTGCGATCGGACCGCCGAGCAGCGTTGCGGACATTTGTAATTTGGCGTTCATTTCCGTGTAAACCGCGCGATAGACCGCGTGTTGCAGGGAAGGGCCGACCGCCACAGATCCATGCGCGCGCATGAGCACAACACACTTGTCGGCGAGCGTCCGCGCCAGTTCGCGGCCCTTGTCGTTGTCGCCGACGAGCATGTCGGTTGCGCCGTACTTTTCGCGGATGTCGAAAACCGGCACGCCCTGCGCAATGAACGCCGCTGTGTGAAACATCGCCCGCATGCGGTTTGGCACCAGGCTGAATGGCACGACCGAGGTCGAATGCGAATGCACGATCGAGTTGACGTCGGCGCGCACCTTGTAAATTTCGCCATGAATAAAGCGCTCGAGAAAGACGCCTCGGCCGCGCTGGTCGCACGCGATGCAATCAAGGTCGAACTCCATGATGTCCTCGGCGGTAGTCAGCGCCGGCGCTTTCGAGCGCGACATCAGAAACCGGTTGTTGTCGGCGGGATGCCGCACAGACAAATGACCGAACGCATCAAACACGCCTTCCGCCGCGCAGATGCGGCTGGCGATGGCGATATCTTCCAGATAGGCGCGGTCTACAGTTCCCGCCGACGGCGGCGGGCCGCCGCCGCCGCTGGCCGCATCGGCTGGAGCGGCGAAACGATCATGGCGGGCGCAGCAGGCGCAAAACATCATCGACATTGTCAAACTCCGTGGATCAGCAGCAAATGCATTCGTTCGGTCACGCAGTAGATATGTTGCGGCGCGTCGCGGACTTCTGCCTCAAGGCGCCCACTGCGCATAGGTTTTGAGGTAGCGGTCGTCGAAATATTTTTCGCGCGGCCACACGTCCGGGTATTCGCCAGCATCTTTTTTGATACGCCAGAAGGTTTTCATATCAGGAATTTCGCCGCGCTCATCAAAATCCGCGATCACATCGTCGTAGGCGCGCGAAGCATTCTCCGCTGTGTATTTGAGGCGATCCTGAAGCACCTTGACGGTGAACGGTTTGTCAGCTCGCGCCAGTTTTATCGCCGCCACGTGGGCGCGCAGCAGAGCGTGGATCGTCTTGGGATTGTTGTCGAGAAACGCTCGCTTGGCGATGAACGTGTGCTTTGGCCACGTCGGCGAAATTTCCTGCTTCTGCACGGCCAGTTGTGTGAGGCCGGCCTCGGCGGCGGTCCACTTGAAAGGTGCGGAGAGCACACCCGCCGCCAGCCGGCCGCTCTTCATCGCCTGCAGCGCAGCCGACGACGGCCCGATTTGCTGGATCGTAACCTCCTTCTCCGGATCAAGGCCATGCTTGCGCAGGGCGTGGCGCGTCAGTTGGTCGGTCAACGAACCGAAACTCGACACGCCGACGCTCTGCCCGCGCAGGTCGGCCCATGACCTGACTTTGGCGATGGCGAACCATTCAAAATCCGCCTGTGCGAAGCCCGCGTAAAAGCCGACGGCAGGCTGCCCTGAACTGATCAGCGTCAGCAACCCGTCAAATGACTGCAAGGTCACATCAACGGAACCGCCCGCCAACGCCTGCGCGGCTTCCGCATCGCTACGGAAATTGCTGAACTCGACGTTGAGGCCTTGCTCTTTCCACGTGCGCGCCGCCGCGACGTAGGCCGGCAAAAACGACGACGCGTCGACGGAATTAGCAAATCTCAGCGTCGAAAGTTCGGGCTTTTCCTGCGCAAACGCCGATGCTGCCACACCGGCGCCGCCAAGCGCCAGCAGCGTAACGGCATCGCGACGGGAGGGGCGAAAATCCAGCATGCGGGGGGCCATTCGTCGCAGCGAAGTCGGAGCTGATCGCAATGTCTGAATAGTACTGTCGAAGCCGCGCCTGTCAAACCACGCACCCTTGCTACGCGCTCTTGCTGCGGCGCAGGCAAACGCCTATTTTGCCGCCACGCGGAAACATTCGCAACAAAGCAGCGGGCACAACGGGCACGAAAAATATCAAATGGCGCAGGGTTACGACATTCGCGCCAGCGTGGGGCCATGAGTCAGCTAGTCGTCGACGCCATCGATCTCGCCTATCGCAATGCCTCGACGGGCGCGTCGTTTGTCGCCCTCTCCAACGTCGCGTTCAAGGTGGAGCGCGGCGAATTTATCGCCATTGTCGGCCCGAGCGGTTGCGGCAAAAGCACCTTGCTGATGCTGGTCGCGGCGCTGCTCAAGCCGACGCACGGCGCCCTGTCTCTCAACGGTGCGCCAATCGTCGCGCCCGGTAGCGATCGCGCGCTGGTCTTTCAGGACTTCGCGTTGCTGCCCTGGCGAACCGTGCTCGACAACGTCGAACTCGGACTGGAGCTGAAAGGCGTTGCAAAGGCGAAGCGACGCGAGGCGGCGCGGCGTTACATCGCCATGGTTGGATTAAAGGCGTTTGAGGCCAGTTATCCGCACCAGCTTTCCGGCGGCATGCGTCAGCGTGTCGGCATCGCCCGCGCCTTAAGCGTCGAGCCGGAAGTCTTGCTGATGGATGAGCCATTTGGCGCGCTCGATGCGCAAATTCGTCAGGTCATGGCGTCGGAGTTGTTGCGCATCTGGGAACGTGATCGCAAAACCATCCTGTTCGTCACGCACGACATTGACGAAGCCATCTATCTCGCCGACCGCATCCTTGTCATGAGTTCATCGCCCGGGCGCATTGTCGCGGAGATCAAGGTCGACATCGCTCGCCCGCGCAATCTCGCCATCCGCCACACGCCTGCTTTCATGGCGCATCGCGAGCAAATCTGGAACTTGCTGGAAGAAGAAATACGCGGCTCCGGTTCGTGGGAGCAGAGCCATGACAGTTCCGACATCGCTGGTTAATGCGCCGCGCGCCGCAATCGCGCGCAACTGGATCGCGGGGCAGGAGCGCCAGATCGTCGGTGTGGCGAGCGTTGCGGTCTTCCTTGTCATCTGGGAAATTGTTGGCAGCTTTGAAATCGTGCGCTCTGAACTCATTTCCTATCCGAGCGAAATTGTGCGCGCACTGCTGGCCATGATCGCCTCCGGCGAATTGGCGGCGAACCTTGGCGTGACCTTACAGGAATTCGCCATGGGTTTTGCGCCCGCCGTGTTTTTCGGTGTCGCATTGGGCCTCGCATTCGCGCTCAGCAAACGCTTGCTTTATCTTGCCGACCCCCTGTTTTCAGCGCTCTACACAGCGCCGATGATCGCTTTCGTGCCGGTGTTGGTCGTCTGGTTTGGCGTCGGCCTCGCGTCGAAGGCGGTAATCGTTTTTCTTTCCGCGTTCATTCCGATTGTCATCAACACGCGCGTCGGCGTCACAGAAGTTCAGGAAAATTGGGTGAGAGCGCTGCGTGCCTACGGCGCCACGCCGCTACAGATTGTCGCCAAAGGGCTGCTGCCCGGCGCTTTGCCAGCCATCATGGCAGGCCTGCGGCTGGCGGTCGGGCGCTCCATCGTCAGCCTCATCGCCGCAGAAATGTATGTCTCGGTCAAAGGCGTCGGACGCCTCGTTCAAGTCTATTCCACCAGTGACCGCGCCGCTGATATTTTTGTATTGGTGCTGGTGATTTCAAGTCTCGGCTTCGCCGGCGTCGTACTGCTGCGCAAAATCGAAACGCTTCTCGCGCCATGGAGCACAACGCGATGAGCGGCTACAAGATTGCCGATGAAGCCAAACCTGCCCGTGAAGCCAAACCTGCCCGTGAAGTCATGCCCGCGCGGCGCGCATCGAGCGACCGGATGGAAGAAATCGGTCTGGGGGTTCTGGGCGTCGTGCTGCTCGTCGCTGGATGGGAGACGGCAGCCCGGATGGGTTGGCTCAATCCGGTCATTGTCAGCAGTCCCACCGCCATCGCCGCCGCGTTTGGCCGGCAATGGGCGAGCGGCGATCTGCGCGCCGATCTCGCCATAAGCATGGCGGAATTTGCCGTTGGTTTTGGCATGTCGCTCGTCGTCGGACTGGTGCTTGGCGTCGCCATGGGCATGAACAGAACGTTCGAATATATCGCGGACCCCTTCATCTGGTTTCTTTACGCGTCGCCGCTCATTGCGTTTTATCCGCTGATGATCGTCTGGCTCGGCTTCGGCTCAACCACGGTGATCGCCATCACTTTTCTGCTTACCTTTGTCACGATAGCGGTCAACACCATGGCGGGCGTTCGCTCAGTTGAGCCGCAACTGGTGCGCGCTGTCGAGGCATTCGGCGGCGGCCGTCTCGATGTCGTGCGCAAGGTGCTGTTGCCGGCCTCGGCGCCGCTGATCCTTGCCGGGGTGCGTATTGGTCTTGGCCGCGCCTTGATCGGCGTTATTCTCGGTGAGATGTTCAGTTCCAACGGCGGCCTCGGCTATCACATCTCCTATTACGGCGCGCATCTGAAAACCGCCGATCTGTTCGTACCGTTGATGACAGTGGTCGCCATGGGTATTGTCATGACGCGCCTCTGCGGCATTCTGGAACGCTGGTTATTTGCATGGCGAAATTGAAGCCGACGTCCGGCCGCGCGCGCGCCATGCAAAAAATATTGCGGCGCTTTGTTATGGCGGTTGCGCTTTTTGCCGCGTGGCTTGTCGCATTCGCGTCGCCAAGCCTCGCCCAAAGCCTCGAGGAGTTCTACCGGGGCAAACAGCTGTCGTTACTGGTTTTTTCGGGCGCCGGTTCAACCTACGACGTTTACGCGCGTCTGCTGGCGCGGCATTTCGGCGAGCATTTGCCCGGCAAACCAACCGTCATTGTGCAATACATGGGTGGCGCGGGCGGCTTGAAGCTCGTCGATTACCTCAATCGCATTGCGCCCAGAGATGGCAGCGTCATCGGCGTCATCGGCAGGGGCCTTCCCTTCGAACCGATGCTCGGAAAAAACGACGTCAAATTCGATCCGCTTGGATTTACCTGGCTCGGCAGCATGAACCGGGAAATCACGCTGGCGCTGTCGTGGGGGCCGTCCAAGGTGAAAACCTTCGCCGATCTGCAACGCATGGAATTGCTGGTGCCGGGCACCGGCGCGGGGGCGGATTCAGAGATCATGCCGCGCGCCTTTAACAACCTCGCTGGCACGAAATTCAAAATTATTTCCGGTTACCGCGAAACCACCGAAGCCTCGATCCAACTGGAAACTGGCGAACTTGAAGGCATCGCTTATTGGTCGTGGAGCTCGATCATGGCGGCGCATCCAGACTGGGTGCGCGACCGGAAAGTCAACTTTCTGTTCCAGACCGGGACCAGCGAAATTCCTGCCGTTCCTGGCCTGCCGCGAATTCGCGATCTCGTGAACGATCCGGTTGACCGGCAGGCGCTTGAGTTCCTTCTGGCGCGCGAACCGCTGGGCCGACCGTTTCTCGCGCCGCCAGGTTTGCCGCCCGAGCGCGCCGGCGCCCTGCGCGATGCGTTTCGTAAAACCATGCAGGACCGGGCTTTCCGCGACGATGCCGCTCGCTCAAATATTGAAGTCAATCCGGTAAGCGCTGCCGAGGTCGAAGCGATCCTGACGTCCGCCGCCAACGCGCCGGCCGAGGTGATCGCGCGCGTCAAAAAAATTCTGGATCGCTGAACTTAGGGAAGCTCGCCCGCATGCATTTCGGACTTTATGCACCCATCCCCATGGCGACGGTTGGCTCACCCGAAGTGGCGAGCGCCGGCGCGCGAGCCACGCAACCCCTGCCGCCAGGCGCGCGCGATGGGCAATTCGATCATGCGCTCGCCATACTGCAAGCCGCAGATGGCGCAGGTTTCGATTTGTGTTTGTTCGCCGAGCGTCATCTCGGCAGCGATCTCGCGGCGTGGGTGATGGCAAGCGCGCTGGCCTCACGTCTCGACAACATTCGTGCGCTTGTCGCCGTGCACCCCGGCCTCGTCGATCCCGTCATGATCGCCAAGCTCGCCGCCTCTCTGGACCGCATTTGCAAGGGCCGCATGGCGATCAACGTCGTCAACGGCTGGTTCGACGAGGAATTCCGGATGTTTGGCGGCGAGGTGCTCGACGGCGAGGCGCGCTACAACCGGACGGCTGAGTTCATCGCGATCCTGCGCGGACTTTGGGGCCAGGAAAGTTACTCCCTGTCCGGCGAACATTTCGAGATAGACAACGCCCGCCTGTTGTTGAAACCCGCAACGCAGGCGCCGGAAATTTACTCGGTCAGCCGTAGCGACAGGGGCCGCGATTTTATCGCCGAACACTGCGACTGGTGGTTCATCGATTTTCCGAAGCAAGGTGAATCCACGCTGGAAGTGCTGGAGGCCATCGAAATCGCCGCCATTGACATGCGTCGTCGCGCCGCCTCACGCGGGCGCACGGTGCGCCTCGGCCTCAATCCGTTCATTGCGCTGGCGCAGTCGAGCGAAAGCGCCCTCGCCCAAACCATCGACCGCGTGTTGCAAACAGAGCCGGACCCAGATCCGCGCAAAATTGAGCGCCGACTGCTCCCGGCGACCAAGGCCGGCTGCATGGGAACGCCCACGGATGTGCTGGCGCAACTGCGCCGGTTCGAAAGCCTCGGCATCGAACTCATCCTGTGCAAGTTCATTCCGACGCTGGAAAACGTTGCAATGATTTCGAGTGAACTGATAAATCCCATGCGCCGCGCGTGAAGGAAAGCGCTGGCGTCAACTAGAGCGCGATGACGCTTCTTCGAATCGTCGTCGCACTCCAGGTTTTTTAATGAGCATGATCTTTTCCGAAAACCGGCGTCCACTTTTCGGGATCATGCTCCAACAACGACGAGGCTGCCGTCGCCGGTCAGGCGTTCCGGTTCGCGGTTTCGCAACAACACAGTCTCGCAAACCGACAGCAAGCGCCGACAATATTTTTTCGACGCACGGCTTCAGCCTGAGAAGAAGCTTGGTTCAGACGCCTTCCACGCCATCGATTTCGGTTGATGGCGTGGAGAGGCCGACCATGAATCGCCTTTCAAAAACCCTCGTGCAGTTTGCGCGAAAATATTTGTTCCCGCATCGACCGGAACCGTATCTCGCCTGGGTCTCAATCTGCGACCGCGCGCCACACGACGCGACCTCTGGAAGCAACACACCCGTATCTTTCACGCCTGCCGACACCGCCCTCCTGCTTGCCGTTAGCCAGATAAAGCCAGCTATTTGGCGCCACGCGGTGGGCGTAAATTGTCAATTATCCTGCCAAGCAAATTCATCAGCGTGGCCGATTCAGTTTCGGAAAACCCTTGCATGGCGTCGCGACTCGTCTTGTCTGCTTGCTTGAGTAACGCACCGGTGGCTTTTCGGCCTTTTATCGAAAGGCGCACATCGAGGCGTCGTGAGTCGGAACCGTTTTGAGCCGTTGAAACCAAACCCTTCGTCAATAAGGACCTTAGGACAGCCGTGGCGGCGGCTTTGGTCAGGTCCAGACGTCTGGTCATTTCGCCAGGGCTCAGACAGCCCCAGTGATGCAAAAGGTAGAGATGCAGAAATTCGTTGGGAGAGATTGCCATCCCTGCGGCGCGGCGCTGTAGATCGGCGGCTTGTAGCCGGTAGGCGACACGCAGCAAAAAACCCAGCGCGGGCTCGCGACCTGGGCTTTCGGCTTTGCGGTTTCCGGACACTGCCCACCACTGTTGACAAATGACATAAGAATTGCACGATATTCGTAGTAGCGTGGCAATCAATTGGGAGGGTAGCAATGATTCTGGGCGATCTGATCGAGCGAAATGCGAGTCAGTTTCCGCATAAGCCCGGATATGTTTTTGCCGACAAGAAACTGACGCACCTTGAATATAGTCTTCGGTGTAACCGGCTCGCCAACGCACTGACCGTCAATCTCAAGCGGCAGTCTCGTGTCGCGATTTTGGCTCAAAACCGACTGGAATATATAGAGACTTTTGGCGCGGGCGAGCTTACGGGCGTCATTATAGTCAATCTCAACTGGCGGCTCGCGACACCGGAGCTACAGCGAATTTTTGAGGATTGCGAGCCAGAAGTGCTCATCTTCGAGGATCGTTTTCTTGAACAGGTCGCGGAACTCCGCGCACGTTCTGGGTCGATCCGTTATATTGCCATAGGTGACAATCCGGACTGGGCCGAACGATACGAAGATGTTTTGAAGGGTAGTTCGGATGCACGACCGACGATGCGCGCCCAACCCACTGACACCGCGTATTTGATTTATACGAGCGGCACCACGGGCAAACCCAAAGGTGTCATGATCGGACATGAAGGGTTTCTGAGCGCGATTCAAGCCACGGCCTTCGACAGCCGGGCGGCGCGCGACGATCGAATGCTCATTGTCATGCCGCTCTTCCATGTTGGCGGCAAAATAGAGCAGATGGTCTGGAGCTTTGCCGGCGCGACGATTTATTTGCACCGAACCTTCGATCCGGGCGCCATCCTCGCGTCCATCGAACGCGACCAGATAACCTGCGCGCACCTGGCCCCGGCCATGGTGCATGCGTTGCTCGACGCGCCCGAGATCAACCATGTCTCTCTCGGAAGCTTACGTGAAATCTTTTATGCATCCGCACCGATGGATGTAGCACTCATGCGTCGCGCGATTGCGAAAATGGGACGGATTTTTACGCAGCACTTTGGGATGACAGAGTGTCCGCAGGGGAGCTCTCTACACGCGCACGAACATATACTTGACGGCTCTGAAGAGGCGACGAAGCGTCTCTACTCGGCTGGCCATGCCATCATGAATACCGAGATACGCATTGTTCACGAAGATGGGACGGATTGCGCAACGGGAGAAATTGGCGAGATCCTCATTCGCTGCGCTGGTGTGATGCAGGGCTATTGGAATAACCACTCGCTCAGTAAATCAGTTATACGCGACGGGTGGTACTACACGGCGGATTTGGGATACTTCGATGCTGAAAAGTTCCTGTTTGTCGCCGACCGAAAGAAAGACATGGTGATTTCGGGTGGCGAAAACATCTATCCACGCGAAGTTGAAGAGGCGCTTCTCCTGCATCCAGCGGTCCTTCATTGCGCGGTGATTGGAGTTCCAGACGAAAAATGGGGCGAAGCGGTGAAGGCTTGCATTGTCTTGCGTGCCGGTGAGGCCGTCACAAGTGACGATTTGATCGAGCATTGTCGCGGTCTGATCGCCAGTTATAAGAAGCCAAAGAGCGTTGACATCGTCGATGCGTTGCCGCGACTTTTCAACGGGAAAATCGACAAGAAAAAGCTTCGCGAACCCTATTGGCAAGGGCGCGCGCGCCAGGTCGCATAGTTGACGACGGGCGTACGGGTGCGCCGCAACTTGCTGAATAGCGACGGAGAGCCGGACGAAGAACCAAACGCCGAGGCGAAGTGCAATGACTGTCAACAGGAAAACGATAGTACAGAAACAAAATGCGCCGGCGGCGCCATGGCGGCGGATCCTGGCGCTTGCCTCGGCCGCGGCGCTGGCGACATGGGGTGCGGCGGCGCCGGCCCAAGAGTACCCAAATGGGTACCCCAACCGCTCCATCCGGGTGATCACTCCATATCCGGCTGGTGGGCCGGTTGACGCCCTTGCCCGTGCGCTCGGCGCCAAATTTCAGGAACGCACTGGACAACCATTCATCATTGAGGCGCATCCAGGCGCGAATACCAACATCGCGGGCCAGAAGTGCGTCGACGCAATGCCCGATGGCTACACCATATGTCTGCTGACGTCGACGACCCTTTCCGTCAATTCGCATCTCTACAAAGACTCGCGCTTCAAGCCTTTCAGCCTTGCGCCGATATCAAATGTCGCCTCGTCGAGATCTGTCTTCATGCTGCACAAGAATGTGCCGGCCAAAAATCTGCACGAACTCGTTGAATGGTCGAAAACCAATCCTGGGAAAATCAATTATGCATCGTTCGGCGTTGGCGGCGAAACGCACTTGATGGTTGAGTGGCTGAAAAAAAAGACGGGGCTTCAGATGACCCATGTCCCGTTCACCGGCTTCGCGCCGGCCGTGATCGCGTTCGACTCAGGCGAGGTCCAGGTGTTGATACCCGTGGCGACCCCCATGATCCTCGACCGGATTGCGGGCGGTCAAGCGAAGGCGATTTTCATCATGGGCGATCAAAGGTTGGGTACTCTGCCTGCCGTTCAAAGTCTGCCAGAACTTGGCCTGCCGCCAATCAATTTTGAGGTCTGGTTTGGCATGTTGGCTCCAGCCGGCGTTCCCGCGTCGATCACAGAAAAGCTTAGCGCAGAAATTCGATCCATCGTTGCCGACAAGGAATTTACCGCGAAGTTCATCACGGCTTCTGGCCTGACAGCGACAACAAACACGCCAGAAGAATTCAAGGCGTTCCTGACGCGTGACGACAAGGCTGCGGCGGCCTTGATCACGGAGTCGGGCGTTACGCTGGACTGAGCCGGTTCCAAAATCGAAGGCGTGCGTTGCTTCAAACCAGCGCAACATGTTGGAACTGCCCCTTGGGGCTCAGTCCGAAGTACTGGTAATGCCGGGTCGTTCACCTGCGGCGCCTCCACAACAGCGCGTCATTGCTCACGGCGAGGGAATTTGCACGAACGCCATCACCTGCTCGTCGGTGAGCGGCGCGGTGATGAATTTTCCCGCCATCGCCTCGGCGACAATCTGCTGGATGCCGACCAGACGCGACGGGTCCATCGCGGCTTTTGGAATCAATGTGCGCACTCGATCCACAACGTTCGCCGGCAGCCCGGAAAACTCGGCAAACTCCGTCAGCGCTGCCGGGTTCGCATACATCCAGTCGATCGTCTCCAGATAGGCGCGATGGAATCGCAGCAACGCATCCTTGCGGTTTTGCAAGGTCGCGAGGTTGCTCAGGTTGACGCGGCCCGTGCGCGTCTTCAGCACGGCAACGTCTTCGCCGGTTGCGACAATGCGGATGTCGCCAGCATCGACCTTGTCGAGAAAAAACGGCACGGCGGAAAAGCCAATGTCGACTTGCCGGGTCAAGGTTTGCGTCAGGGTCGAGGCAATCGATCCTGTCGACACCAGTTTGGCGTCAAGCTTGTACTGCGACACGAGCGCCAGCGCGGCGGCATTGCTTGACGAGCCGGCCAAGGAAAACGCGATGGTCTTACCGTTCATGTCGGCGATTTTCTGAACCGGCGATTCCTTTGGAACATACCAGTACTGGTCCGGCGCTCCGACAATCTCGTTGCCGATGATGCGGATCGGCGCGCCTTTCGTCAGGGTGCCCAGCGCCGACGTCACACCCGAGGCCGTCGCGACATCGACGCTGCCGGCGATCAGCGCCGTGATCGCCTCGGGTCCCGCCTGCGTGTAGAGGATTTCCAGATCGAGACCGTGCTTTTTGAAGATGCCGGACCGTTTGCCAAGCTCGGCGAGGCCGGTGTCCCAGGCGCCGCGCTGTGGCACGGCAAGTTTCAGGGTTTCGTCGGCTGACGCCGGGCAAGTTAAAGCCAGGCTCAAGCCAGATATCAGGGCCGGGCTAAAAACCTGGCCCAAAGCCAACGCCAAGGCAAAGCCGATCTTGCGCGTCATGTTTTCCCCAAAAATGGCCGGTTTCGACGAACTTGCTGGGTCGTTCAGGGCAAGTCAACGCGGCGCGCGGCCCGACCGCCAAACCCGAAGCTTTCCTGCAGCGTTCGACTCGTGCTAGAGTGGCGATATGACTGACACGCCCGACCTCAAGCTCGTCGAAGCCTTGGAAAAGGTGGATCGCTTCGGCGATGTTGCGCCGCCCCATGTGCAAGACCCCATGACCATGGTTTTGCGTCAGAACGCGGTCATGGCCGATCTCATTCGCTGGGACGACAACCGGGCGCGCTACGTTTTGACCGGCGCTGGCCGCAGCAAGATTACCGCCAGGCATCGCAAGCCCGGCCAGGTGCTGCGCTTCCGGCAGCGCGACGAGGACAGCCGCGAGACGCCGCTACGCAAGGCCTGATTGCCGCGCGACTGCCACCAACTGCCGGTCCCACGCACGTGTTGACATCGCCGTCGGCGTTGGCTGTAGTCGCGTGCCTGCGAACGCCGCTAGGACGCGAATTTCAACGCCGCGATTGCAACGCCGCGATTTACAACAAAATCCGGGAGCGAACCCATGTCGAAGCCGATCACCACGCGGCGCGATGTCGTCAAGCTTGGCGGCAGTTTTCTGGCGGCGCCGGCGGTGTTGCGTGTGCTTCCCGCCAATGCCCAAAGCGCGGCGATCAAAATTGGTCTGGTGAGCCCGACATCAGGCCCAATCGCCGCTTTTGGCGAAGCCGACGATTTTATCCTCAAACAAGTCCAGCAAGTGGTCGGCGCCGGCATTTCCAGCAACGGCAAGACCTACCCCGTTCAGTTTATATCGAAAGACAGCCAGTCAAATCCGAGCCGCGCTTCCGAGGTCGCTGCGGAACTGATTCTGCGCGACAAGGTCGATCTCATTTTGGCGCTGGCGACGCCGGACACGACCAATCCCGTCGCCGATCAGGCCGAAATCAACGAAGTGCCGTGCATCACCACCAATTGCCCATGGCAGCCTTATTTCTTCGGCCGTAACGGCGATCCGGTGAAAGGCTTCAACTGGACCTACCATTTTTTTGGGGGCTTGAGGACGTCATCGGTGCCTTTACCGGATTGTGGAACTCGGTTCCAACCAACAAGGTTGTCGGTGGCTTGTTCCCCAACGACGCCGACGGCAACGCCTGGGGCGATGCCGAACGCGGCTTGCCGAAACCGCTCGCGGCGGCTGGTTTCAAGCTCATCGATCCCGGTCGCTACCAGCAGTTCGCGCCGGATTTTTCGGCGCAGATCGCCGCCTTCAAACGGGCCAACGTCGAAATTATCACCGGGGCGATGATCCCGCCTGACTTCGCGACTTTCTGGGGACAGGCGGCGCAGCAGGGCTTCAAACCGAAGATCGCCACCATTGGCAAAGCCTTGCTGTTTCCCTCAGCGGTTGAAGCGCTCGGCCCACGTGGCGACGGCCTCTCGTCGGAAATCTGGTGGAACCCAAGTCACCCCTTCAAATCAAGCCTGACCGGACAAAGCGCCAGGCAACTCTGCGACGCCTACACGCTCGCCACCAAACGGCCGTGGACGCAGCCAATCGGTTACGCGCACAGCCTCTACGAAGTCGCGCTCGACGTGTTGAAGCGCGCCAAAGATCCGAAAGACCCGAAAGCCATTCTTGCAGCCATCACATCGACCAGCCTCGATACCATCACCGGCCCTGTCGCGTGGGGAAAAGGCCCGGTTAAAAACGTCGCCAAGATGCCACTGGTCGCCGGTCAATGGCTGAAGGGCGACAAGGGCCTCGAACTCATCATCACCGCAAACAATTTGGCGCCGAACATTCCCGTCGGCGGCAAATTGCGCCCGTTGGGGTGATGTGGAGAACGACTTGAGCGCGATACTGGCCATCACGATGTCGAGCGTGGCGAGCCGCTAATGGCCACGACCGGCGTCGATCGTCAGCGCCGCTCCCGACGTATAGGACGAGCGCGGTGACGCAATGAAAGCCACCGTCGCCGCAACTTCTTCGACGGTGGCGGGACGCTGGCCCGGATAATCCCGCGCCAGTTCCATGTACCGTTCTGGATCGCCGAAGCGCCGTCGTGCGTTCTCCTTCGCCAGATACATCCAGCGATCCGACATGGTAGCGCCGGGGTTTACCGCAACGATTCGCACACCTTTGTCGAAGGCCTCCATGCCGAGGCAGCGCACCATCATGTTGAGCGCGGCGTTGGCCATGCAGCCAGCAATGTAGTTGGGATTGGGGTTCAGCCCTGCCGAACCGATGACGCAGACAATCACGCCCTTGCGGCGCGCATACATTTTCGGCAACAGCGCGCGCGTCAAGCCAACGTATCCATAAATTTTCAGATCCCATGCCGCGCGCCAGGCCGCTTCATCGACATCCGAAAGTGCGCCGGAGGGAATGGCGCCGGCGTTGTTGACGAGAATATCCGGCGTGCCGCACGCTTCCGCCAGCGCCAGCACTTCGGCTTGTTTCGACAGGTCGCAGGCGTGCGTCGTAACCTCGACGCCGTGCGTCATACGAAGCTGCGCAGCGAGCGCTTCGAGTTGTTGGCGCGAGCGCGCCGCAAGTTGCAAATGGCAACCCTCCACCGCCATTTGATGCGCGCAGGCTTCGCCAATGCCTTTCGAGGCGCCAGTGATCAAGGCCGTAAGGCCGCGCAACCCAAGGTCCATGTCACCATCCGCCAAACCGGGCGATCACCGCAGCGCGGCATTGATCCGCGCCAGCGTTGCAGCGCCGGGGCACAACTCCTTTTCAGTGAGCTGGTTGAGCGGCTTCTCGACCGTACCCAGACCCTCGTGCATGTCTTTGGGGTCTTCCTCGACATACAGCAGCCCCGTGACAATCTCACCCTGTCCCTGATGGCGGTGAATGGCGGCGAGAGCCGCGCCGCGATCTGTCGCGTCGTGCTGCGCGTCGAGCTTGCGCAGGCGGATCGAGGACCCGTCGTGCAGCTTGACCACTTCAGCTGTTCCCGGCTCGTAATCGGCGACGATAGGCGCGCGGCCGGTGATGAAATCGAGCGTGTTCAAGGCCGCGTTGTGCGCCCGCACGTAGTCGAAACTTTTCGTCGAGCCGACGTGGTTGTTGAACGCGACGCATGGCGAGATGCAATCGATGAACGCCGACCCCTTGTGCTCGAACGCCGCTTTGATAAGCGGCACCAGTTGGCCTTTGTCGCCAGAAAAGCTACGCCCGACAAACGTCGCGCCAAGCTGGATGGCGATAGCCACGAGATCGATCGGCGCATCGGCGTTGACGGCCCCATTTTTGCTCTTCGATCCCTTGTCAGCGGTGGCGGAAAACTGCCCCTTGGTCAGGCCGTATACGCCGTTGTTCTCCACAATGTAGACCATGTTGACTCCGCGCCGGATGGCGTGCGCGAACTGGCCAAACCCGATCGAGGCGCTGTCGCCGTCGCCAGAGACGCCGAGGTAGATGAGTTCTCGATTGGCGAGATTGGCCCCCGTCAAAACCGACGGCATGCGACCGTGCACCGTATTGAAGCCGTGCGACTGGCCGAGAAAATAGGTCGGCGTTTTCGACGAGCAGCCGATGCCGGAAAGCTTGGCGACGCGGTGCGGAGGAATCGCCAGTTCATAGCAGGCGTGGATGATGGCGGCGGAGATCGAGTCGTGGCCGCAACCCGCGCACAGGGTCGAGATCGCGCCTTCGTAATCGCGATGGGTGAACCCCAGCGAATTGGCTTCGAGCGCCGGATGATGAAATTTGGGTTTGGCGAGGTAGCTCATGTGGTGACTTTCACCTTGCCGCGCGCGGCGAGAGAGTGGACGGCGCCGGAAACAGCCTTGCGGATGAACCGCGCCGTGATGGGGTTGCCGTCGAAGTTGACGATGGGCGTCAGCCGCGCCGGATCAATGCCGATTTCGACCTGCAGCAGTGTGCGCAATTGTGAATCGCGATTTTGTTCGACGATGAAGACGCGTTCGTGCGCTTCGATAAAGTCGCCGACTTCCCGACCAAACGGGAAGCCGCGCACGCGCAGCAGATCGAGATGCACGCCATCGCCGGCAAGTTGCTGCGCCGCCTCCAGCATGGCCGGCGACGTCGAGCCAAAATACACCACGCCCAGCGCGGTTTTCTGCTTTGCGGACTGCTCGATGGCGGGCGGCACAAGGGTTTTCGCCGTATCGAATTTACGCAGCAGGCGCTCCATGTTCTCGATGTAATCCGGCCCCTCTTCCGAATAGCGCGCGAACCGGTCTTTCGTTGTACCGCGATTGAAATAGGCGCCTTTCTGGGGATGCGTCGCCGGATAGGTGCGGTAGGCGATACCATCGCCATCGACATCGAGATACCGGCCAAACTGCTTGCCGGCCTCAAGATCATCATAGGTGAAAACCTTGCCGCGATCGAGTTTGCGATCCGCGTCCCAGACAAACGGTTTGCACAGGCGATGGTTTGAGCCGATGTCGAGATCCAGCATCACAAAGACCGGGGTTTGCAGCCGGTCGGCGAGGTCGAACGCCAACGCGCCAAATTCAAAGGCTTCGTAAGGGTCTTCTGGCATGAGCATCACGTGTTTGGTGTCGCCGTGCGATGCGTAGGCGCAAATCAGCAAATCCGACTGTTGCGTCCGCGTCGGTATTCCAGTCGAGGGCCCGCCGCGCTGCACATTGAAAATAACCGCCGGAATTTCAGAAAAGTAGGCGAGGCCGAGAAACTCCTGCATCAGCGAAACGCCGGGGCCGGACGTCGCGGTGAAGGCGCGCGCGCCGTTCCATGCAGCGCCGATGACCATACCGATGGACGACAGCTCGTCTTCCGCCTGCACAATGGCGTAATTGTTCTTGCCGCTAGCCGGGTCTTTGCGCAGCCTGCGGCAGTACGCCATGAAAGATTCCGCCAGCGAGGTCGATGGCGTGATCGGATACCAGGCGCACACGCTGGCGCCGCCGTAGACCGCGCCGAGCGCTGCAGCATCGTTGCCTTCTACGAAGATGCGGTCGCCAACGCCATTGGAGCGCGCCACGCGGATGCCGAGCGGGCAGGTAAAGTGCTCTTTGGCGTATTCGTAGCCGACCTTTAGCGCCTCGATGTTCGGCGCAATCAGCTTGTCCTTACCCTTGAATTGCTCGCCGATCAGCCGCTTGCATTCGGCGATGTCCATATCGAGCAGCGCGGCGAGCGCGCCGACATAAATGATATTCTTGAACAGTTGCCGCAAACGCGGTTCGCTGTAGAGCGAATTGCAAATCTCCGTCAGCGGCATGCCGATGACGGTGATGTCGTCGCGGAACTCCGACTTCGGAATGGGTTTCGAGGAATCGTAGAACAGATAGCCGCCGGGATCGATCCCGGCGAGGTCCTGTTTCCAGGTTTGCGGGTTCATGGCGACGAGCAAGTCCGTGCCGCCGCGCGCTCCCAGATGCCCCTCGCCATTGACGCGCACTTCGTACCACGTCGGCAATCCCTGAATGTTCGAGGGAAAGATGTTGCGCGGCGACACCGGCACGCCCATGCGCAGGATCGAGCGCGCGAACAGTTGGTTGGCGCTCGCCGAGCCGGAACCGTTGACGTTGGCGAAGCGGACGACGAAATCGTTTACGCTGCTGATAGGCATGCCGCGACAACTCCCTCATCGCTCGCGAGTGTCACATTGAGCAGGAACTTCTGCATGTCCCATGCGCCTGTCGGGCAGCGTTCGGCGCAGAA
>JAYTTW010000171.1:0-6504 GCA_043744855.1 Hyphomicrobiales bacterium
GACCTGCATGTCGCGCGCCCGCCACATGAGATACATTTCGAGCGCGGCGAATTCATCCGAGCCGTAATCGTAGGCTTGCGCGCGCATGCCCGACATGCAGTTGCGCAGACGTCGTTGCAACGAACCCAACGTCTGCCATTCCAGCCGATATACTGGATACCCCGTCGGGTGCCCCTGCGGGATCGCCGCGCCGGCCAGCTTGCGACCCCAGTTGTCCTCGTGGCAGTTGGCGCACGAAAGATTGAGCTGGCCCTGACGACGCGAAAAAAGTTCACGTCCCTGCTCAACCGCCCGCATCGACGCCGCGTCGCTCGACACTTTGATTGGCGCGCCTTTCGATTGACGCGCGATGAAACTCGTCAGCGCCAGCAGTTCCTTGCTTTCACGCGGCAGCGCCGCCCCGCCTTGCCTTTCGCTGCGACAGATGTTGATGCGGTCCTCGATATCGATGACTTTGTTGCGGGCGGCGTCGAAAACCGGATAGCGCGCGGCGACGCCCGCCATGCTCTTGGAGGCGTCACCGTGACAATCGGCGCAGGATTTTTTCGCCGCGCCAACCCGCTCGCTCCACGCCGTCTGCCCGTCGAGCACCCAGAACATCGCCGGGTTGGCGCTGTCATCATCCTGCATGGCGCGGACTTGCGGTGACATTGCATCGTAGGGGGATTGGCGTTGCGTCAATGCAATTTCCGCCATTGCATCCGTCGCGGCAAGGAGCGCCAACGCGGCAAGGCCGACGCGCCATGCGCGGGAAAAACAGCCGCCCCTCATTCGACAACGATCTTGGCGACTTCCTCGACGGAGAAACCTTTGTCGCCGGTCCATCTGAAAGCGATTTCACCACTCTGGGTCGCGGTTGTGGTGAACGTCAGAAAGGGGTTGGCGGCGATGGCCGACGACAAATCGGCGCGAAAAATTTCTTCGCCGTTGTAAGTGCAGACGAAGCTGTCGATGATGTCGCGCGGAATGAGCACGCCGTTATAGCCAACACGAAATCCGGTCTCCATGGGATGCTGGATAAGCGTCTTGATTTCGATGATGTCGCCGGGTTTGGCGGCCTTTGGAACATTGATGAGCGCGCGGGCCATCACAAATCCTCCAGACAGGCGGCGATGGTGACGATGACATCCGCATCGCCGCGCCAGAAGGAACCGTCGCTCATTCGGGCGATTGCAATGATCTTCTGCGTGTCCGCAAGTTTTATGCGCGTTGATACATCGGCGCGCCCGGCGCGCGGGCCGAGATGCACGGAAAGCACGTGCGACTGCGGGTTTTTCTCGTTGAAGACATGAATTTCTGTCACCCGGTCGTCCGCCGACATGGGCGAGTCGACCTTGATCGACATCGGCACTGTGTTGCCGTTTTCGACAAGCTGGGGAATGTCGAGATGCACGCGGCCATCGGTGACCGGTGCGGCGCCGACAACTTTGGCGATCTCCGCCTGCATCGCTTCGGGCGTCGCCCGGGCGCCGCGAACCATCCATACGCTCACCACGCCAGCGCTTGCCGTGGCGGCGAGAAAATCGCGGCGGGTCGCGGCAACGGTTTTTTGCATCTAGGGATCCCGCAGTGTTTCGAGGAAGGCGACAACATCCTCGATCTGTTCGGCAGTCAATATGGGCTTACCTGCGAACGCGCTGGCGACGCGCTGCAAACCTGTCGTGCGATAATAGGCCGGCATGATCGTGTCCGCGTTAAGGCGGGAGGCATCGACCATGCGAAGGCGTAACTGGCCGACGCTCCAGCGCGCGCCGGCGCCGCTCATGTCAGGCGCCAACGTGCCCTGAAACCGCTCGCCCGGAAACGGCCCGGAGTGACACAGCAGGCACAGCCCGAGCTGGCGGTTGACGACAATCGCGCCACCCCTCGCGGCGTCGCCCGGTTCTCCAGTGAGCGATTGCGGAATGGCGTCGCCGACGACGGCAAATGGGGGCAGATCCTGCGCGACGGCATTGGTCATTATCGACACCGCAAAAAGCCCGGCGGCAATTCCGGTAGCACACGTTGGGGGTCGCATGGGTCAGCCGAAAACTTCTGCTGTGAGGGTGGCGAACCAGCCCTCGGCCAGGCTCGCTTCCTGCGCCCGAGTAGAGCGTGGAGCCTCGATCGGGCTGGTCCCACCAGCGCCTTCGATATCAACCAGCAGTCCGTTTGCGGGCTTGTAAACACCGGCGACGGTGATCCCATAGTTGGGCGCGACGAGCGAATAGCAGGTGTTGATAAGCCTCGGCTCAGACGGCTCGCGGCCCGCCAACAGGGCAACGATGGCGTTGGCGCAAACCTTGGCCTGGGCGTTGGCGGAGAATGCCGATTTCGGCATGGCGCCCATGATGGCGGCGTCGCCGATGACGTGGATATTGCTTTGCAAGGTTGAGGTAAAGGCAAGCGGTTCGACCGGGCACCAGCCGGTGCGATCCGCAACGCCGGCTTGCTGGGCAATGGCGCCGGCTTTCTGCGGCGGGATAATGTTCACGACGGCGCCCTTGTGCGAGCCGAAGTCCGTCGTCGCCGTCAAGCTTGCCGCATCAACCGAGGTGACCTTGCCGCCGGATGAGAGCGAAATCCATTCGATATGCTGCGGATAAAGCTCTTTCCACGCATTCTGGAACAGGCGTTGTTTCGAAAACACGTCCTTGGCGTCGAGAAGCAGGAGCTTCGATTTCGGTTTTCTGGTTTTCAGATAGTGCGCGATGAGGCTGGCGCGCTCATAGGGGCCGGGCGGACATCGATAGGGATTGGCTGGCGCCGACATGACGACGACACCGCCATCGTCCATCGCTTCAAGTTGCCGGCGCAACAACACCGTTTGCGCGCCAGCTTTCCAGGCGTGCGGCATGCGTTGGCTGGCGGCTTCATCATACCCCGGCAAGGCGTCGAAGCGCAGCTCGACGCCCGGCGACAGGACGAGCCGGTCGTAAGGCAGGCGCGCGCCGTCGGCCAGGGTGACGAGGCGGGCGTGCGGATCGACGCCAGCCGCCGTCTGCGCGATGATTTTAACGCCGGCGCGCGCCACGCCGTCATAGCCGAACTCCTGGGCGGTGATCTCGCGCAGGCCCGCAATAACCTCGTTGCTGAACGGACAGGCGGTAAATTTCGCGTTGGGTTCGATGAGGGTGACGCTCAGCGCGGGATTGAGGCGTTTCAACGCGCGCGCGCAGCTTGCGCCGCCAAAGCCGCCGCCGATGACGACCACGGCGCCGGCTGCGTTTTGCGCCAGAGATGGCGCCGCAAAGGTAATCGCTGCGGCGCCGGCGCCGAGAAGTTGCACGGCTTCGCGGCGGGTGCGTTTTGGAGTGTGCATCGGCGCCTCCGTTTAGTCTTTGCAGGTCAGTCTTTGCGCGCGCCGTACCACGCGGCGATCGCTTCAATCTCCGCGTCGCCGAAACCCTTGGCGATACGGTCCATGATGGTTGCCGGCCGCGCGCCGCTTTTGAACGCCTGCATGGCTGTAACAATATCGGCGGGCTTCTGGCCAATCAGGCGCGGCGCGGGTGTTTGCACGACAGCTGAATTCGCGTGACAGCCCGAGCACGCTTCGCCGCCAGCCGGCGCCGGCGGAGATTGCGCCGGTGGAGTTTGCGCCCTCGCGTCCACCGTTGAAGCGGCGAACAGGATCAGGAAAATACGCGCGTATGGCGCCATGGGAAGCAACCGTTTGGGTTGCGCGGCGACCGTGAAGCCGCCGCGCATAGCGTTCAGGCGTTGCCGAGGTTCTGGTTCATCAGCGGGAACGAGCGAAAGCGCTTGCCGGTTGCGGCGAAGATCGCGTTGAGAACGGCTGGCGCGGCGACCGAGATTGTCGGCTCGCCAACGCCGCCCCAGAAACCGCCGGATGGCATGACGATGACTTCGACTTTCGGCATCTCGTCCATGCGCATCACATTGTACGTATCGAAGTTGGTCTGCTCGACAGCGCCGTTCTTGACGGTGCACTCGCCGTACAGCAACGCCGACAAACCATAGACAAAGGAACCCATGACCTGGCGTTCGATCTGCGCGGGGTTGACCGCGTAGCCAGGGTCGGTGGCGGCGACGATGCGCTGAATGGAAAGCCGGCCATCGGTCACCGTGACTTCGGCGCATGCGGCGACATAGCTGCCAAAGGCGTTCATCGAGGCAAGGCCGTGGAACTTGCCCGGCGTTTTGCCGTAGCCAGCGCCCTCCGCCACCGCATTGAGCACAGCAAGCTGCTTCGGTTTCAACAGTTTGCGGCGCAACTCAAGCGGGCTCTGGTTGGTCGCCTTGGCGATCTCGTCGATGAAGCTCTCGACATAGATCGCGTTGTGGTTGGAGTTCACGCCACGCCAGAAACCCGCCAACAGATGGGTGTTTCGCATGGCGTGATCGATGAGCACGTTGGGAATGTTGTACCCAAACGCGCCTTCTGGGCTCGAAACCGTGAGGCCCTGAAAGGTGGCGGGGTCCATGCCTTTGTCGAGACGCTCGGGCGCCAGGGAGGCCAGAATCGACTGGCCGGATATGCGCATCCGCCACGCTGTAATGTTGCCCTTGTCGTCAAGGCCGGCCGTCAACTTGCACTGGGTGATGGGATGATAGGAGCAGTGCGTCATATCCTCTTCACGTGTCCACAGCAGCTTGACCGGAGTATCGGGCATCTGCTTGGCGATGAGCACCGCCTGCGACACGAAGTCAGTGCGGCCGCGACGGCCGAAACCGCCGCCGAGTTGCGTCTTGATGACATCACATTTGGCGATTGGCAGACCGGAAGCTTCCGCAGTCGCCGCCAGTGCGGCTTCGGCGTTCTGGGTTGGGCACCAGACCTTGCACTTATCGGCCGACCACACGGCGGTGGCGTTCATCGGCTCCATGCAGGCGTGGTTCTGATAGGGATAGGCATAGACCGCTTCCACAGTCTTTGCGGCTTTCGACAACGCATCCTTGACGTCGCCCTGGGCGTTGCCGACGTAAGCTTGCTCGGCGCTCAGTCCCTCCTTGAGGAAATCGGCGATGGAGGCGCTCGACACATTGCCGTTGGCGCCCTCGTCCCAAACGACGGGGAGAGCGGCGACGGCCTGTTTGGCGTTCCAGAAGCTGTCGGCAATGACGGCGACGCCGCTGTCGCCGACTTGCACAACTTTCTTGACGCCGCGCATGGTCTCGGCGCGAGACGCATCGAAGCTTTTCACCTTGCCGCCATTGACGGGGCAATCCCGGATCGCCGCGTACAACATTCCCGGCAACTTCACGTCGATGCCGAATTCGTGCGTGCCGTCGACCTTGCTGGCGGTGTCAAGACGCTTCAACGGTTTGCCGGCGATCTTCCAGTCCTTGGCGTCCTTGAGCTTGATGTCCTTGGGGTCTGGCGCGGCGACCTTGGCGGCGGCGGCGGCAACCTTGCCGTAGCTGGTCTTGCGGTCGCTTCCCTTGTGGGTGATGACGCCTTTGTCGACACTGACTTCGGCGACCGGGACTTTCCACTCGTCGGCGGCAGCCTGCAGCAGCATCATGCGCGCGGCGGCGCCGCCCTTGCGCACATATTCGTTGGACTGGCGGATTGCCTGACTGCCAGTCGAATTCATCGCGCCCCAGACGCGCTTGCGGGCGAGGTTTTCGCCGGGCGTCGGGTATTCAGTTTTCACCTTCGACCAGTCACACTCGAGTTCTTCAGCGACAAGTTGCGCCAGGCCGGTGAGACTGCCCTGCCCCATATCCGGGCGCACAACGCGAATGACAACGCTGTCGTCAGGCCGGATGACCACCCACGCGTTGACTTCCGGTTTCGTCGTTGTGGCGGTTGCGGAGGCGGTGTCCCCTGCTGTCTGCGCATTGACGGAAGGAATGGCAAAGCCGAGCGAAAAGCCGCCAGCCGTGGCGCCGACGATGAATTTGCGGCGGTTCATTTCAGGTGAGGTTACAAATTTGGACATGTCGTTCATGGTGGCGTTCCCCCTCAAGCCTTGGCGGCTGCGTGGATCGCTTCACGCACCTGCTGATAGGTGCCGCAGCGACAAATGTTGGTGATGGCGGCGTTGATTTCCGCGTCTGTCGGCTTCGGCTTGTCTTGCAGAAGCGCTGAGACGGACATGATCATGCCGCTCTGGCAGTAGCCGCATTGGGGCACGTCGAGATCGACCCACGCTTTCTGCACTTTCGTCATGGCGCCATTGATGGCGAGACCTTCGATCGTGACAACTTTTTTACCGGCGATGGAGCTCACCGGCACCGAGCAGGAGCGGGTCGCAACGCCATCGATATGCACCGTGCAGGCGCCACACTGGGCAATGCCGCAACCAAATTTGGTGCCGGTGAGGCCAATCGTATCGCGAAGCACCCACAACAGCGGCGTACGCGGATCCACGTCCGCCTGATGGGTTTTACCGTTGACGTTGAGAGACGCCATGTCTCACTCCCCTGATTTGCGCCTGTGGCGTGGATCGATGCGCCATCAGGGCAACGAATCCAAGTTAACGGCCTGAGTGGTTGAGCAGGCTTGCGAGATATTTTGTATCCCATCCTGCGAGTTTGCGCCGCAGTTTCATGCTG
>JAYTTW010000172.1:0-1684 GCA_043744855.1 Hyphomicrobiales bacterium
GTCGAGTTTTATGAACAGGCCGGCGCGGGTGACGCCGGCGATCTTTCCTGAAAAAGTTGCGCCAATCTGGTCGGCGAGAAAGCCGGCAATGAGGCGGTCGGTTGTTTCCCGCTCGGCTTTCATGGCGCGCCTTTCGGCGAGCGATATGCTGGCGGCAATCTCTTCAAGCTCGCCCTCGCCGAGGTCCGGCAGGCCGTCGTCGCCAAAGCCCAGCGCGCGAATGAGGGCGCGGTGCACGATGAGATCGGCGTAGCGACGGATTGGTGAGGTGAAATGCGCATAACACCGCAGGGCGAGGCCGAAGTGGCCGTAGTTTTTCGCGGTGTATTCGGCCTGCGCCTGACTGCGCAAGACGACTTCGTTGACAACATTTTCGTATTCTGCGCCGCGCGCCGCCACGAGGATGCGATTGAAGTTTGCTGGCCGCATAACTTCGCCCTTCGCCATTTTCATGCCGATGGAGGCAAGGAATTCGGCAAGGCCGTGGAGCTTCTCAACGGAGGGTTCGTCATGGGCGCGATAAATGAGCGGCTGGCGCTTGTCCTCCAGCGTTTCCGCCGCAGCGACATTGGCGAGGATCATGAATTCTTCAATCAGCCGATGCGCTTCCAGACGCGGCGGCGTGACGACGCGATCGATGGTTCCATCGCTTTTCAGAAGAATCTTGCGTTCGGGCAAATCGAGATCCAGCGGCGAGCGGCGCTCACGCTCCGTGCCAAGCGAGCGGTACGCAGCCCACAGCGGACGCAGAACATTGTCCAGCAACGGACGCGTGAATTCATCCGCGTGGCCGTCAATGGCGGCCTGGGCTTGCGGGTAGGCAAGTTTTGCCGCCGAGCGGATCATCACGCGATGAAACGAATGTTGCTTTTTTCGCCCGCGCGCGTCGATGATCATCTGCACGGCAAGCGCGGGGCGATCCATACCGGCTTTCAGCGAACACAGATCGTTGGAGATCCGCTCGGGCAGCATCGGCACGACGCGGTCAGGAAAATAAACCGAATTGCCGCGCTCCAGCGCTTCGCGGTCCAGCGCACTGCCGATGCGCACATAGGCGGCGACATCGGCGATGGCGATGCTGAGGATATGGCCGCCGGGATTGGCGGGGTCTGGATCGGGCCCCGCGTGAACCGCGTCGTCGTGATCTTTTGCGTCGGCGGGATCAATAGTTACGAGCGGCAAGTCGCGCCAGTCTTCTCGCCCCGCCATGCTGGCTGCGCGCGCGCGCTCGCTTTCGGCGATGGCGTTGGGGCTGAAGTTGTGGGGAATGTTATGTGAATAGATGGCGATCAGACTGACGGCTTTTTCGGTGGCGAGCGAACCCAGTTTTTCGCGCACGCGCGCGGTGGGCGGACCAAAACGGGTCTGGCGTTGCACGTCGATGGATACGAGGTCGCCGTCGCTTGCCTCGCCTTGCCCGCCGGGCGCAATCAGAAATTCCTGCGCGCGGTTTTTCTTGTCGATCGGCAGCACCCGTCCGCCGCCAGTCGCAAGCGCGCGAAAAACCCCGAGAAGCTGCGCTTGCTTGCGCGCGACGAGTTTGATGACGCGGCCCGTGTACGGCGTTCCGGCCTCGTCGTCGCGGGCGGGCTCAACGCGCACCAGCGCGCGATCGCCAACGCCGGCGACGGGTTCGCCCGGGCGGGCGCGACGTGGTGCGTGGATGGCGATCTTGGGCATTGCG
>JAYTTW010000173.1:0-6428 GCA_043744855.1 Hyphomicrobiales bacterium
CGACCTCTCCGGCGCGAGAGCCTATTTCGATGCCGACCGCGCCGGGTTTCGCACGCTGTTTGCGACGCGCGCCCGGTTTCTCGGTTTCACCACCGCCGCCATCATCAAACCTGATGGTTCGGTTCTCGACCGCGTCGATCCCGCGCCCGACGAGCCCGAGGCAGGTCCGGCGCCGGCGCTGCCCAGAACCGAGGTGGCGCCGATGGCCGTGCCGGAGGCTGCGGACTTTGAGGAGGCGCGCAGAAATGAGTTGACCTGTTTGATCCTTGCGGATGGCCGGACCTTCGTGGCGCTACGCGAAATTCCCGAATTCAACGGGGCTTTCATTTATGCGGCGCGGCCGATTGACCCGTTCGCGCTGGAGTTTCCCGCGCAAGCCCAAGCATTGATCAACCTCTATGAAATCTACGACGCCCACCGTCGCAACATCCAGATCGCCTTTGGCACCATGTTTGTCGTCATTGCCCTGATCATGCTGCTGTCGGCGGTGTGGATCGGCCTGTGGTTCGCGACGCGACTGGTGACGCCGATCCGTCGACTGATTGCGGCAACCGATCAGGTGGCGACAGGCAACCTTTATGTTCAGGTCCCGGTGCATCGCAGCGATGGCGACATCGGCCATCTCGGCGACACCTTCAACAAAATGACATCGGAACTCCGGTTGCAGCACAACCGGCTGCTCGCCGCCAGCCAACTGATCGATGAGCGGCGCGTGTTCACCGAAGCGGTGCTGTCTGGCATTCCGGCCAGCGTCATCGGCGTCGATGCGAACCTGCGCATCACCGCCTTGAATCCATCGGCGCAGCGGCTTGTGGCGAGCGGCGAAAATTTGCAGACGGTGGTGGGACAATCCCTGGCGGCGCTGGCGCCCGAACTTGCCCCGCATCTTAACGAAGCCCAGGCGAACCCCGCCCGCATGTTGCAAACCCAGATCACCATTCAGCGACAGGCCCGGGAGCGGATGTTCAACATGCGCATCACCAGTTCGCAACATGGGGCGTCGGCGGCGAGTTTCGTGGTTACGCTTGACGACATTACCGAACTGGTCAGCGCCCAGCGCACGGCGGCTTGGGCGGACGTGGCGCGTCGCATCGCCCACGAAATTAAAAATCCGTTGACGCCGATCCAGCTTTCCGCCGAACGACTGAAGCGCAAGTACGGACGCGTCATCGTCGAGGATCGCGAAATTTTTGACCAATGCACGGACACGATCATTCGGCAGGTCGATGACATCAAACGCATGGTCGACGAATTCTCGTCGTTTGCGCGCATGCCGAAGGCACGCCTCGCGCCCGACGATTTGGCGGCCTGCGTGAAGCAGGTGGTTTTCCTCATGCGGGTTGGCAGTCCAGGTATCGAGTTTATCGAGTCGATGCCGGCCGCTTCCGGAATGGTCGATTTTGATCGCCGTCTGATGACCCAGGCGCTCACCAACGTCATCAAAAACGCCACGGAGGGGATCACGGGCGCGGCGCAATCGCGCGGCGTCGCACCGCGCATTGAGGTCGCCCTGCGGCTTGAAGGCGATGAAGCGGTGATCGACATAACCGATAATGGCGCAGGATTTCCTGTCGAAAATCGCCAGCGTTTGCTGGAGCCCTACGTGACCACGCGCAGCGAGGGAACAGGCTTGGGCTTGCCGATTGTCGCAAAAATTCTTGAGGACCATGCCGGCTGCATCGAACTTCTGGATGCGCCGGGCGGGCAGGGGGCTTGCGTGCGGCTACGCTTCCCTGCGCACGCGCACCCGACGTCCGCCGTCGATCACGAAACACCCCGGGCCTGAAAAAACATGGCGACAGATATTTTGATTGTCGACGACGAAGCGGACATTCGCGAGGGGGTCTCGGGAATTCTTTCGGACGAAGGCCATGGCGTCCGGACCGCCAAAAACGCCGACGAGGCGCTTGCCGCCATCGAAGCGCGCCGGCCCAATCTGGTGTTTCTCGATATCTGGATGCAGGCGTCGCGCCTCGACGGATTGCAATTGCTTGAAATCATCATGCAACAACATCCGACGCTGCCGGTGGTGATGATTTCCGGGCACGGCAATATCGAAACCGCCGTCGCCGCCATCCGGTTGGGGGCTTATGATTTTATCGAAAAGCCGTTCAAGGCGGACCGGCTGATCCTCGTCACCGACCGCGCTCTTGAAGCTTTCCGGTTGCGCCGCGAAGTCAGCGATTTACGCGCCCGTTCGGGGCCCTCGAACATCATCATCGGCGTCTCCAGCGCCATTGTGGCGTTGCGGCAGATCATCGACCGGGTGGCGCCGGCCAATTCGCGCGTCCTCATTTCGGGGGCCTCGGGGTCGGGCAAGGAACTCGGCGCGCGCGTCATTCATGAAAGTTCTGCGCGTAGTTCCGGGCCCTTCATCGCCATCAACGCGGCGACCATCGCGCCCGATACCATGGAGCGCGAACTTTTCGGCGCAGAGGCCGTCGATGGGCGCCCACGCAAGGTTGGCGCGCTGGAGGAGGCGCATGGCGGCACGCTCTATCTCGACGAAGTCAGCGACATGCCGCGCGAAACCCAAGGCAAGATACTGCGGGTGCTTGTCGACCAGAATTTTCAGCGCGTCGGCGGCACGACGCGCGTGCATGTCGATGTGCGCGTCATCTCCTCGACGAGCCGCGATATCGCTTGTGAGATAAGTGAGGGACGGTTTCGCGAAGATTTGTTCCACCGGCTGTCTGTCGTTCCCATCCGCATTCCCAGCCTCGCCGAACGCTGCGAAGACATTCCCGCGCTCGTCGATCATTTCATGGACCACCTTTGTCTCGTCAATGGAATGACCCGACGGCAGATTGCTGCGGATGCGATGGCGGTGCTGCAGGCGCACGACTGGCCCGGAAACGTTCGCCAGTTGCGCAATAACGTGGAACGCCTGATGATCTTGGCGACCGGCGCGCCGGACGCGGCGATCACGGCGGATCTGTTGCCGGCTGAAATTGGCGCGCTCGCGCCAGCGACGCCAGGCGGGGCCAGCGGCACCCGACTGCTTACCCTCGCCCTGCGGGAGGCGCGCGAAGTTTTCGAGAAAGAGTATCTGATGGCTCAGATCGGGCGGTTTGGCGGGAACATCTCGCGCACCGCCGAGTTCATCGGCATGGAACGCTCCGCATTGCACCGAAAATTGAAGTCGCTTGGTATTGACTGAAACCACAGATATGGAAACTTCACATCGCCCGGCTTTTCGACGCGCTGCAGCCAAAGACGTGATTTTTTGGTAGACTGTGTGGAGAGAGCCAGGCTGGTTTCGTTAAGATCGCGCGTTTTCTGTGCAGGCGCGGCGGGCACGGCCAAAAAAAAGCTGATAAAATAAAGGACAAGAAAATGGCGACCGAACGCGTTCAAAACCTGCAAGATACGTTTCTCAATTATGTGCGCAAAAACAAGGTTCCGCTGACGATCTTCCTCATCAACGGCGTCAAGCTGCAAGGTGTCGTTACCTGGTTCGACAACTTTTGCGTCTTGCTGCGGCGGGATGGACATTCCCAGCTTGTCTACAAACACGCGATCTCGACGATCATGCCGGGCACGCCCATGCAGATGTTTGAACCTGTCGAAGAAGCCGCAGCGGAGAAAGCGTGAGCGCCATGAGCCGGATTGCAGGGTACAAATGACGCGACGCGCATGAGCGAGGCGAGGTCTGGGTCTCCCGCCGGGTCTGCCGGCTTTGATCTGGAGAGGCGCCGCGCGCAGCACACCCATGCGCTCGTCGTTGGGCCCTACCTGGGCGAGCCTCGCGGCAAGAGCGGGGCTACCGGCGGGATCGCGCGCGGCCCTGATGCGCGACTGGCCGAGGTAATGGGATTGGCGCGCGCCATCGATCTCGACCTCACGGAGAGTCTGCTCGCGCCGTTGTCCAAAATCAATCCGGCGACGTATATGGGTTCGGGAAAGGCCGCTGAAATCGGCGAACGTGTGAAGGCCGACGACGTCGACCTCGTGGTTATGGATTGTTCGTTATCGCCAGCCCAGCAACGCAATCTGGAGAAAATTTTCGGCGCCAAGGTCATTGACCGCACCGGGCTGATTCTGGAGATTTTCGGCCGTCGCGCCCGCACGCGCGAGGGCGCCTTGCAGGTCGAGCACGCTCACCTTGTCTATCAGAAATCACGACTGGTTCGTTCGTGGACCCATTTGGAGCGCCAGCGCGGCGGCTTCGGATTTCTCGGCGGCCCCGGCGAAACCCAAATTGAAACCGATCGTCGCCTCATCCAGGAGCGCATCACGCGCATCGAACGCGACCTCGAAGGGGTCAAGAAAACCCGCAGCCTGCATCGTAAAAGCCGCCAGGATGCGCCGTTCCCCGTCGTCGCCATCGTGGGTTACACGAATGCCGGAAAGTCGACGCTTTTCAACCGGCTGACGAGCGCCGACGTGCTTGCAAAAGATATGCTTTTTGCAACGCTCGACCCGACCTTGCGTGCTGTCCGCCTGCCGCACGGGGCGCGCGTCCTGTTGTCCGACACGGTCGGATTTATCTCGAATTTGCCGACGATGCTCGTCTCCGCTTTTCGCGCCACCCTCGAAGAAGTCATCGAAGCCGACATCATCTTGCACGTGCGCGATATCGTCCACGACGATACCGAGGAGCAAAGCACCGACGTCAAGCAAATTCTCGACGAACTCGGGATCGACGCCAACGACCACAACCGCGTCATTGAAGTGTGGAACAAACTCGATCTGCTCAGCGGCGATGCGCGGGCCCGCATTCTCAATTCAGCGAAATCACGGCGGGGTCGCAATCGTCCGCATGTCGTTTCTGCGGTCTCAGGGGAGGGGCTCGACGCGCTGCTTGCGGCGATCGAGGAAAGGCTGGCGACAGGGCGTTCGCGTTTCAACATCCGCATCGCCGCCGAGGATGGCGAGGGCCTCGCGTGGCTTTATCAGAATGCGGAAGTGTTGCACCGGGACGCGGCGGAGGAAGGCTCTACAGCCATGACCGTGCGTGTGGCGGTAGGGCAAAACGAACGTTTGCAACGTCGCTTTCCGCAAGCCGTGGAAATCGGCAATCGCGGTTAGTTGCTGGCGCAGAAGCTCGAAGCTGGCAAATTCGATACCTTCTTCATGGCCGATCCTATGGCCGTATTGAACCAGCCGTTCAACGCCTTGCGGCGCAGCCATACGGCGACTTCGTTTGAGCCGTTCACATTGCTGTCGGCGCTGTTGCAGTCGGCGCTGGCGGTTTCCACCAAACGCGGTTAAGCAGGGGCTGCCCGGTGTCAGCGCCGGGACGAAATCAGGATTGTCGCAAAATTCCCAGCGACAAAGCGGAGACAGGTGATGGCGGATCCCCGGCGATTGCACCTCGGCGCATTCATGCGCCCGGCAACCATTCATACGGGCGCCTGGCGCTATCCAGGCTCGTGGCCGGATGTGAACTTCAATTTTCCCAAATTGCAGTTGCTGGCGCAGAAGCTGGAAGCTGGCAAATTCGATACCTTCTTCATGGCCGACCACATGGCTGTATTGAACATGCCGTTCAAAGTCTTGCGGCGCAGCCATACGGCGACTTCGTTTGAGCCGTTCACATTGCTGTCGGCGCTGGCGGTTTCCACCAAGCGCCTTGGTCTCGCCGCAACAGCGTCAACGACATTTGACGCGCCCTACCATATCGCCCGGCGCTTCGCCTCGCTCGATCATATCAGCGGGGGTCGCGCGGCGTGGAATATCGTCACTACCTCGAACCCTGACGCTGCGCTGAACTTCGGCATGAAAGAACATCTTGAACACGCGACGCGTTATCGAAGGGCCCGCGAGTACTACGATGTCGTCACCGGGCTGTGGGACAGTTGGGCCGATGACGCGCTGATCCGCGATGTTGAAAGCGGGATTTTTTTCGATCCCGACAAACTGCATGTGCTCGATCACCACGGCGAATTTCTCGATGTGCGCGGCCCCCTCAACATTGCGCGACCCGTGCAGGGATGGCCTGTCATCGTGCAAGCCGGCGCATCCGAACCCGGCCGTCAGTTGGCGGCTGAAACGGCGGAGCTTGTGTTTACATCGCTACGCAGTCTGGAGGCGGGCCGCGCCTTTTATAGCGATGTCAAAGGCCGCATGGCGAGCCTCGTCCGTAATCCTGATTTCATGAAAATCATGCCGGCTTGTCTCGTCGTCGTCGGCGACACCGTTGAGGAGGCCAAACGCAAGCGCGCCTTGCTCGACACATTTGTGCACGAGGACAGCGGCGTCGCCTCGCTCTCGATTGCCTTGGGACACGATGTCTCGGGGTACGATCTTGACGCGCCGTTACCCGACATGCCCGAATCCAACGCTGGCAAGACCGCCTGGCTGCGCGTCACTGAAATGGCGCGAAGCGAGAAGCTGACGGTTCGCCAGCTGGCGCAGCGCCTCGGCGGGCATTCGGGCCTGTCGATGGTCGGCACCCCGCAAACCATAGCTGACACAATGCAGGA
>JAYTTW010000174.1:0-1676 GCA_043744855.1 Hyphomicrobiales bacterium
TTCAGGCTGGTGACGGGACAGGGGCGTTACACGTCTGACTGGAATTTTCCCGATCAGGTCCATGCGCATTTTCTGCGCTCGGATCGCGCCCATGCCGAATTGCTCGGCCTTGACCTCGAGGCGGCGCTCGCCTCCGCTGGCGTGCTGGCAATCATAACCGGGCAAGACACCAAAGCCGCAGGCTTTGGGCCGTCGCCGGCGTTGATCAAATTTCCCGGCAAAAATGGCATGAAATTGCGCGATCCCCATCGCGAGGTGCTGGCGGAGACGCGCGTGCGTTTTGTTGGCCAGGAGGTCGCGCTGGTGGTGGCCAATACAGCCGCGCAGGCCCAGGAGGCGGCGGAGAAAATCGTCGTGAATTATCGCGATCTGCCCTGCGTTGTCGACGCCGAGGAGGCGCTGAAGCCCGGTGCGCCCTTGCTCTACCCGCAGATCGAAAACAACCTCGCATTTGATTTCGAATACGGTTCAAAAGAAAAAACCGACGAGGCCTTCGCTGCGGCGACGCATGTGACCAGACTTGCGCTCGACGCCAAACGCATTGTTGGCAATCCCATGGAGCCCAAGGCGGCGACGGTTCTGTATGACGCGGCAAAAGACGTTTACGATCTTTATGTGCCCTCACAAGGCATGACGATGATGCGGCACGGGCTGGCGGTAGGCACAAAAATCGCCGAAGAAAAACTGCGCGTGCACGCCCATGACGTCGGCGGCGGTTTTGGCATCCGCGGCGAGGCTTATTCGGAATATTGCGCCCTGATGCTGGCGGCAAAGAAAGTGGGCAAGCCGGTTAAATGGGTTGGCACGCGCGCGGAAACGTTCGTCAGCGATCATCACGGGCGTGGCGTGAAACTCTACGGTGAACTCGCGCTGGACGCGCAGGGAACCTTCCTCGGCCTGCGCATTGTCTGGGTCATCAATGGCGGCGCTTATCTGTCTTCGCCTGGCGGCTTTACCAACACGCTCGCGCCCTCGGGCAACATCACCAGCATCTATCGCACGCCGGTGGCGCACGGACTGCATCGCCTCGTTCTCACCAACACCACGGCGACAACGCCTTATCGCGGCGCGGCGCGGCCAAACGTTTCCTATATGATGGAGCGGCTCATCGACGAGGCGGCGATCGAAATGAACCTTGACCGCGTCGAATTACGCCGGCGCAACCTGATTCAGAAGGAAGCCTTTCCCTACAAGACCCCGACCGGCAATGAATATGATAGCGGCGATCCGCCCGGCCTGCTCGATGACGCTCTGAGATATTCCGATTACGCGGGGTTTGAAAAGCGCCGCGCCGAAGCCCGCACGCGCGGAAAACTGCGCGGGATTTCGGTCTGCACTTTCGTCGAGCCCTCGGGCGGCGGCGGCAGTCCTGTCGAGGAAACCGCGATTCAGTTCGGTTCGGCTGGCAATCCGACGATCTACACGGTTTCCGGCCCCTCGGGTCAGGGGCATGAAACAGTGTTTCCGGAAGTCGTTGCTGAAGTTTTTGGCATCAGGCCGGAGAATGTCACGCTGCGTTTTTCCGATCCCGACGGGCCGGCGTTGCGCGGCGACGGCACGATTGGCTCTCGCTCGCTGATGTCGCACGGAGGGTCGTTGGTGCTGGCCGCGCGCGAGAGCGTGAAAAAGGGCCGCGATCTGGCCGCCAGACATCTCGAAGCCAGTGTCGATGACAT
>JAYTTW010000175.1:0-6417 GCA_043744855.1 Hyphomicrobiales bacterium
ACCCGGGCGCCGACGCGCCTGCGGAGGCCGGCGCCAAACTTTTCAAGCGACGCCACCAGTTCAATGCGCAGAATATATTTCGCCATCTTGTATCCAAGCTGCCGCTCGACGCGAACCCGCAACGGCGCGCCGTGGGGAACCGGCAACGGCGCGTCGTTCATCTCATAGGCGAGAATCGTCTGGGGATGGCGGGCGTCAATCAGGTCAATGGACTCGTAATATTTTGGCGCTTTGGAGGGATTGGCGCCGGCCTCCGCAGGCGCGTCGGCGCCCGGGTCGGCATCGGCGCTGGGAATCGCCCCGCTATCGTTCTCCATCGTGTCAGCGCAGTGGAACACGACGTAGCGCGCTTCGGCTTTCACACCGGTCTTTTCGAGGAGGCTCGCCAGCGTCACGCCCTTCCATTTGCCGATGCAGCTCCAGCCTTCGACGCAATCGTGGCGGGTGATCTGCGTGCGTGCGGGCAGCGCCCGCAGTTCGGTCAGCGAAAATTGTGTTGGTTTGTCGACCAGACCCTCGACGCTGAGACGCCAGCCGGAAAACTGGCTTTTCACCAACGCCAGATAGTCTTTGTCCTGTGGATCCGTCGAGCCGTTCGCCTTGAAATTTTTGGCAATCATCGCCGCCGGAAATTCAGCCGCCAGCGACGAACCGAGCAACGCCCTCTGGGCTCGAAACGTCAGCGCTTCGGCCTTTGAAAGAACGCCCAGCACACGCTCATCTTCCGCGATGCGGTCGCAACCGCCCAACAACAGCAGCCCTGCTGCGGCTGCGCCGCGCCCCAGCAAGGTGCGACGTGTGGCCGGCGTCGAGGTGTCAAGGCTCGACGGGGAGCGTCTCGGTGGTTTTTTCAAGGTCGTACCTTCCGGTGATCATCGAACGCAAATTGTTCCAGAAGCCGGAAACGATCACCATCGCCACGTGAACGATGACAAACGCAACCAGCGACCAGGCCAGCACAAAGTGCACCGTGCGAGCCGACTGGCGTCCGCCAAACAGCGTCGGCAAAAATGGAAACGCAGCGTCCATTGCCGGCGACATGGCGAGGCCCGCGAGCACGATCAGCGGGAGCAAGATAAAAATCACCAACAGGTACGTGAGGTTTTGCAAAACATTGTATCGACGCGCCGCGTCGCCGTGCGGGAATTTCAGCCGGATGTGCTCCCAGATGGACGTGGGGATATGCCGCAATTCGTCGGCGGTTGGCGTGAGATCCCTAGCGATGTGTCGCGAAACAAAGCCGTAGATCAGGTAGGCGAGACCGTTGATCGCGAAAAGCCACGCAAAAAAGAAATGCCACCGCCGACCCTCGGCCAAAGATTGTGCGCCGGGCAAGGTAATCCACGCGGGGAAGCCGCGTTCCGTCATATTCCCGTCCGGACCAGCCGCCATGCCAAGCCAGCCCGTCGTATCAAAGCTGCGACCGAAAATTTGAGTGACGCCTTTGGTGGCGTCCTTCGGGTCGGCCTGAAGCGACACCAGCGGGTGTTCAAAATCAGATTGCGCGCCCCAATATAGCGCCGGCGTTGCATTGAATATCTGCAGCCCGCTCATCAGCAAGAACGTCAGGCAAACCACGTTGACCCAATGCAAGCCGCGAATCGCCAGCGTATGGCGGTAAATCCAGTGCCGCTGCACGACCACTCGCGCTTCTTGAACTGGCTTGGACATAAATCACGCTGCTTGAGCTATCCTGCAATCAACAGCGTCGCGACGCAGGATTGGTTGCATCGCGACTGCGTGAATGACAGTCTAACAGCCGGTCACAGCCCGTCACAACCCCTACTTGGGTGTCCGTGAGAGGCAGCCCGCCGTCTAGGTTCAGATGGTGAAACTGGTGCCGCAGCCACACGATGCCGTGGCATTGGGGTTCAGCACCTTGAAGGATTGACCCATGAGGTCGTCGACGAAGTCGATTTTGGCGCCGCGCAAAAAGTCCAGCGAGACCGGATCGACCCGAACCGTGGCGCCGTCACGTTCAATGACGAGGTCATCGTCGTGCCGGACGCACGAAATGTCGAAAGCGTACTGAAAGCCGGAGCATCCCCCGCCGTTCACCGCAACCCGAAGCACCGATCCCACAGGCTCTTTGGCGAGGACCTGAGCAATGCGACGGGCGGCGCGTTCGGTAACGCTGAGGCTGTTTTCCGCAGAATCCATAATGTGTGCCTCGCTGGGCGACCCGGAATGCCAACGCAACCAGGTTGCCTCGACTCTCCACCCTATATAAGCCCGCCGATGCCGGTGTTCAACGCGGGCGCTGCAGCGGCGTTCCGATAGAGACGGCACGGGGCTCTATAGTATATGTTTTGACGCGTCTTCTTCGACGGCGCCGCAGCGTCGTCGGTACACGCTCTAGTATCCACCATCGGAAGAAAGTGAGTCACGCAGTGACGCGCTTTCTGGAGATGATAAGTGGATGCTTCAACAAAAACGACGTACCCGGAATCTTTGTTTCCGGGTACTAGCGATGGGGCCAGATGCAGCCAATCGACTACATCAACCGCGCGGCGTGGGCGTCGAACCCGCGACAACTGCGCGGTCGTCAAATTCCCGAGGCGACGTCACCGACGCGCACGGAATTCCAGCGGGATCGCGACCGCATCATCCATTCCGCTGCCTTTCGCCGCCTCGCCCACAAGACGCAGGTGTTTGTGCCGCACGAGGGCGATCACTATCGCACGCGTCTCACCCACACCATCGAGGTCGGCCAGATCGCCCGCGCCCTGTCGCGATCCCTCGGTCTCGATGAAGACCTCGCCGAAACCCTGGCGCTGGCGCACGATCTCGGCCACACCCCATTCGGCCACACCGGCGAGGAAGTTCTGGACGAAATCATGTCGCCATGGGGCGGCTTTGACCACAACGCACAGGCGTTGCGTATCCTGACCCGGCTGGAACGTCGCTACGCCGGCTTCGACGGCCTCAATCTGCTGTGGGAGACCCTCGAAGGTCTGGTCAAGCACAATGGGCCGCTGCTTACGCCGACCGGCGCGCCGACCCAAAAATATGCGGCGCGCGGCGTACCGGTCGCCATCCTCGAGTTTGACGGGCGTTTTCCCCTCGATCTCGCCAGCCACGCCAGCGCCGAGGCGCAGGCTGCCGCGATTGCCGACGACATTGCCTATAATGCCCATGACATCGACGATGGCTTGCGCGCCGGCTTGTTCACACTGGATGAACTGCGCGAGGTGTCGTTTGTGAACGAAATCATTCGCGAGATTGAAACGCTGCATCCAAATCTGGAAGCGCCGCGCTTCGTCAACGAACTCATCCGCCGGCTTATTACACGGTCGATTGAGGACGTTACCACCGAAAGCCTGCGCCGCTTGCGCGATGCCGCGCCCGTCGATGTCGCCGCCATTCGCGCCGCGCCGCAAACCATGATCGCCTTTTCAGGCGTTATGGCGAGCGCCGACAAAGCCATCAAAACGTGGCTGTTTAAGCACATGTACCGGCATCCCCGCGTCATGCGCATACGCGTTGAGGCCGCCGCCGCACTGCATCGATTGACGCAGCGGCTGCTGGAGACGCCCGAGGCAATGCCGGGCGAGTGGGCGGCTGCAGCCGCGTCCATCACCGTTTCGGGCGAGGCGGAAGCACGTCGCGCGCGCCTGGTTTGCGACTACGTCGCGGGAATGACCGACCGCTATGCGCTGACCGAGCACCGCCGCTTGCTCGGCGACGCGCCGCTCTTGCGCTGAGCCGCCGACAGCACAAACCTTGGCGGCGCAGAATGACTGCGCCGCGCCGTTTCCAGAGCTGGTTCGTAAAAACCTATTTATAAGCCGCCGCGCCGGCCTTCGCGATGGCCTCGTCTTGCGAGCCCGTGCCGCCAGACACGCCGATGGCGCCGACAATCTTGCCGTTATCGACAATCGGTATGCCGCCGCGCGAGCCGATGACCCCGTCGAGCGTGATCAGGTAGTTGTTACCGTTCTGGATGCCCGACTCGAAGATCTTTGTTTCGCGCCGGAATAGCGCAGCCGTTCGCGCCTTGTGTTGGGAGATGACGACGGAAGCCAGTTGTGCGTTGTCCTCGCGCAGGAAGGCGACGAGATTGCCGCTGGGATCGACGACGGCGATATTCATGTGCCAGTTGCGCTTTTTGGATTCCGCGCTCGCGGCGTTAACAAGCATCATGGCTTTTTCAGCGCCGATGGGCGCGCCGTAGGGCACATTGAACGGCATGGCGTCCGGCACCGCGTCGAGCGGGTTGGGCGCGGCTGCGGGTTGTTGCGCAAGCGCGCCAGTGGCCAGTGTGGCGGCCACGGCTACGGTCAAAAATTTCAGTTGGAACGACATGCTACCTCCCCAGTCCCCGCCGTGTTGGCGGGCCACGGATGCTAGCCGGGTTTAGCGAAAAAGCGAAATGCCGCGCCGCCTGTCGCAATGGCGCGCATCAAAATGGCGCAGCGCCTGAAACCGCCGTCTTTTGACCGCCGGGCTGCCTTGCGCTAACGCCATGCAATTGCCATGACTTCAGCCGAAATCCCCGCCATGAACCTTTTTGCCGAGTTCGACGCCCGCGTTGGCGCGATCCTTCGTTCCATCGTGGCGGACGGACGCTTGCCGGCGAGCCTCGATCTGACGCGGATGGTCGTGGAGCCGCCGCGCGACCCCACACACGGCGATCTCGCGACCAATGCAGCCATGGTTTTTGCGCGCGAGGCGAAAGCGCACTTTTCCAATCCGCGCCAGCTGGCGACCGAAATCGCCTGGTCGCTGGCGCAATCCGAGGGCGTTGAAAACGCCGAGGTCGCCGGTCCCGGCTTCATCAATATTCGGCTGAAACCCGAGGTGTTCGCCGGCGTCGTGCGCCACGCCCTGTTGGCCGGCGCCGCCTTTGGACGGCCCGACGCCGCCACGCCAGGAAAGGTCAACGTCGAGTACGTCTCGGCCAATCCCACCGGGCCGATGCACGTCGGCCATGCCCGCGGCGCGGTGTTTGGCGACGCACTGGCCAACCTGCTGGCCTTCGCCCGGCACGATGTGACCCGCGAATACTACATCAACGACGCCGGCGCGCAGGTCGACGTGCTCGCGAGGTCTGTCCACCTGCGCTATCGCGAAGCTTTGGGCGAGGTCATCGGCGACGTGCCGGAAGGTCTGTATCCCGGCGATTATCTAAAGCCGGTCGGCGCGGCATTGGCGCACGAGTTCGGCGATAAATTCGTCGGCGGACCGGAATCCCGGTGGCTCGAGACTTTCCGCGCCCGCGCCATCGACGCAATGATGGCGCTGATCCGCGATGATCTCGCCGCGTTGAAGGTGCGCCATGCCGTGTTCTCCTCAGAGCGGGCGCTGACGGTCGGACCGAAGGGCGATCAGGTCGCCGCCTGCATCGCCGATCTCGAAGCGCGCGGCATCGTCTACCTCGGCCGCCTGCCGCCGCCCAAGGGACAGTTGCCGGAAGATTGGGAAGATCGCGAGCAGACCCTGTTCCGTACCACCGGGTTCGGCGACGATGTGGATCGTCCTTTGAAAAAATCCGACGGCGCCTACACCTACTTTGCTTCCGATATCGCCTACCACAAAGACAAGCTGGATCGCGGCTTCGATAGCCTGATCGACATCATGGGGGCCGACCACGGCGGTTACGTCAAGCGGATGCAGGCGGCGGTCAAAGCCATGTCGGGCGGTCGCGCCAGTCTGGACATCCGGCTTTGTCAGCTTGTCAAACTGGTGCGCGACGGCGTCGAAGTGAAAATGTCGAAACGCGGCGGGACGTTCGTCACCCTGCGCGAGGTTGTCGACGAGGTCGGCGTCGACGCCGTGCGATTCATGATGCTGTTCCGCAAGAACGATGCGACCTTGGAGTTCGATCTCGCCAAGGTCATCGAACAATCGAAAGACAACGCGGTCTTCTACGTGCAGTATGCACATGCGCGCTGCAAATCCGTTATGCGTCAGGCACTTGAGACGTTTCCCGGAATCGATCTCTCAAATCAGGCGCTGTCCGCCACGGCTTTGGAGAAACTCGTCGACGACGGCGAGTTGGGGCTGATGCGCCTTCTCGCCCAGTATCCCCGTCAGATTGAGGCAGCGGCGGGCGCTCACGAGCCGCATCGCATCGCCTTCTATCTGCACGAACTCGCCAGCGCGTTACATTCGCACTGGAATCGAGGTAATGATCGACGGGATTTGCGGTTTGTTAATCAAGAAAGCCGAGATTTGACCTCGGCCAGACTGGCGTTGGTGGCTTGTCTGGCGTCGGTCCTGGCGTCAGGGCTGAGTATTCTGGGCGTCAGCGCCCCCAATGAGATGCGCTGAAAACGGCAGTGAAATGCGTGGTTTGACCTTCGGCAGAACTTGGCGTCCGACAGAACCTGGCGTGCAATATGACTTTGCACTGAGATCAAGCAGGGTTCATGTCGGTCTGTCAGTCGCGCAAGCGGCTTGCGTAGGATGAGGTGA
>JAYTTW010000176.1:0-1672 GCA_043744855.1 Hyphomicrobiales bacterium
AGATAGGATTGAGCCACCATCGGAAACGCAAAACGACCAATGCCAAAGCCGGTGAATTTCGCGCCTTGAGGCAACAGGTTGCGCGCATAAAGCAGGGTCTCTGGCGACGGCTGAAAGCCGTACTTGACGCCGGTCACAATCGAGCAGAGCGGATTGGCATCGAGCGTGCCATCGGCGAGCAGGTCATGCAGCAAAGCGATATCGCCGGAATCGAAAAGCTCGATCTCCGGTGTGACGCCGGCGGCGCGAATGACCTTCGCCATCCGGCGAACGTTATCGGGCGTATTGATGACAACCTCGCGGCCGAAAGTCATGGTGTTCAAATCGAGCGTCGAAATATCCGGCTTGATCAGCGCGATGTGTTCAACCCGCTTTTCCGGCACGACGATGTTGGTGCGCGGCCCGGCGATGCGCGGGTTTTCATCCGAAGGCTGGAAGCGTCCTCCGGGTCCGGTGGTGAGATTTAGAATGAGTTGGCGATTTTTGGCGCGGACAAGTTTCACGACCTCGACATAGAGGGGAACCTCCATCGATGGCGCACCCGTGTGGGGATCGCGCACATGAATGTGCGCCACGGCAGCGCCCGCCTCCGCCGCCTCGAGGCAGGCGTTGGCGATTTCCTCGGGGGAAACGGGAAGCTGGGGATGTTGCTCGCGTGTCGTGAGATTTCCGGTAACAGCGCAGGTGATAACGACGGTCTCAAGCATGGCGGTGGTTTCCCGTGAAAGGTTTTTCTCGGCGATTGTCACGTTCCTGGGCGGGCGATCAAGCGAAAAATTGGCCGCTTGTCGAGCGGTCGCGGAAATGCGCGCACCTTGCCTGCCGGCGTTGCCGGCGCGTATATCGGCCCGGCGGGTTCACGTACGTGCGTGCGGATTGCAAGGCCCATCACGCGCAGGGACAACGGAGATGCACAAATGAACCCAGGCGACGACATGGTTAAACCAGGCGAAGAGATGGCGACGCGGCGCGGCAGGATTGTCGGCTTGCTGCCGCTCATCGTGTTTCTCGCCATCGTCGGGCTGTTTTTCGTGAGCTTGCGGAACGGCGATCCGTCGCGTCTGCCTTCCGCGCTGCTCGGCAAGAAAGCTCCAGTTTTTGATTTGCCGCCGCTCGCGAACTCCGGCGTCAGCAGCGGTCTTTCCAATGTTGAGCTTGCAAAAGGCTCGGTCACCCTCGTCAACGTGTTCGCCTCGTGGTGCGTGCCTTGCCGTGAAGAGCATCCCGTGCTCATGCAACTTGCGCGCGATACCGCCTTGGCGTCGCGCGGCGTGCGTCTCGTGGGCATCGCCTACAAGGACGAGCCTGCGAACTCGCGTAAATTTTTGAGCGAAGTTGGCAACCCCTACACAGCCATCGGCGTCGACCAGTCGGGCCGCGCCGGCATCGAGTGGGGAGTGTATGGCGTGCCGGAAACTTTTATTGTCAGGGGTGACGGCGCCATCGCCTACAAGTTCGTCGGTCCGCTCAGCCCGCTGTCCTTGCAGGAAGTCCTGCTTCCCGAAATTGAAAAGGCGATGCGCTAACGGGATTTGTAAAAGCCAAGTGATCGGGAATTCATCATGGCGAAAACAAGAACGTTGCCTCAGTAGCAAGATATTTACTTCGGAACCTCGTCGCTTTCTGGCGATTTAGGCCCCAGCGCGTAAACATCCGCTCGCGCGCGGCAATG
>JAYTTW010000177.1:0-24269 GCA_043744855.1 Hyphomicrobiales bacterium
CAGCTTTGCCGAACGAACGCGCGGGGGCTGACATTCGACCTGATTCGGTCGGATGAAACGCCATCAGCGCGCCGGATATTCCCGACCGGGCGCGATATATTTCTCGCAGCTGAAGTTGCCGCGCGCCGAAATGTTTCAGCCGAGCTTGTCGAGCGTCCCGGTTTCCTGCGCCAACAAATAATAGAAGGTAACGCGCGCTTTAGAGTGGTCGGCTTTCATTTTCTCGCAGACCTTTTGCAGCGCCGCGTCGATCGCCTTGTCTTCGGTGAGGCCAAGCTTCTTTTTAGCGAACCCGTTGCGCACGGTTTCAAGTTCTTTCTTGTCGGAACAGGAAACCAGGGAAGCGTCGCGGCTTTGCAGGGCGATGCCGCAATATTTCACGATGGACGCGATTTTCTTGTCATCGGCGTCGGCAACGAACTTTTTAACATCTGTTGCATGGTCTGCCACGGGGCTCTCCTGTCGGATCACAACGATCCCGCCACTATTATCGACCGATAAATCTGAATAGGCAAAATGTGGCGGCGCCTATTTTATGGCGAGCACGCGGGAGCCGACAGAAACCCGGTCGAAAAGATCGATGACATCCTCATTCAGCATGCGGATACAGCCATACGACGCGGCGCCGCCAATCGAGGCGCGCATTGAGGCGGAGGTCCCATGAATCGCGATTTCACTGCGATCCAGCGTCAGCGCGCGCGCCCCCATGGGATTGTTCGGCGCGCCGCTCGCGATGACCGCCGGAAGACGGGGGTTGTCGCGCTTCACTTCGGCGGGCGGCGACCAGGCGGGCATGAAGTGTTTGCCCTCGACGCGCGCCCAGCCAGACCATGCCTTGCCAGCGCGGCCCACGGCCACAGGCCAAGACAAGGCGCTGCCGTCAGCGTTCGTGAGATAGAGGCGTCGATGGCTGAGGCTGATGACGATGGTGCCCTGGGGAACGCCCATGGCGGCGAACATGGCGCCTTCTGGGCCGAGCGCGGGCCGCGCCAGCGCACCGTCGGCCTGCGACAGGAGAGCGGCGAGGCCGCCGCAAACCAATGCGCGACGATCGGAACGCAGAGTGAAACGCATGGGAACCTGACGCAACAATGGAAACCTGACGCAACAATGGGGTTTCAAAACCCCCGGCAGAAAACGCACAGCCAGAATCTATCACAAGCAAATCTGTTCAAACGTGATTTCAGGCGCTCTGGTTAATCGACGACCGGCAAATGAAAAGTGATGCCCGTCGGACCACCGTATTAAATCTGACAACTATAACCAATAGTATCGCTCAAGACTTGGTTTGACGAGATATGCAAGAATCTATACAAGCGCCAGTGGCTGGCAGACAGAGTGTTCCGATGCGTCTCTCCCTTCAGTTTCCCCTGCGTCTGGGCGCCGTGAAGATCAAAAGCAGTGATCGTGTACGGAGCTTCGAGCGCGATGCACGGGTGCGGACAATTCGTCTTGGAACTCTGCGCATCTTGTGGATTCCCGCCGATCTGATCGGAAAGAACACCTCGCGGCCCTGAGGTTCGCGCTACCGGAACCGCGCAGCTCAGCGATCCATGAAGATGCTGTTGAAGGTCTTTTGCGAGGCGCGGACCTGATCTCCTGACAAAGCATAGGGCAGCACCTTTGCGGCGCTCAGCCGGGCAACGATGTCGGGCGGATTGGGCGTAACGTCTGGCCGCGTCGGAATTCGACCGGTTTTCGCGGCCAGGGTCTGGGCTTGCTGGCTAAGCATGAAGTTTGCTGCAAGCTTCGCCGCATTTGCATGGGGTGCGCGCGGGTTGACCGCCACCTGGCCAAAAAACAACGCCACCGGGTCCATTGCCCAGAAATCGGTTGGCGCGCCGGACAGCATCACATTGTTGGTCAGCATCGTGTAGTTGTTGAGCGCCACGACGTACTCGCCGGCCGCCACCGCCCGCGCGGCAGCCAGATGGCCATCGAGCACAACGACTTTCAAAGTGGAGGCGATGTCTTGCAGCAGCTTGCGCCCCGTGGTTTCGCCGTAGTGGGCGAAGATGGCGTTCATCCACTCATTGTCGGAGCCTTCAATGGCGACACGACCGGTCCATTCGGTCTTGCCGAGAAACTCTTCATAGGTTTTCGGCAACTCTGACTTCTTGACGAGGTTGGTATTGTAGGCCGGCGAATTGTAGTTGGCGTAAACCCCGTACCAACGGCGACCTGGATCGCGCGCCGCAGGCATGATGGCTTTGGCCTCGGGCGGATCAAACGGCAACATAAGTGTTTCAGGCAACTGGTTGGCCGTTGGCGTATTCAGAAGGTCCCAGGATTGCTGACCGCTGCGCGCTTCAATGGCGATCTTGCCCATCAAGGCGGCGTCGGCGGCGCGAACATAATTGACCTTGACGCCGGTCGCCTCCTCGAAAACTTTCCACAGCGGCAGGCCCTCCTGCTCGTTGGTGGAAGAATAGACGGTCACCTGGCCCTCGGCCTTGGCGCCGGCGAGCATCTCGGCAGCCAGCCATGCAGGCGTCGACTGGGCCAGCGCGAAAGCCGGCGACATCAGGCCAGCGATCCCCAACAAGCTGCGGCCTATTCTCATTTTCGAGCCCTCGATTGCGGCGATTTCCTTTGCAGCCATGACGATGAAGCCGCGATGGCGTCAACCGCTGAGCGCCAGGCTATCACGCCAACGCCGATCCGGCGCGCAGCCCTGCGGTTGAAAGGACTGGGCGGTTGAAAGGACTGGCGGTTGAAAGGACTGGCGCTTGAAATGGCTGGATCAGGGGTGGACCCTCTCTATGATGCCGGAATGCCTCGAAACCGATACTACGACGGACCCGTTTCCGATTATTTTGACGGCGAGCGGTTTTTCATCAAGGGCTTCACGCGCGACAAGTCGCTGGCGGATTTATGGCGTTGGCGGACGGGCGGCAACCGCGCGCAATGGCCTGAACAAACCGCTGTTTCCGGTTTCGATACGCCGCCGACGCGCGTCGAGGCAGACGCGCTGCGCGTCAGTTTTGTCGGCCACGCCAGCTTGTTGATCCAGACGCGCGGCATCAATCTGCTGATCGACCCCGTATGGTCACAGCGCGCCAGCCCGGTGCCGTGGGCCGGACCGAAACGCGTCAATCCGCCGGGTATCAGGCTCGCAGACCTGCCGCCGCTTGACGTCGTGCTGGTCAGCCACAATCACTACGATCACATGGACCTTACGACGCTGTCGCAGTTGTCCCGAGCCCACGCCCCGCGCGTTTTGACGCCTTTGGGCAATGACGCGATCCTGCGTCGTTACGATCGTAACATTGCAGCGGAGGCTTACGATTGGGGAGCCCGTGTGGCCATTTCACGCGACATCGTGGTGTGGTTGACGCCTGCGTATCACTGGTCGGCGCGCGGCCTCGGCGACCGCCGCATGGCGTTGTGGTGCGCTTTCGTTATCGAGACGCCGGACGGCGCCATTTATCACGTCGCCGATACAGCCTGGGGCGAAGGCGCCATCTTTTCCGACATTCGTCAGCGCTTTTCGCCGGTGCGGCTCGCCATCTTGCCGATCGGAGCTTACGCACCCCGCTGGTTCATGGGCGACAATCACATCGAGCCGGAGGAGGCGGTGGGAATTTTCCAGCTCACCGGCGCCCGCTACGGCCTGGCGCACCATTGGGGAACCTTTCAACTCACAGAGGAAGCCATCGACGAGCCACCGCGAAAATTATTTGAGGCGCTGGCGCAAGCCGGCGTTCAAAAGGATCGTTTCCGGCTATTGTCGCCGGGCGACGTTTGGGAAGCGCCGCGTTCCAGCACCGAGGATGAAAAATGAAAACGCCTGTTATCACGACGATCTACGCGGGCATCTTCATGCTCATGTATTTGGCGCTGACCTTCAATGTCATTCGTTATCGTCGCGGGCGCAAGGTCAGCCTTGGCGACGGCGGTGATACCGATTTGCGAAACGCCGTGCGCATACACTCGAACTTTATCGAGTACGTACCGTTCGTCCTCCTGCTGATCGGGTTCCTCGAACTGACAGGTCTTGGGCGGTTGTGGATTCATGTGCTGCTGCTGATGTTGCTCGCAGGCAGGCTGTTGCATCCCGTCGGCATGGTGGCGAAGCCCGGCTCGTCGCAGTTTTATGCGCGCGGCGCTGGAATGGTATTGACGGTTACCGTGATGTTGGCGGCGGCGCTGGTGGCGATTTTCAGGCTGGCGCTTGGCGGGGCCGATTTGCCGTAGGCAGGCGAAGACGGGGCGCGCGTCCGGCGCCATCCCCCAAGTTATTGGGGCGCGCTACTTGATGAAAACATAGATGTCGACTTCCATGTCCTGATCATCAACGCTTTTCGGCGTCGAAAGGTATTCCTCCACAAAAAGGTTCTGGGATTCCAGTCCCTTCTCGTCGAGATACGCGGTGATCGCCTCATAGGTGGAGTCGATATCGTCGTAGGAGCCGCGGTGCTCAAACTTCATCGCCTTGCCGGCAGGCGTTGCACCCAGCTTCACACCGTTGGCGAATTCAAGTTTCTGGGCTTCTGGCGGCGCGGCGATCAAGGGGATCATCGCGTCGTAATGAAAGCCCCGGTCGTCAGTCGCTGTAAACACCGCGATCGGCCGACCGCCGGGTTGCAGACCGGCTTTCGCCATTTCGGCGCGGACCTTGTCGGTGGCGTCGAGGATGGCGCGCAAGCCATCATCCCAATCGGCCATACCGGTAAGGACGAGCGCCGGGCGTGTGCCAAGTTCGATTGACACGCCCGACGAGGCGTCGCCGGAGGGATTGTCCATTGATGAATCTGTATCCGGCGTCGCCGCACCTGGAGGCGCGGATTGCGCCCAGGCCGGAGCGATTGAACCTGCCGCCAGCAAACATGACGCCAGCAAGGCACGGCGCGAGAGCGGTGAATTTTGCGGCATGCTCAACTCCTGGTCGATCCGGCGCCAGCTTCTGACGTTGCCTACAATGAATCGACTGCCTGTGGCAAAGCCAAGGCGTCAGTGCCAGACCTGCAAAAAACTTCCGAACGTGGCGGAGGTTTGCTTCTGCATGAAAAAACATTCTTGCATATTCCGCGCCAGGGCGCCTATCTGCCCGCCGGCGCCGGTGGCGGCGCTTTAAGGACGCCATGAGCGCGCTGGCCGGACGCCCGATTGCCCGAATGAACGGAGCCGGAAACCAGATTCTGGTGATGGACCTGCGCGGCTCTGGATTGAGCGTCTCGCCAGACGAGGCGCGCGCCATCCACCGGGCGCCGCAGCTCCATTATGACCAGTTGATGGTCATCGACGACCCGCGAAGTGTTGGAACCGACGCCTTCGTCTGGATTTTCAATAACGATGGCTCCCAGTCGGGCGCGTGCGGAAACGGCGTCCGATGCGTCGCATGGCGAATGCTCGGCCACGGGCGAAATGAGCCAAAGGCAGTCGTGTCGCTCGAAACGACCGCCGGAAAACTCGAATGCCGCCGCATCGACACATGGCGATATTGCGTCGACATGGGCGCGCCGCATCTCGATTGGCGCGACATTCCCTTGCGTGATCCGGTGGCCGACACGCGCGCGGTTGCGATTTGTCTGGATCCGCGCGAACGTGGCGGCCTTGGGTCGCCATCGGCGGTGAGCATGGGAAATCCGCACGCGGTGTTTTTTGTCGCCGACAGCAACGCCTATGATCTGGCGATGCTGGGACCAAAGATTGAGGGTGACGCCATGTTTCCGCAGCGCGCCAATGTCTCCGTAGCGCAAGTGTTGGCGCCCGACCATATTCGCCTAAAGGTTTGGGAACGTGGGGTCGGCCTGACCCTGGCTTGCGGTTCGGCGGCGTGCGCCACTGTCGTGGCGGCGGTTCGGCTGGGGCTTGCGGGGCGTCGCGCCCGTGTCAGCCTGCCGGGCGGCGACCTCGATATCGAGTGGCGCGCCAGTGACGACCATGTGCTGATGACGGGGCCGGTCGAACTCGAGTTCGAAACGCGGCTCGATGCGTCTGTTTTCTCGCCGCAAGCCGCATGAAAAACTCAAAGCTGGCATCAGATGGCGTCGAGGTGGTAAATTTCGGCTGCCGGCTGAACGCCGTCGAGGCCGAGGCGATGCGGCGCGCGGCGGCGCAAGCCGGTCTCGGCAACGAGGTGAGCATCGTCAACACCTGCGCGGTAACCGGAGAAGCCGTGCGGCAAGCGCGGCAGGCGATCCGTCAGTTGGCCAGACGCAAGCCCGGCGGGCGCATTGTGGTCACTGGGTGCGCGGCGCAAATATCGCCGCAGATTTTCGGCGCCATGGCCGAGGTTGACAATGTCATCGGCAATGGCGGCAAAACCCGCGTGGAAACCTGGGCGTCGCTTGCAACGGCGCCGCGCATCGACGTGGCGCCCGCGCAGGAAATGCGCGCCGGCGCCCACGTCTTCGCTGTCGACAGCCTGAGCGGGCAGACGCGGGCGTTCGTCGAAGTGCAGAATGGTTGTGATCATCGATGCACGTTTTGCATCATCCCCTACGGTCGCGGTCCGTCGCGCTCCTCGCCGCTGGAGGATGTGGTGCGGCAGGTGCTCGCACTGGCGGGGTATGGCTACCGCGAAGTGGTTTTGACTGGCGTCGACATGACGAGCTGGGGCGCCGATCTCGCGGGCGGGCCGAAACTGGGTGCGCTGGTGCGTGAAATCCTGCGTCGTGCGCCTGACATTGCGCGGCTTCGCCTGTCATCCATCGATTGCATTGAAGCCGATGCGGAGTTGCTGGCGGTCGTCGCCGACGAGCCTCGTTTCATGCCGCATCTGCATCTGTCTTTGCAGGCGGGCGATGACCTGGTGCTGAAGCGGATGAAGCGACGGCATACGCGCGCCGATGCCATCGGCTTCTGCCGGGCGTTGCGCGCGGCGCGGCCCGATATCGTCTTTGGCGCCGACATCATCGCAGGCTTTCCAACGGAGACCGAAGCGATGTTCCAGCGCTCGCTCGATCTCGTTGCGGAATGCGGGCTGACGCACTTGCATGTCTTCCCGTTTTCGCCACGCGAGGGCACCCCGGCGGCGCGCATGCCGCAGGTTTCCCACGCGGTTGCGAAAGAACGGGCGGCGCGGCTGCGCGAATGTGGCGACGCCGCGTTGCGCGCGCATCTGGATCGGCAGATCGGGCGCAACATCTGCGTGCTGGCGGAACGCGGCGGCAAAGGGCGCGCGCACGATTTCACGCTGGTAAGAACGCCGGGCGCCTTGGCAGGCGAAATGTTTGAGGCGCGCGTCGCCGGGCATGACGGGCGCGCATTGCAGCTTGAAGGGCGGCAGCTCGAAGCGTGAGGCGAACGCTGTGGACGGCTCAGGCTTTCTGCGCTTCGACGAAACGACGCAGGGCGGCGTTCATGCGCGTCTGGTAACGCGGGCCCCGCGCCTTGAACCACTGCACCAGATCGCGATCAAGGCGAATGGTGACAGGCGTTTTCAGCGGGTCGGCGAGTTCAGCGCGGGTCCATTCGGCGAGGACGCGCGAGCGCGCCGTGAGCGCTGCGGCGCGCGAGGAAATAGGCTCCAGTCGCCCATCCGTATGTTTGCGATAGGTAGTGTGGCCGAGGGTGACGACGCGAATGCGCGGGGTGGCGGGCACGGCAAGCTCCGTAAGTACGAATCATTGCGCGCCATTGTGTACGTACGAAACTTAACAGGTCGTTAACCCTAAGCTTCGTGCGGCCCCCACGCCCGCTGCACGGCCGGGCGTTGTTCGATGGCGTCAGGTTCGCCCGCCCAGCCGCAGCGTTGCAAAGCCGCCTGCATGTGGGCGGGGGCCGGCGCCTCGGCGCGCACGGGATCGCCGTGTTTGGCCAGCGGCACCACGATGGCGCGGGCGTGCAATTGCAGGCCGGGACCGCCGCTGCGCGGAGCCGAACCGTAGATGGGGTCGCCCAGAATAGGGAAACCCATGGCTTCACAGTGGACACGTAGCTGATGGGTCCGCCCGGTAAGCGGCTCCAGCACCAGCCAGCAGAGCGGCTTGCCCTCCCTATCCTGGCCGCGTCCGCCGACCCTCCAACGGGTTTTGCTTGGCTGACCGAGGGGATCGACCTTCATCCACCAGCCGCGCGTCGCATCGAGACGCCCCAGCGGCAGGTCGATGAGGCCAACGTCCTCGACCGGGCCGTTCTCGACCACCGCCCAGTAGGTTTTTGATACGCCGCCGTGCTTGAACAGCTTGCCGAGAGCCTCCAGCGCCTTTCGATGGCGGCCCAGCACGAGACAACCGGAAGTGTCGCGGTCCAGCCGATGCGCCAAAGCCGGGGCGCGTGGGAGCCCAAATCGTAGCGAGTCGAAATAATCCTCCAGGCATGGCCCTCCCTTGGGGCCGCGATGCACCGCAATTCCGGCGGGCTTATTGAGGATGAGCATCATCGCGTCGCGATGCAGCAGCCGCGCCTCCAGATCGGGGGCGGGCGTTGTTGCGGCGTCGGGCTCTTCCTGTGTCATGGCGGACACTGTATCGAGGGTCACGATATCAGTTGCAACGATATTGCACGAAAACTGGAGTTGGTTTCCCCGATGGCCGAGCCGGACGCCGCTTCAAAGAAGCCGGGATTTCTCGACCGGCTGTTTGGCAGGGGCGAGGCGCCCGAGGCTGCGGCGGACAGCGACACTGCGCCGCAAGTTCCCGCCGCCGACAAACTACGCGCCGCGCCGGCTGCGGCGGTTGCGAGCCACCCGGTTGCGCCAGAGAACGCGGGCGCCGCGCCGCGCCGAAGCTGGTTTCAGCGGTTGCGCCAGGGCTTGTCGCGGTCGGCTTCGTCGCTCACGACAGGCATTGCGGAGGTCTTCACCAAGAAGCGCCTCGATGCAGCCATGCTCGACGATCTCGAAGACATTCTGCTGCAAGCCGATCTCGGGCTGGCGACGGCGACGCGAATTCGCGACGCGGTCAGCAAGGGCCGCCACGACAGGGAGATCGAACCGCGCGAGGTGAAAGCCATTCTCGCGGCTGAGATCGAGCGCGTGCTGAAGCCTGTCGCCCGGCCGCTGGAAATCAATGCGGCCAAAAAGCCGTTTGTCATTCTGGTCGTCGGCGTCAACGGGTCTGGCAAGACGACAACCATCGGCAAGCTGTCCGCCAAATATGTCAGCGAGGGCCGTAAGGTCATGCTGGCCGCCGGCGACACGTTTCGCGCCGCCGCCATTGAGCAATTGCAAATCTGGGGCCAGCGAATTGGCGCGCCCGTTGTGGCGGGCAAGCCCGGTTCAGATGCCGCCGGTCTGGCTTATGAAGCGGTGACCAAGGCGCGCGAACAGAATGCGGAAGTCTTGATCATCGACACTGCGGGACGCCTGCAAAATCGCGCCGAGCTCATGGCGGAACTGGAGAAGATCATCCGCGTCATCAAGAAGGTCGATCCGGAGGCGCCGCACGCGACCTTGCTTGTATTGGATGCAACGGTCGGCCAAAACGCCTTGTCGCAGGTGGAGATATTCGGCCAAAAGGCGGGAGTGACCGGGCTGGTCATGACCAAACTCGACGGCACAGCGCGCGGCGGCATACTTGTTGCGATAGCGGAAAAATTCCGTCTGCCGGTGCATTTCATTGGCGTCGGCGAAACGCAGGACGATCTCGAACCCTTTGGCGCGGGTGACTTTGCCCGTGCCATTGCCGGTCTGGAGGACGACATATGATTATTGAACCCGTCCCGGCGAGCCCGCTGGAGCGAAAAAAAATGCCGCCTCTCCTCAAGTTGACGCTTGAAATGGGTCCGCTGGCGCTGTTTTTTTTCGCCAACGCGAAGTTTGGAATTTTTACCGCGACCGGCGTTTTGATGGCCGGCGTGCTCATCGCGCTCGCGGTGTCGTGGGCGATGACGCGACAGTTGCCGGTGATGCCGCTTGTAACTGCCGTCGCCGTGCTGATCTTTGGCGGGCTGACGTTCGTGTTCCACGATGAACTGTTTATCAAACTGAAACCAACAATCGTCAACACGCTGTTTGGCGTGACCTTGCTGGTAGCGCTGTGGTTTGATCGACCGTTGCTGCCGTTGGTGCTCGACTCCGTGTTGCAACTGACCAACGAGGGATGGCGTATTCTTACGCTGCGATGGGGCGTTTTCTTTCTGTTTCTGGCGCTGCTGAACGAAGTGGTCTGGCGCACGCAGACAACCGATTTCTGGGTGTCGTTCAAGGTCTGGGGCACCATGCCTCTGACCTTGCTTTTCGCCCTGTCGCAGACGCCGTTGATCCTTCGGCACGAAGTGAAACCGACACAGCTGGGTTGACGCTGATTCCTTTCTGCTCGCGAAAATGTGAATTGCGGAAAGGGCGACCCCGTCAACTAATCTTGCGTTCAATGCGTTCAATGCGTTCAATGCGTTCTTTCGCGGAGGACCCCATGCCGCCGAACCCTGTTCAATCCATGTTCCACCAAGCCGCGCGGCAATTTTCGCTGGCGATGCTAACTGGCGTCTCGGCTGGCATATTGATTGCAAATCCTGCGACTGCGCAAACGCGCCCCTCTACGACGGCGCTGTCGTGCGGCGAAGTTTCATCCGTCGTGAGGGCGCGAGGCGCGCTCGTCCTCGGCACCGGTGGCGACACGTTCGAGCGTGTCGTTCGCGACGCCAGCTTTTGTTCGCACGGCGATACGCTGAGACCTTTTTTTGCGCCGAGCCGCGACCAGCGGCAATGTTTCGTCGGCTGGCGTTGCTTCGAGGAGCCGACGCCGTCGAGGTGAAGACCCGGCTCGGTGTTACCCTTGGCTTTCCGCGAACGAAGCATGGAGCATGACCATGAGCAGCAAAGTTCGGAGCCAACGTCTGGCAGTCGCATTGATCCTTTGCGTGACGTCAACATTCGCGTCGGCGCAGACACGACCGCTGACCACGACAATGAGTTGCAGCGCGGCGGGCGCGCTGGTGCAGGCGAATGGCGCCCTCATACTCGCAACAGGGCGCGATTATTCTGATCGATACGTGCGCGGGCAAAGCTTTTGCGGAACCGGCGAAGCGGCGAAAGCCAGCTTCGTGCCTTCAGCCGACAATCCGCAATGTTTTATCGGCTATCGTTGCGTGCCAATTTCGATGGATCGATAAAGACGACGCTGGTCAGGCAGTATCTTCAGCGGACTCGCGTGCCGGAAACTTTGCCAGCGCGTGACGCAACTTGCTGTAGTCAATCCAAAGCGACGCAATCGTCACCGCGATGACAAACCCGCTGATGGCGTAGGCGGCGACGATGAAGCCGGCGTGCGAATTCATGTATGCGATATCCCTGTGAAGGCTGGTCGCGCCGCGCGGTGAGGTTCAGGTTGCAGCGCCGTGCGAAACCTGTTGCGAAATTTCTTGTGAAACTTCTTGGGCGCGGCGGGGCGGGGCGGTTTCGCGCGTTGCTGCAACTGCCAGCCTCCGCAGACGGCGACGCAGGATTTCGTTGCGGATCGCAACAAGGTGAAGGCTGACGAACAGAAACGTGGCGGCTAATGCCATGACGAGCAGCGGCCACAGCATGGCCGGGTGAATGGTCGAACCGCCCATGCGGAACACTGATGCCGGCTGATGCAGCGTGTTCCACCAGTCGACAGAAAACTTGATGACGGGAATGTTGATAACGCCGACCAGTGTTAAAATCGATGCAGCTCGCGCGGCCTTGCCCGGCTCCTCCATCGTGCGCCAGAGCGCGACCAGCCCGAGGTAGATGAGCAGCAAAACGAGTTCAGAAGTGAGCCGCGCGTCCCACACCCACCAGGTTCCCCACATGGGCTTGCCCCACAGGGAGCCTGTCACGAGGCAGATGAAAGTAAACACGGCGCCGAGTGGCGCGGCGGTTTTCTGCGCCGCATCGGCTAGCGGATGGCGCCACACCAGAGTGCCAAGCGCCGCAAGGCTCATGACGCCGTAGATGAACAACGACAACCACGCGGCGGGCACGTGAATGTACATGATGCGGACGGTCTCGCCCTGCTGATAATCAGCCGGCGCGGTAAAAAACGTCATGTAGAGGCCGGCGATGAACAGCGCCAACGTCAGCGCCGCAAGCCAAGGCAACACGGCGCCGGCGAGACGCAGAAAATTGGATGGGTTCGCGTATTTCAGCATGGGCTAAATTTCAGCATTGAGCACAGTTAGGTGGGCGCCGACGCGAATGCAAACGTCGGGCTGGAACGACATTGTGGCGCGAGATTACTGGCATTCCTTCGAGCTTCGCTCCAGCGCCGTCTGCAGGCCGGCCAGCAAATAAGTATCCGTGGTGGCGTTGCCCTTTTTCGAGGTAGCTTTGACGGTGAGCCGCTGATTGCGTTTCAGCGCGTCGATGAATTGCGCTTCCTGCGCCGGATTTTTCACCCACAGATTGGCGCCCTTGGCGACCATTTCAAAGTTGCTCGAACCCATTTCGGCTTTCGGTTCGGTGTTGTCCTTCACGTCGAAGCCCATGACGATGGAGACTTCGTTGCGGATGCCGTCTCCCGGCCGGTTGGAAATAAAAACGTAGCCAGGGTCGCGCTTGAGACTGGCCGGCAGCCGCTCTTTGGGGCGGCCGAGCGCATAGCAGGTTTTGGCCTTGCCTGAATTGGCGGAATAAGCCGCCCAATCGCCGGATTTGACGAGTTCCGCCGGGCCGGTGGCGGCTTTCGCGACGGTGGCTTTTTTGGCTTTTTGCGCCGCCGCGACTGGCGTGGCGAGGCTGGCCGCGCCAATGATGACAATAACGAGGGCGTTGCAGGTGAACCCCGCGCGGCGTGACATTGTGGCTCGAATCATGACGGGTAACGTCTCCAAAGGCGTCGCGACTGTAGTGTAATCCTACCGTCTCTGACAAAACAGGCAAAATTCCGGTGCGCGCGGAGAGGCCCAACTGGCTGTGGAGCGGGCGCCCGCGTTGACGTTTTTCCGGGTTCGTGCGCAGACTTGTTTGAGCCGCTGCAGGCTCACCTTTAGGCGGAGGCTTCATGCACGTGTTTTTTCGGCAGATTCGCTGTTTCGCAGCCGTCGCGATGTTGGCTGCCTCAGTCAGCGGCTGCGGCTACAACAATATTCCTACGGCGGAAGAAACCGCCAAGGCCAGATGGGCCGATGTGCAGAACAACTACCAGCGCCGCGCGGATCTGATCCCCAATCTTGTCGCCACCGTTCAAGGCTACGCGAAGCAGGAGGCCGACGTGCTGAAGGGCGTCACCGAGGCGCGCGCCAAGGCGACATCCATCCGTGTCGACGCCTCGCAGTTGACCGATCCGGAGAAGGTGAAGCAGTTCCAGGATGCGCAGGGGCAGCTTTCGGGTGCGCTCGGGCGATTGATCGCGGTCAGCGAAAATTATCCCGACCTCAAGTCAAACCAGAATTTTCTGGCCTTGCAGTCGCAGCTCGAAGGCACCGAAAACCGCATCGTCGTTTCGCGGCGGGATTACATTGAGGCGGTGCGCGACTACAACACGCAGCTGAAAACGTTTCCAGGCATGTTGTGGGCCTCGACGTTCTTTCGCTCCAACAAGCCGATGGCGGAATTCGCCGCGAGCGAAGCTTCGCAGACGACGCCGCAGGTGAAGTTTTAGAGCGTCGGGCGAAATTTACCGCAGACGCTTAGCTAGCTCGGGATGCGCATGCTGATGCAACAGGGCCGGAAGCTGTGCGCGGCCTTGCAGGCGGGCGCGTTATTGCCGGCGCTGTTGTGGCTGGCGGTTTTTGCGCTGATGACTTCGGCGCTGGCGTTGAGCTTTCCCGCGCTTAGCGGGCGTGTGGTTGACGCCGCCAATATTCTGCCGCCCGACAAAACCATCGCGATTGAATCAAAGCTGCGTCAGCTCGACGACAAGTCGGGCATCCAGTTTGTCGTGGCGAGTGTCAAGTCGCTCGAGGGGCAGGAGATCGAGCCGTACGCCAACGCGCTGTTTCGCGAGTGGAAACTTGGCGAGGCGAAAAAAAACAATGGCGTGCTGCTGCTGGTCGCGCCGAATGAACACAAGGTGCGTCTTGAGGTCGGCTACGGCCTTGAAGCGACACTGACCGATGCGCTTTCAAAGGTAATCATCGCCAACGCCATGGCGCCGCGTTTCAAGGCGGGTGATTTTGGCGGCGGCGTCGAGCGCGGCGTTGATGACGTGATCACCGTGCTGACTACCGATGCGGCGGAATGGCAAAAACGCCCGCAGCTGCGGCAGGATCAATCGCACCTCGATAACTGGACGCCATTGATCTTTTTCGCTGTGTTTTTGTTGATCGTGCTGCTCTCCGCGCGCAATGGGCGCGGCCGCATGGGAATCGGACCGATGATCTGGTTGCCGTCCGGCGGTTCTTCATGGGGCGGCGGCGGTTTTGGCGGCGGATTTTCGGGCGGCGGCGGGTTTTCGGGCGGTGGCGGCTCGTCCGGCGGCGGCGGCGCTTCGGGAGGATGGTGATGGCGCTCTCGGCGCAGGACAGCAGCCGCATCGGCGAGGCCGTTCGCGCGGCTGAAATGACGACCGCCGGCGAAATTGTCTGCGTGCTGGCGCGCGCCTCGTCCGATTATGCAGCCTTGCCGGCGCTATGGGCGGGGGTGGTGGCGTTGCTGGTTCCCTGGCCACTCATCGTCTTTACGAGCTGGCCGGTGCAATACATCTACATTGCGCAACTCGCGGCGTTCGCGGTCGTGCTGTTCGTCTTGTCGCTGGGCTCCATTCGCGTCGCGCTGACGCCGCGTTCCGTGCGACGCGCCCACGCGCACCGCGCCGCGATGGAGCAGTTCTACATTCGCGGCATTACGCGGACGACGCAGCGCACGGGCGTGTTGATCTTCGTGTCGCTCGCCGAGCGTTATGTGCGCATCATTGCGGATGAAGCCATCGATGCAAAAGTGCGTCACGAGGAATGGCAGTCGACCGTCCACGCCATGCTCGAACAAATCCGTGAGGATCGGCTGGCGGAGGGGTTTGTCATCGCTGTGCAGCGCTGCGGCGCCATACTCGCCCGCCATTTTCCGCCGCAGGCGGAACCGCGCAATGAATTGCCGAACCGGCTTTTTATTCTGTGAAATTATAAACCCGGGCTTCGCGCGATGCCGAGGATGGCGCCGGGCTTGCCACCCGTGCTGGACTGCAGGAGCAATGCCCACGCGTCGCTGTCGCGCGTCTGCAAATCCTGTTTGGGGATATCGTAGGTGGCGGCCTCGCCCCGCCAATCGCCGATTTTTTTCATGCCCCGGGCGATGTTCGTATAGGTCACCGTGTGGCCGGTGTTCTCGCCACGGCCAATGGAGACACTGCGGGATTTGGCGAGGGGCACCAGCCACAGCGCTGCGGACTTGCCGGCGTCGGCAACACTTGCGCCGGCACGAACCGTCAGCTTGTCGCCGCTGTCGGCAACGGCGAGCGAAACTTTCAGCGCGCCCTTGTCGCCGTAGGCAAGCTTGCGAGCCGCGTCGATCTCTATCGCATCGCTGCCCACAGCATGCAGCAAACCGTCGATGACCGCTTGCGGCGTGTAAACGTGATTGTCGCCGCGCGCGGCAGCGTAGGCTTTTTGCCGGGCCGTATGCGCCGGCGTTGCAAAAGTGTCTTTCCAGCCGATGTAATCCCAATAATCGACGGGGTAACTAATAACGAGGACATCGGGTTGGCGCGCCAGAACAGACACCAGCCGATCGGCTGGCGGACAGGAGGAACAGCCCTGGCTGGTGAAAAGCTCAATCACCGTGGCAGCGTCGGCGGCGACGGCCGCGACGGGGCTGCCTGCGACAAGCGTCGCCAGCAGCAGGTTGCGCAACATCGACAGCCGTTTCATTTTCGTCTTCACCGAAGCTCGTTTCGCTTGATCGCACCGCAGTAGACGCCAAAGCGGCCTCACGCGCCAGTAACAATGGGGTTACACGGGCTTTATGCTGCGCTGCGGGCTTTCAGCCTGTTCACGCTGCGTCCAGGTTTTTGATTGAGCATGATCTTTTCCGAAAACCGGCGTTCCCTTTTCGGGATCAGGCTCTACCGACCGGCGCGCAACGCCTGCAGCAGCTTCAGGCTGGCGCGGCCATCTTGCGGCAGGCCGACGCGCGAGCGGTAGTTCGAAATTGCGGCGCGGGTTTTATCGCCAATCGCGCCATCGGGTTCGCCGACATCATACCCGCGACGGGTGAAAAGCGCCTGCATTTCCCGGCGTTCGGCGCGCGACAAGCCGGGGTCATCTGTCGGCCATGGCGTGCGAATGGGCCCGGAGCCGCGCAGCCGGTCGGATAAATGGGCGATGGCAAGACCGTAGGCCTCTGACGCGTTATAGCCATAGATGGCGTCGAAATTGCGCGTCACGAGGAAGGCTGGTCCGTTGGGTCCGGCTGGCAACAGCAAGCCGGCTGTGCCGCCGCCCAGAGCACCGCCAAGCCCACCGCCGTCCATCCGCGCGAGGCCTTTGGCCGCCCAACTTGACATGGGCTGCCTGTTTTTGCGGCCGGAGGGGCCGGTATAACCAGCCGGCAGCTTGACCTCGAAACCCCAGGGGAGTCCCCGCACCCAACCCGACTGTTTGAGATGATTGGCGGTGGAACCCAGAGCATCTGGTATCGAGTCAATAATATCTCGCCGGCCGTCTCCGTCCATATCGACGGCGAGCCGCAGATAGCTTGATGGCATGAACTGGGTGTGACCAAACGCCCCCGCCCACGAGCCCACAAGCGAGGACGTCTTGATGTCGCCGCGCTGAATAATCTTGAGCACGGAAACGAACTCGGTGCGGAAATAGGCTTGCCGGCGACCGATGCACGACAGCGTCGCCAGCGATTGAACCAGCGGCTTTTTGCCAAAGTTCTTGCCGTAGTCGGATTCAACGCCCCATACCGCTACAATGGTGGCGCGATCCACGCCAAAACGGGTTTCCGCCATCGACAACGCCGCTGCGTTGGCCTGCATTTTCGCCTTGCCTTCGGCGATGCGTTCGTCATCGACAAGGCCCGTCATATAGTCCCAGATCGGGGTTTTGAATTCCGGCTGTTTGTCGAGAAATTCGGCGGCGTCATTGGGCTGCAGGCCCGTCGTCTGCGCGTCGAAAACCGCGCCGGTGATGCCTTGCGACAGGGCGATGGGGCGAAGACCCGCCAGGCAAGCCTGAAAGTCAGCGTGCGCGGGCGCCGCCGCGCCGAGCATAATCGCGAGTGAACTTGCAGCCAGCAGGGGGGACGAATCGCGCATAACGCAGATTAGCCCAACCCGCGCGTGCGCCCAACCCTGACGTTAGCACCATGGCGTCAGCGACCCGAAAACCCGATCCCGCGCCGGGGCCGGTCAAATCCATGGGTGGGCGGTTGCGAGCTTGCCCTCGTAATTGGTGATGTCTTTTTCACGCGTCATGGTCAGGCCAATATCGTCGAGCCCGTTTATCAGGCAGTGCTTGCGGAAGGCGTCGATTTCGAATTTTACCACGCCGCCGTCAGGGCCGCGGACTTCCTGGGCTTCGAGATCGATGGTCAGGGTCGAGTTGGAGCCGCGCTCGGCGTCGTCCATCAGCTTGGCGAGGTCTTCGGGCGATACCTTGATGGGCAACACGCCGTTCTGGAAACAGTTGTTGTAGAAAATGTCAGCGAAGCTGGTGGAGATGACGCAGCGGATGCCAAAGTCGAGCAGCGCCCACGGCGCATGTTCGCGCGACGAGCCGCAGCCAAAGTTGTCTTCGGCGACAATGATTTTCGTGTGCCGGTAGGCCGGCTTGTTGAGCACGAAGTCAGGATTTTCCGAACCATCGTCGTTATAGCGCATCTCTGAAAACAAGCCTGAGCCGAGGCCGGTGCGCTTGATCGTTTTCAGGTACTGCTTGGGAATGATCATATCCGTGTCGATGTTGCGGATTTTCAGCGGCGCCGCGACGCCGGTGAGAGTGGTGAACTTTTCCATGCCAGTGCCTTTCGTGCGCCACTTCATGAGGGCGTGTCGGGCCGGGTTCTAGCAAGCAGCGAGCCTGCGCGAAAGCCCTGTGCGAAAGCCCTCCGTGCGAGGCCGATGAGCCAAGCGCCATCGGCGCGGCAGTGTCGCGGCTTGCGCAATTGGTAGCTAATCGCTACTGTTGACGATGGCCTTGCCTGATTCGACTTCCCGCACCGCTGCGCATATCGAGCGGATTGCGTTGGTCCTGCGCCAGCACGAAGGGTCGCACGGCCTCAATCCAGCCCAATGGACTGTGTTGCGTTACCTCGCCAAAGCCAACCGGTTCTCCCGCAGCCCGACGGCAGTTGCCGAATTCATGGCGGCAACCAAGGGGACGGTTTCGCAAACCTTGATCTCGCTACAGAAAAAAGGGCTTGTCGCGAAAACGGTGCGGGCGGCGGATAAACGCTCTGTGTGCATCGAAGTGACGCCAGCGGCTCTCGCCCGACTCGAAAGCGAGGACCCGATGCAACGGCTGTTGGCGCCGCTCGCCGAGCTGCCGCCCCTGCACACCTCCCTGATGTCGCAGGCGTTGTCGCGGGTGCTGGGAACCATGCTTGTTGAGGCGGACCGCCGTAATTTCGGCGACTGCACAAGCTGTCAACATCTGCAGGTTGCTGCGGACGACGACGCGCACCCCAGCGAGCGTTTTTGCGGCTTTTTCCGCGAACCGCTGGCCGAAGCGGAGCTGACGCAAAGCTGTGTCGCCTTCGAGCCTGACTGATCGCGGTGACGCTTCTTCGAATCGTCGTCGCACTCCAGGTTTTTGATTGAGCATGATCTTTTCCGAAAACCGGCGGCCACTTTTTGCGATCATGCTCTAAGGGCGCACTCAATCGCCGGCGCGTTGTTCGATTGCGTCCATCTCGGCGTCGGAAAAGCCGAAGTGGTGGCCAATCTCGTGCACCAACACGTGCGTAACGATGGCGCCAAGGGTTTCCTCGTGCTCGCACCAGTAATCGAGGATGGGGCGACGATAAAGCCAGATCATGTTGGGGAACTCGCCAGTCTGCAACGTCGCTTCGCGCTGCGGCAGACCGCGCCCGCGAAACAGGCCGAGCAGGTCAAATTCGGTTTCGCATTGCATCTCCTCGAGGGTTTCCTCATCCGGAAAATCATCGACGCGGATGATGACGCCTTCGCATAAAGTGCGGAAAGCGACGGGCAAGGCGGCGAAAGCCGCGTCAGCGAGGGTTTCGATATCGGCGAGCGTTGGGGCGGTGCGGGCGGCGAGCGGGTTCATGGCGGCGTCTAACACGCGCTGGGCCGTTGCGGAACAATTCGCTTCGGAAGAAGTTTTAGGAGGCAGCGCTCCGGGCGATACGAGTTGAATTTCCGAGCGTCACGGATTTCGAACGTGACTTCCCGAGCCTGTGCTTCGCGCTGGCGACCGGCGTCGGCAAGACCCGACTCATGGGGGCGTTCATCGCCTATCTGCACCTGGCGCATGGCTTGAACAATTTCTTCGTGCTCGCGCCGAACCTGACGATCTACAACAAGCTGATCGCTGAGTTCACGCCCAACACGGGGAAATACGTGCTGAAGGGCATTGCGGAGTTCGCGATCTCGCCGCCGTTGACCGCGCCTTGAGTCGAGGTCTTTGTACCGTGAGCCCATGAAGCGCCGGGACCTTTCGGCGCACCGGAAACAATGAGATGAAGATCATGAGCATGATATCGAGACGCGCGTTCAGGGGAATGTTCCCCGCCGCCAGCCTGGCCGTCGCGCTGGGAATGTCGGTGATCACGCCGAACCACGCTGCGGCCCAGGCTGGGCAATCCATGCCGGCTCCGGACTTCAAGATGCTAGCGTCGGCGTTGCGCGGCGGCGGCCTCGTGATCCTCGTGCGGCACGGCGCGACCTTTTCCAACCAGGCCGACACGAACCCGTTCGATCTTGCGGACACGAGCAAGCAGCGCAATCTGAACGACAAGGGCAAAGATCTGGCCAGGCAGTTTGGCGCGAACCTGCGCGACGCCGGCGTGCCCGTCGGCGAAGTCTACACAAGTCAGTTCAATCGCGCCTACGAGACCGCCGTCGTGGCGGGTTTCAAGGACATCAAAAAGAGCGTTGATCTCAGCGAAGGCGGCCTCGTCGTGTCTCCCGACGAAAACAACCGGCGCGCGAAGGCTCTGCTGACCATGCTCGGCCACGCGCCCGAGAAGGGCAAGAACGACATTCTCGTGACCCACAAGCCCAACATCGGCGATGCCCTCGGCAAGGACTGGTTCGACGTGAAGGAAGGCGAAGCCTCGATCTTCAGGCCGGAGAACGGCAAATACAGTCTCGTCGGCCGTGTTCAGATGGAAGACTGGTCGCAAATCGCGACCGTGAAAAAATAATCCCGCCGAGGGCGAGTCAGCGAAGGCAGGCTCGCCCGTCGCCGCTCGTGGCCGGACGTCGATTCCCGGTGTCTTCGCTAATAATTTCAAACTGAGACACTACCCACATCCGGCGAATGCCGGTGAATACTCCGTGACCGCGTCGGCACACGCGACCGGCCAAAGCGGATGCGACGCCGATCAACTCGTCTCGCGCGTCGCCAGCGCACGAAGCGGTTGTAGCAGGTCGTCCTCGACCCGTAGCGCTCAGGCAGATCGCGCCATGGCGCACCCGAGCGCAGCACCCAGAAGATGCCGTTGAGCACCCGCCGGTCATCGACCCTCGGCACACCCCTCGGCTTGTTCGGCAACAGCGGCTCAATCACGCGCCACTCGAAATCGGTCAGGTCATAGCGGCTCATGCAAGGCTCCCTTCGGAAACCTTGAATCACGATCACGCGGCCTTGTGAATCCTGTTTATGGGTTCACGACCTAGTCCCGACATGGCGTCCCTTACTATGACGAGCGCGTGGTCGCCAATGTCATTGAATCGAACTCGACGCGCGTCTTGAGTGCGGCCGACCTTAAAAAACCCTGGTCGGACGACACCAGAAAGGTATGCACCCCGACCGAACGCCAGTGCGTTGCCTCTTCCGCTCCGGACACGAGAAGGCACGCCGGTTTCCCGACCTTACGTGCGGCTTCCACGACCCTGTTTGTTGCGCTTTGAACCCTTGAATCGGAGTAATCCTTGGCGCCATAGACGGCTGTCAGGTCGCCGCGCCCGATAAAGACGGCATCCAGTCCCGTGACAGCGAGGATGTCGTCGATCACGTCGAGCGCTTCCACGTCCTCAATCATCGCGATCAAAGTGGTTTCCGCATCTCGCTCGTCGATATGCGTCCACATGGGCGTGCCGCCGAATGAGCCGCCGCGATTTGTATTGGAGTATCCCCGCTTGCCGCCGCGATACCGGCACGCCGCCACGACCTCGCGGGCCTTTTCGACGCTGTCCATATGCGGCGCCATGATGCCGGTCGCACCATCGTCCAGAACCGAAAGAATCTTCGCTCGGGACGTTTCCGCGACCCTGACGATTCCCGCAGTCCCGGATGCGCGCGCGCCGAGCAGCGCCTGATCGATGGTCGCGCGATCAAAGGGCGCGTGCTCCTCGTCGATGACGACGAAGTCGAACCCGAGGCTGCCAACCAACTCCGTTGTATGGCTGCCCGGTGTCTTGACGAATGTACCCAACAGCAACTCATTTCGCATGAGCCGCTGTCGAAACAGGGAGGGGTGCGGGCGGGCATTCATTTTGCGCTCCTGACGACACGCCGATCTTTGCTTCCCGTCCTCAACGGTCTTCGCCCGGCATGGGATAATCATGCGCGTTCAGGACCCACCCGTCCTTCTGCGAAAAATCCATTCGGGGCGGCGCGAAGATATCCACCATGTGATTGAGCCCCGCCCCGATACACCGCGACGTGTGAATCGCGGGCGGAGGAATGACTGCAAGCGACGGCGCACCGCATTGTTCGTGCTGGTCGTCACGCCAGAGCGCCATGTCGGGTGTCCACGGCCAACGAATGTCGTGAATATAGTCCCCGTCGAGCACCAAGGACCCTTGCTCGAAATCGTCATGGTGATGGGGAGAGAGTTTCGATGTGTCGCGTGGGCCAACCCGCGGATCGAGGATATTGATCATCAAGGTCGTGCAGCGAAAGATGCGGCCAAATCGGCCCGGATCATTGCCGACTTCAAGACTGTAGACCCTCACCTTGCAGCCGTCCTTCGGCTCCGGCCAGGCCTGAAATGGCGGAATGTTGGGCTGCGACGCAGAATACTGGTTCGCATTCTCGCACTTCGCATTGAGATCGTCGGACTTCGCCGAAAAAAGGCGAACAAATCGCCCACCTGACGGCGCGTGCACCGTGCTGTCACCGGGCGGTACGAAGGCGACACTATACGGATCGACGCGAGTCTGGCCGTGTGGAGTCTCGATGACAAGTTCAACCGACCTGTCGGGATTCAGGATCGCCCACTCATCGAACTGATGAGTTCTTACGAAGCGGCCGTTGGCAGAAGCTTCCGTGTAGGCCACGAGGAAGTTGGCTGCCCGAGCGTACCATACGCGTCCATTCTCATCCTGCTCATGGGCAGGCTTCCCGTAGAAGCGGCAATAACTTGCGGGTGCAAAGGCAAAGGGCGGCAGCGCTGTCGAACTCACGGCGCCTAGCTTCGAGCGAGGATCGGACGATGAATACATATAGGCCTCAATGGTTTGACGTCTCAGCATGACAGATCGCAAGACAGTAGTCTGTCAAAGGGTATCGCTGCAGGCCATATAAGTTTTGGTTCGTTTCACTACCTGAAACCAGGCCCCGAACCGCGACGTTTCAATACGTGAAACGCCGGCGCGGAGCGCCTTGAAAGCTCACCCATTCCTTGAGAGGCTCTGCCAGATCATCAACTGGAAAGAAAAAATGACCTATTCGGTCGCAGTCGATATCGGCGGAACCTTCACGGACGCTGTCCTGCACGCTTCGAGCGGAGACATATGGGTCGGCAAGGCACTGACGACGCACGAAGACCTGCTGCAGGGGATTCTCGAGGTAGTGCAGCAAGTCACTAGCAAGGCGAAGATCACGCCGCACGACATTGACGGCCTCATGGTCCACGCGACTACCGTCGTGACCAACGCGATCATCGAGCGGAAGGGCGGAGCCACGGCACTCGTCTCGACAAAGGGCTTCTCCGACGTGCTGCTCATTCGCAACGAATGGCGCTACGACATGTTCGACATGCAACTCGATTTTCCGGAACCGATCGTTCCTGAGTCCCTGTCCTTCACGATCGACGAGAGGATGCAGGCAAACGGGACCGTCTTGCGGAAGCCCGACGAAGCCGGCATCGACGCTCTCGCCAGGCAGCTGGAAGTCGCGCGCGTCACCTCGGTCGCCATTTGCCTCCTGAATGCTTATGCAAATCCCGAGAACGAACGTCGCGTCGCAGAAGGTCTTGCGAGGCGCCTGCCCCGGCTTTTCTTGTCAATGTCGTCGGAAGTTGCGCCGCAGATCCGCGAATATCTCCGCGCTTCCACAACGGCACTGAACGCCTATGCCATTCCGATCACAAAGCCCTATCTGCAGATGCTGAGATCGCGCTTGCGCGAAGTCGGCATCAAGCGCGAACCGCTGATCATGCTCAGCAATGGTGGTGTTGTCGGCAGTAAGACGGCCGGCAGCTTTCCCGTTCGGATGATCGAAAGCGGGCCGGCTGCGGGCGCGCTCGCGGCTGCGCACTACGCAGCGCGCCTGGGACTGGACCGCATGATCTCCTTCGACATGGGGGGCACTACGGCCAAGGCCTGCCTGATCGAGCACTATCAGCCTCTTGTCACCGGGCATTTCGAAGTCGATCGTGTCTATCGTTTCAAGGCCGGGAGCGGGCTTCCGGTCGCCGTTCCCTCCGTCGACATGATCGAAATCGGCGCCGGCGGCGGCTCGATTGCCCGCATCGATCAGCTTGGACTGCTCAGGGTTGGACCGCGGAGCGCCGGCTCGTTCCCCGGCCCCGTTTGCTATCAGCGCGGTGGCGAAGAACCCACCGTCACGGACGCGAATCTGCTGCTCGGCCTTCTCGACGCCAATAATTTCCTTGGCGGCGAGATGATCCTGGACGTCGAGGCCGCGCGAAACCAGCTGACCAGAATTGGCAAGGCACTCGGACTTTCTGCCGAAGAGGCTGCGCGCGGCATCTACCAGATCGTATCCGAATCCATGGCGCTTGCCGCGCGGTCCCATGCCGCCGAGCGCGGCGTCGATTATCGCAACATTCCCTTACTCGCTTTCGGCGGCGGAGGTCCGCTGCATGCCTGCGCCGTCGGCGATCTGCTGGATAGTTCCTGCGTGATCTTTCCCCCTAACGCCAGTGTGCTATCGGCTTTTGGAACGTTGGTCACACCGCCGCGAATCGACCTCGCCAACAGCATGATCGCACGTCTCGATCAGCTGAATTGGCAGCTGGTGGACGAAGTCGTCGGAGCCCTGTCGCAAGCAGCCCTTTCCGCCATGGCCGATGCAGGCTGCGATCAGGAGAGCGTCTCGCTGACTTTTGCTGCCGACCTGCGCTATGTCGGCCAGCAATTCGAACTGACCGTGCCGCTGGCTGA
>JAYTTW010000178.1:0-6394 GCA_043744855.1 Hyphomicrobiales bacterium
TGCGCACGCCAGCGGCGTGTTGCTCAATGTCGATAAAACGGGAGCTATGACGTTTGTGGCGCCGCCAGCAGTGGCGCCCAATCCGGCTTTGCCAAATTCGATCATCGACAACCTCACCCAGGCAGCTTTCTTTGGCAACCAGCAAGCGGCGTGGCGCGGCAGTCTTGTGCCGGGCGCGGGCATCGAATATCGCTACCCCTTCCTGATGGCCAACGAATGGGCGACCCACGTTTTCGAGCCGATTGCGCAGATCATTGTGCGCCCGAACGAGCCGACGTCGCAGTCGCTGGTCAATGAGGACGCGCAGAGTCTGGTGTTCGACGACACCAACCTGTTTCAATGGAACAAGTATTCCGGCTATGACCGGTTTGAGGGCGGCACCCGTGTCAACTATGGCGCGCAGTACACCATGACTTTCACCAATGGCGGCTATCTCAACGCCATGGTCGGACAGTCCTACCAACTTGCTGGTCGCAACTCCTACGCCTCGCCTGATGCCGCCAACGTCGGCCTTTCCTCGGGCCTCGACACGCGCCGCTCTGATGTGGTGACGCGTTTCTCGATATCGCCGAATTCGCAATACGCTTTCATCGCCAAGGCGCGTTTCGACCAGAAGGACTATTCGCTGCGGCGCCTCGACCTGATTGGCAGCGCCAAGTGGAAGAACCTTGAAGCAACGCTGCAATACGCCCGCTACGATGCGCAGCCCCTGCTCGGCTTCGACAAGCGGCGCGAGGGGCTTTCGGCGGCGATGAAATACCGGTTCAACGAGAACTATTACGCCACCGGCAGCGTCATCTTCGACCTGTCGCGCCACCTCTACAACAACACCCCGCTGGTGATTGGTCGCACCGGGCAGTACACGCTCGCCGGTATCGGCTTCGGTCTGGGCTATATTGACGAGTGCACGACGTTTTCGATCAACTATTCGTCGGCCTATCAGGACAACGGGGCCGGCGTGCCTGTCCGCAACCAGAAAGTCCTTGTCAGTCTGCAATTGCGGACGCTGGGCGAAACCAATTTGCAGTCGTCGCTGGCCGAAGTGCGGTATCAGGACGGCCTGACCGCCTCAACGCGCTGAACAGCGCACCAAATTTGCGCGCGCTGAACAGCGCTATAAACTTGAATGGGTTCCGCGATGAAGACGCTTCAATTCGTACTTGCGCTCGCCAGCTTCGGCGTCCTTTCCTTGGGACTTTTCGCCGCATCGAGCGCGCCCGCCGCAGCGCAGAGCGTCGTCGCGTCGGTAAACGATGACCCCGTCACCAATGTCGACATTGAACAGCACGAGCGAATGCTTCGTGTGCTGCGCAAGCCGGCGACGCGAGAGGCGGCGCTGGAATCCATTTTTGAGGCGCGCCTCAAGCTCATCGAGACCACCAAATTCAAAATCAATCCGACGGAGGGCGACATCGGCTTCGCGCTTTCCCAGAGCGCCCGCGAACTGAAAATGGAGCCCAGCCAGTTGCTGCAATCGCTGCAGCGCGCCGGCGTCACCGAAGACCAGATCAAACAAAAATGGAAAGCTGATTCGGCGTGGCATAGCTACGTGCGCGCCCTCAATCGCACGCTCGAAGTCAGCGAGAGCGACGTGCGCAACGAACTGGCGCGCGAGGGCAAGGCGCGCGCCAACGAATACAGCGTGCGGCAGGTGACGCTGGTGGTCCCCAACAACGCGACCGGCGCGATCCTGCAAGGGCGCCTTCGCGATGCGCAGGCTTTGCGCGCCAAATTCACCGATTGCGAAACCGGCGTCGAGCTTGTGCGCAGCACGCGGGATGCGCTGATCGCCGCGCCTGTCACGCGTTCCTCCTCGGCAGTCAACGAGCAGTTGCGGAAGGTGCTCGACAGCACGCCAGTCGGCCATTTGACGACGCCCGGCCGCAGCCAGCAGGGGTTCGACATGCTCGCCGTGTGCAGCAAGACAAACCGCGAAGATACGGCTGCGGCGGACGCCACGCGCACCGGCATGGTCGACAAGCGCCTTTCATCGGAATCGCGCCGGCTCTATGAAGACGTCCGCCGCAAGGCGATCATTGTTCGCAAGTAACGTGCGGAGACGCCGCCATGCAAACGCGGGCTCGCGGGGATAGCGCGGCGCTGGCGCTCACGCAGGGCGATCCTTCCGGCATCGGGGCTGAGATTTCGATGCGCGCATGGCTGGCGCGCGGGCTTGCGACGCAACCTTTTTTTGTGCTTGGCGACCCCGATCATTTGCAGCGTCACGCTCGCCTGTTGGGCCTTGATGTGGCTATCGAGATAACATCGCCGGCAGCGGCGGCGCAGGTGTTTGAGCGCGCCCTGCCCGTTGTGGCGTTGCAGGCCACAGCGCGCGGCGAGCCCGGACGTCCGGAGCCTGCGGACGCCGCCTCAACACTTGAATCGATCGAGCGCGGGGTGGTGCTGGTGCGCGCCGGGGAGGCCAGCGCCCTCGTCACCAATCCGATCGCCAAAGATGTGCTTTATCGCGCCGGGTTTCGCCATCCCGGCCACACGGAATGGCTGGGCGAGCTGGCCGAGCGCTACTGGAATTGCGGCCGCCTCACGCCGGTCATGCTGCTGTGGTCGCCGCACCTCGCGGTCGTTCCAGTCACGGTGCATGTTTCGCTGGCGCGCGCCATCGCTGAACTGACGACTCGCGGCATTGTTGAGACCGCCCGCATTGTGGCGCAGGATCTGCGCACCAGGTTCTGCATCGATGCGCCGCGCCTGGCCGTCGCCGGGCTCAATCCGCATGCCGGAGAATCCGGCTCGATGGGACGTGAAGACATCGAGATCATTGCGCCTGCTGTCGCACAGTTGCGCAACGAGGGCATTGATGCGCGCGGCCCGCTGCCGCCGGACACGATGTTCCACCAGGCGGCGCGACAGCGCTATGACGTGGCGATCTGCATGTATCACGATCAGGCCTTGATTCCGATCAAGACGCTGGCGTTCGATAGCGCCGTCAACACGACCTTGGGTCTGCCATTCGTGCGCACCTCGCCCGATCACGGTACTGCCTTCGACATCGCCGGAAAGGCGCTCGCCAATCCCGCCAGTTTGTTGGCGGCGCTGGATCTGGCGGGTCAACTCGCAAGCCGGGTGGGCGCCAGTCCGTGAGCGCCGGCGATGGGCTGCCGCCGCTGCGCGAGGTGGTCGAAGAGTTCGGCCTCGCGCCAAAACGCGCATTGGGCCAAAATTTTCTGTTTGATCTAAACCTGACGGCGAAAATTGCCCGCGCGGCGGGGCCACTGGCCGGCGTCACTGTCGTCGAAGTCGGCCCGGGCCCCGGCGGGTTGACGCGGGCGTTGCTGTCGCAAGGCGCCGAACGTGTCGTTGCGATTGAGACAGACGCGCGCTGTCTCCCGGCGCTGGAGCGCATTGGCCAGGCCTACCCAGGGCGGCTTGAAATCGTTGAAGGCGACGCCTTGCGCCTCGATCTGGCGCGTCTGGCTCGCGCCAGTGCGACAGGGCCAGTGCGTATCTGCGCCAACCTGCCCTACAATGTCGGCACCGCGTTGCTTGCCGGGTGGCTGGAAAGCGAGCCGTGGCCACCGTGGTTTGATCGCATGACGCTGATGTTTCAGCGCGAGGTCGCGCAACGCATCGTCGCAACTCCGCAACAACGCGCCGACTATGGAAGGCTTGGCGTTCTGGCGGGATGGCGGACTGAGGCCCGCATTCTTTTCGACGTGCCGGCTGCGGCCTTTACGCCGCCGCCCAAGGTAACCTCTTGCGTCGTCGAGTTGCTGCCGCGCGTCGCGCCGCTGGCGTGCGACGCCAAAGCGCTGGCGGCCGTGACGCGGGCCGCCTTCGGCCAGCGCCGCAAGATGCTGCGGCAATCTTTGAAGGCGTTGCCTGTGAAGGGGTCCCCCTTGCAAGAGTTGCTGGCGAAAGCCGGCATCGATCCCTCAAAGCGGGCCGAGGAAGTCGACGTGGAAGGCTTTGTGCGGTTGGCGCGGACCTATGCAGGCGACTGAAGCTGCTCAGGTGCACGGCGCGGTTTCGCCCGTCGCATAAACGCGCCACGAATAGAGACCCGCCTTGGCGACGACGACATGGCCTTCGCGGGCTTTCGCCAGGAGGTGCTTGAACACGAGGGGATGCCGCCACGCCTGAGGTTTTTTCGGGTCGCACACGGCCTGATACTCGTCGCTGTCTGGATCGATCATCAGGATCGTGCCGACCCGATTGGGTTTCAGGGTGGTTTGCACGTCACGCTCGGTCAGCCAGTTGCATTCAAAGTCGCGGCACACCTGCGGGCGAGTGGCATAAATCTGGCAGCCGCCGCCGCACCATTGCCCGCACAGCGGTCCAGCCATTTTTTTGAGTTCGATGATATCCAGCGCCATGCAACACATGTTGCAGTCGCCGCAGGATCGACCGGGAACGGCGCTCATGAAACCTCGGTGGGTGCGAATCGTTGCGGCAACTGTCGCGGCCCTGCACAGCTATTGCAACGTCGAAAGCTGCGTCGCCGCGCCAATCAACATCGAAGTTGTGGGCCAAACTTGCAATCCTTGGGTCAGCGCTCTTAGGTAGGCAAGCGCGAAGGCGCTATCCAGGGGTTTTGGGCCATGGCCAACGCATTCGTCTTTCCGGGCCAGGGGTCGCAGACGCCAGGCATGGGCAAGGCGCTTGCCGAAGCGTTCGAGCCGGCGCGCAGAGTGTTCGCTGAGGTCGACGATGCGCTGTCGCAAAAACTGTCGAGCCTCATGTTTGAGGGACCCGAGGCGGAGCTGACGCTCACCCGCAATGCGCAACCGGCGTTGATGGCGGTGAGCCTGGCGGTGCTGCGCGTGCTTGAGGCGGAAGCCGGACTTGATTTGGCCAGAGATGCAAAATTCGTGGCCGGTCATTCGCTCGGCGAGTATTCCGCGCTTGCGGCGGCGGGATCGTTGCGGCTTGCCGACGCTGCGCGACTGCTGCGCCAGCGCGGCGAGGCGATGCAGGCGGCGGTTCCCGTCGGCGAAGGCGCCATGGCGGCGATTCTCGGCATGGAGTTTGGACCCCTCGCCGCGGTCGCTACCGAAGCGGCGAGGTTGTTTCATTGGGATGCCGCCGTCTGTCAGATTGCCAATGACAATGGCGGTGGACAGTTTGTCCTGTCCGGCACAAAGGCTGCTGTGGAAAAGGCGATGGAGCTTGCCAAAGCAGCCGGCGCCAAACGCGCCATTGCGTTGCCCGTATCAGCGCCCTTCCATTGCGCGCTCATGGCGCCTGCCGCAGAGGCCATGGCAAGCGCGCTCGAAAGCGTCGATATCCGCACGCCCTGCACACCGCTCATCGCCAACGTGCTGGCGCAGCCGGTCACCGATCCCGCCGACATCCGCCGCCGCCTTGTCGAGCAGGTCACCGGCACAGTGCGCTGGCGCGAATCTGTGCTGTTCATGGCCGATCAAGGCGTCACCAACTTCTACGAACTTGGCGCGGGTAAAATTCTGACCGGCCTCGTCAAACGCATCGCAGCGGCAGCGCACGGCATGGCGATTGGCGCCCCGGCTGACGTCGAAACCTACAAATCACTCGTGCGCAGCTAGAGGCTTGCTGCACTTAGGAGACCACAATGTTTGACCTGACCGGGCTGCATGCGCTCGTCACCGGCGCCTCGGGCGGATTGGGCAGCGCCATCGCCCGCGCGCTGCACACGCAGGGCGCAAGTGTGGCGCTATCCGGCACCCGCGCGGAAAATTTGCAGGCGCTGGCCGACGAACTTGGCGAACGCGCGCACGTCGTGCCGTGCGATCTTTCCGACGCTGCGGCGACGGACGCGCTGGTTCCGGCAGCCGAGGCTGCCATGGGGCCAATCGATATTCTCATCAATAACGCCGGCATTACTCGCGATGGCCTGATCCTGCGCATGAAGGACGAAGACTTTGAGCGTGTGCTCAACGTCAACCTGATGTCGGCATTCCGTCTGTCACGCGCGGCGCTGCGCGGCATGACGCGACGCCGCTTCGGACGGATCGTCTCGATCACCTCGATTGTCGGCGTCACCGGCAACCCCGGGCAATCCAACTACGCCGCTTCGAAAGCCGGCATGATCGGCATGTCGAAGTCGCTCGCCGCCGAGATCGCCAGTCGCGGCATCACCGTCAACTGCATCGCGCCGGGTTTTATTGAAAGTCCAATGACGGCTGCGCTCAACGACAAACAGAAAGAGGCGATCCTGCGCGGCATTCCTCAGGGTCGGCTCGGCGCCGGCGCCGACATTGGCGCAGCCGCCGTCTATCTGGCAAGCCGCGAAGCGGGCTACGTCACCGGGCAGACGCTACACGTCAACGGCGGCCTCGCCATGATCTGAGCGGGTGATCCACAGGGCAACGAATCCAAGTTAACGGCCTGAGTGGTTGAGCAGGCTTGCGAGATATTTTGTATCCCATCCTGCGAGTTTGCGCCGCAGTTTCATGCT
>JAYTTW010000179.1:0-1669 GCA_043744855.1 Hyphomicrobiales bacterium
ATAAACTCGAGATTGCGCGCCCGCATCGCGGTGAGCGTTGCATCATAGTCTTCAGGCTTTTCGGTATCATCGTCGAACAGGCCGGTACAGACCACGTAACTCGCGTCCCTGAGCGCGACGCGCGGCGGGTTGAGGCCCGTCTGTGTGGCGAGGATCGAGAACAGCACGTTGTCGCGTTCCGGTCCTATGTGATGCAGCGGCGCCAGCCCGTGTCTGGCGATCAGCGCCAGAGTCACGTCGCCGGATGTGACGATATCGTCGAACGCCTCGCGCGGCACACCGAGGCGGTCGAGCTGCTCGCGCACCGGCGGGTTGGGTCGCGGCGCGTTGGTAACCAGCACCACGATTCCGTTGCGCTCCTCGCGAAAACGCCGCAAGGCGGCGCAGGCATCGCTGAAGGGCTGCTTGCCATTGTGCACCACGCCCCAGACATCGCAAAAAATGACGTCGTAGGCGGGCGCAAGGTCGCGCAGGCCGGAGAGGATTGCGGTTGCGGGTTGCGGGTTTTGAGATGAACTGGACATAGAGGCGGGCTAGAGCGCGCGCCGCGTCAAGTCAATCGCGCTCCAGGATTTACCCCAGCGTCTCCCTGAAAAACGCCGTCATTTCTTCCCATGAGCGCCTGGCCGCCTTCTCGTCGTAAGCCGCTCCGGCCGCCTTGTTGTTGCCAGAGCAATGCGGCCTTGATGTTTTTCGCGTCACCCGTGGGATTGCTGAGATCGCCATGGAAACACCTGTTCGTTGCTGGTTATTTGTAGGTGATCATGTCGACGCGCGTCAGCGTCACCTTGTCGGCGATGCGTGCGGCGGTGGTGAGGTGAAACGCAGTATAGAGTTCTGCAAACGCATCATTCGATGACATGCCGTCGATGGGCACAACGACATTGAAACCGCGCAGCGCCGCCTCGCCACCCGTATGCAGCACTGTCGATTGCGCTGCGGTGCCATTGAGAATGATTGTCTGCACGCCCTTGTCCTTCAGCATTTTTTCAAAGTCGCTGTTGATGAATTTGTCCGGCCCCAGCGACGGCAACACCGGCTCGCCCGGCCTGACCGCGATCTGCGGCATCATGTCCTTCTCGCCAGTGTTGGGAAGGGCGACGGAGAAAACCACAAACATCCCGCGGGCGCGCGCGTCTTCCAGCAGCTTCTTCATCCCCGGCATGGAGGCGGCGCAACGCGGGCGTCGCTCTTGCGAACAGGTCTGCGTGGTGAAATCGAACAGCAGCAACGCCGTCGTTTTAGGATCAACTGACGCGGATTTCAGCGCCGGGGCGGGCGGCAGCGCGACCTTCGCCCAGTCATCGAGCACGCCTTGCGCGCCGGCTGGCGAGGCAATTGCGCAAGATAACGCGAGCGCCATGATACAAAGGGTTTTTCGCGCAATCGCGCTCGTGCGGTTCATGTTTCTCTCCCTGATAGACGCACAGACGATCACAGCATGCGCGCGTCGTAAAGGGCTTGAGCGGACGAGGTCTGAATTTACCGCCCGATCGGCGTCGGGTCGAGCCTGGCAAGCTTGCACCAGGCGATGGATATCAACGCCGCCACCGCGAACAGGCTAACGATGACGAAACCGACAACCGGCATTTGCTCATTGGCGGCAGCGACGGCTTCCCAGAACCAGCCCTGTAATCCCAGCTTCTCGCCGATGAGGCCAAGCGCCTCG
>JAYTTW010000180.1:0-24208 GCA_043744855.1 Hyphomicrobiales bacterium
TTCCGACATTCTACAAGGGCGGCGCGCACTCGGGCTCCGCGCCACAGCGCTGGGCCTGCACTTCTGCGATCACCTATGTCGGGCAGGATGAATTGCGCGAGGATATCGCCAACCTCAAAGCGGCGTTGGCGGGACGCGATCCGCTTGATGTCTTCATGCCGTCCGTGTCGCCGTCTAGTTGCGCGGGGCTGATGGAAAACCGCTTTTATAAAACCGACGAAGAACACGTTCACGCAATCGCCGAAGCGTTGCGCGTCGAATATGAGGCGATTGTGGCGGCGGGATTCTGCGTGCAGATCGATGATCCCCGTCTGGCGATGCATTACATGCTGACGCCGTCGCACAGCGTGGAGGATTCGCGCGGCTGGGCGAAGCGGCGCATCGAGGCGCTCAACCACGCGCTGCGCAATATTCCGGCCGAACGGGTGCGCCATCATACCTGCTACGGCATCAACATCGGGCCGCGCCTGCACGACATGGAGATGCAGCATCTCGCCGATCTCATCGTCACCATCAAGGCCGCGTATTATTCCTTCGAGATGGCCAACCCGCGTCACGAGCACGAGTGGCGCGTGTGGGAAAGCGTCAAGCTGCCGGACGGAAAATTTTTGTTGCCGGGCTGCATCACGCAGGCCTCGCTGCTGGTCGAGCATCCCGACCTCGTCGCCGAGCGCATCGTCAAACTGGCAGGTATTGTCGGACGCGAGCGCGTCATCGCCAGCGCCGACTGCGGTTTCGCCTCAACGATGTATCCCGGCGAGCCGCCTGAGATCGTCGACGAAATTGTGTGGGCGAAGTTTGAAGCGCTGGTGGAAGGGGCGAAACGGGCGAGCCGGGAATTGTGGTGAGGGGTGGACTGACAGCATGAAAACTAAAAACCTCTGTATCCAACGACGATTGTAACGCTGGTAATTTCCCTCCAATCATTGGAATACATAAAGTCAAATGCCAGAAAGTCGTTGAACCAAAATCTTGAATCCAGATTTTTTAATTTCAATCCAGTGATAAAGCACATTTGCAGCTTGATATTTTCGTCTACTGACTTCTTAATTTCACATGTCTTTTCAAGAAACAATTTGAAATCGTTCGGCGAGTGAGAACCCAAAATATTTTGGAAATCTGATGTCACGATTTTCGTCGGTCCGGGCGACCAAGTGTTTCTAAAAGAGGCAACATCGGAAACTGATTTTTTAAATTCTTTTTCGATTGGAAAATTTAAATCGAGAATTTGAGAGTGGGAAACCATAGGTAAAAATTCAAAACACAATGCCACCGAAACAACCCTGAGGATGCGGAAGTGACCCGTCTTGGTTTGGCGAAGCCACCTATGAATGCCTAAAGCCCGAAATCTTATTGACCGGCAAGGCACTCCAGATTTTGGATGTGCCCTGCACTCGATCATTGGGACGTGGCTCCCTTCAACGCACCCAGCTTGGGCAGGCGAGCAGATTTATTACCGTCACTCGCCGTCGTTCATCTTTCACATCTGTTCGTAAACCAGCTTGCCGTCGGCGGCCTTCTTCCACAGATAAACCACGTAATCGGCGTCGTTGCGGTCGCCTTTGGCGTTGTAGGAGAACTTGCCGATCACCGTGTCGAAGGTCATGCCGGAGTGCATGGCTTCGGCGACCTTTTTCGGGTCAAGGGATTTGGCCTGTTCCGCCGCCTGCTTCATCACCTGAATGGCGGCGTAGCTGTACAGCGTGTAGCTTTCCGGATCGATTTTCTTGGCCTTGAATTTTGCAACCACGGCGGCGGCCGCCGGTTTTTTCGTCGGGTCGGGGCCAAACGTCATCAAGGTGCCTTCAACGCCGGGGCCGCCGACGCTGCCGAATTCGGCTGCCGCCAGTCCATCGCCGCCCATCAGCACGGCCTTGACGCCAGCGTCGCGCATCTGCCGCACGAGCAGGCCACCCTCGGTGTAAAGCCCGCCGAAGAACACGACGTCGGCGCCGGATTGCTTGATTTTTGAGACCACTGCCGAGTAGTCCTTCTCGCCGGTGTTGACGCCGTCATAGAGGACCTCGGTGATTTTCTTGGCGTTCATGCCCTTCTTGGTTTCGTCGGCCAAGCCCTTCCCATAGGTCGTCTTGTCGTGAACGATGGCGATTTTCTTGCCGGCGAGTTTGGTTGCGATGTAATCGGCGGCGACGGCGCCCTGCTGGTCGTCACGACCGCAGGTGCGGAACACGTTCCACATCTTGCGCTCGGTGAAAGTCGGGTTTGTCGAGGCCGGCGTAATCTGGAGCAGGCCGTTTTCCTGATACACCTCGGAGGAGGGAATCGAGACGCCTGAATTGTAGTGGCCCATGACGAATTTGACGCCATCGCCGACGAACTTGTTGGCGACGGAAACGCCCTGCTTGGGGTCGGAGGCGTCATCGCCGATGGTGACGGTGATTTTTTGGCCGAGGATGCCGCCGCCGGCGTTGATGTCCTCGACGGCTTGCTCGACGCCGTTCTTCATTTGCGCGCCGGTGGCGGCGCTTGGCCCGGTGATCGGACCGGCGACGCCAATTTTCACCTGCGCCTGCGCCGCGCCAAGGCCTAATCCTGCGATCGCGGCGATTGCGTAAATCCCTGCCGCGTAATTCTGATGTTTTTTCATTTGCGCTCTCCCGCTTTCCGGACACCCCGCGCCCGCAGCTTGCGGCAGAATGACGGTTTTTTGCGCGTGTGTCACGGGCTCAGTTCAGCCGGGCTCAGTTTAGCCGTCGCGCGGATTTTCGAAACCGTACTGGGCGCCCATGCAACGGGCGCGGGTGATGCGCCAGCCGAGGCCGGCAAGCCCGGCCAGCGCCACAAAACCCGCCGCCCACACTGACAGTTCGAAGCTGGCGGAGAGCCAATCGGCGCTGCCAATGGAAGCGCCAAGGTTTTGCAGGGAAACCGCCACAACGCCAAACAGCGCATAGCTCAAAAAGCACGTCGCGGCGGCGATCAGCGCGGCGTAAAAGGTTGTCAACGCCAGGCCTTTCCAGCGTCGCGCCACGGCGGCGCCGGCGGCGAACGCGGCGGGGCCGCCAAGCACAACGGTTGTCGCCAGCCAGATGAGCGTGGCTTGCGAGGGCTCGGCCAGCAGCGCGGGCACACTCATCTTAGTGGCCTCCCTCGAGATAGGCAGCGCGCACTTCCGGCCGCGCCAGCAATTCAGCGCCAGCGCCGCTCATGGTTACCACGCCGTTGACCAGCACATAGGCGCGATCGGCCAGACGCAAGGCGTGGAAGGCGTTCTGCTCGACGAGAAAAACCGTCAGCCCTTCGCGACGATTGAGATCGCGGATGGTTGCAAAGATTTGCCTGACGATGAGCGGCGCGAGGCCGAGCGAGGGTTCATCCAGCAACAGCAGGCGCGGGCGGCTCATCAGCGCTCTCGAAATGGCGAGCATCTGTTGCTCGCCGCCAGACAGGGTGCCGCCGCGTTGCGTTTCGCGCTCCTTCAGGCGCGGGAAGATGGCGAAGACGCGTTCGAGATCGTCGGCGAAATGTTTGGGGTCGGCGATGGCGGCCCCCATCTGCAAATTCTCGCGCACGCTCATGCGCGGAAAAATGCGACGACCCTCTGGCGATTGCGCGATGCCAAGTCGGGCGATGGCGTGCGCGGGCAGGGCTGTGATGTCGCGCCCGGCGAACAGGATTTGGCCACGCCGCGCGCGCGGGTTGCCGAAGACCGTCATCATCAAGGTTGATTTGCCGGCGCCGTTGGCGCCGATCAGCGTGACGATTTCGCCTTCGTTGACCTCGACGTCGACGCCCTTCAACGCGGCGATGGCGCCGTAGAAGGCTTCGACACCGCGCACGCTGAGCAGCGGCGCACCGATTTTGCGCTCGCCGCTCATGCTGCTTATGTCGCTCAAGCCGCTCATGCCGCTTATGTCGCTCACGCCGCTCATGCGCGCCCGCCTTGCGCTGCGAGCTTTTCGGCCTCCGCCGTCTCGTCTTCCTCGACGCCGAGATAGGCGGCGATCACCTTGGGATCGTTGCGGACGAAATCCGGCGCGCCATCGGAAATTTTGCGGCCGTAGTCGAGCACTACGAGATGATCGGATATCTGCATGACGACGGACATGTCGTGCTCGATGAGCAGGATCGACACGCCGTCGGTATCGCGGATCGAACGCAAGAGGGTGCTGAGTTCGGCGCTTTCGCGCGGGTTGAGGCCGGCGGCAGGTTCGTCCAGACACAACAGGACGGGACCGGTGCACATGGCGCGCGCAATTTCGAGGCGTCGCTGGTCGCCGTAAGGCAACTGTGCCGCCGCGTCATCGGCGCGGTCGAGCAGGCCGATGCGCTCCAGCCATTGTTGCGCGCGCTCGATGGCGTGACGCTCCGCAGCGCGCCAGTTGGGCAGGCCGAGCAGTCCGAAAATCGAGTACCCCGAAGCGCGCGTCAGGGCGTTGTGCTGGGCGACGACAAGATTTTCAAGCACGGTCATGCCGCCAAACAAGCGAATGTTCTGGAAGGTGCGGGCGACGCCGGCGCGGCGCGCGATCTCGTGATCGGCCATGCGCTCGAGCAGAAACAGATCGCCAATGTTGTGGCGACCGGATTGCGTCACGCTCTGGATCGCGGCGCGTTGCAATTCGCCGTTGCGGGCGAAGGCAAGACGGCCCTGCGTCGGTTTGTAGAAACCGGTGATGCAATTGAATACGGTGGTTTTGCCAGCGCCGTTGGGGCCAATCAGCGCGGTGATGTCGCCGCGAGCGACCTCGAAGGACAGGTCATCGACAGCGACAAGCCCGCTGAACCGCATGGTCAAGTGCTCGACGGCGAGCAGCGCGCTCATGGCTCGCCCTGGGCGACGAGGTCGGCTGCCACAGGCGTCTTGCGCTTGAGAAATATTGTCGGCTGTCGTGTCGACACAAGGCCGCGCGGCTTCCACAACATCATGCCGACCATGGCGAAACCGAAGATCAGCATACGGTAGCGCGCCGGATCGAAATCGGCGCCAAACCATGTCTTGAGGAAATCCAGTTCGCGCAGGATTTCGGTGCCGCCGACCATGGCGATGGCGGCCAGCGCGACGCCAACCTGCGAGCCCATGCCGCCGAGCACGACGATGGCGAGGATGGTGGCGCTTTCGATGAAGGTGAAACTGTCGGGGCTGACGAAATTCTGTCGCACGGCGAAGAACGATCCGGCGAAGCCACCGAACATGGCGCCCAGCGAAAACGCCGTCAGTTTGGTGTTGACGGTGTTGATGCCGAGAGCCCGGCAAGCGATTTCATCCTCGCGCAGCGCTTCCCACGCGCGGCCGAGCGGCAGCCGGCGCAGCCGCAGGGTGACGAAGTAGGTCAGCAACGCCAGACACAAAATGAGATAGAACAGGAAAATGGTGCGGTGAATGGGCTGAAATTCCAGCCCCAGGCGCGCGGCGAAACCATTGTCATCGGCGGTGAAGGGAATACCGAAGAAGGTGATGCGCGGTATCGAGGAAATGCCAGCATAGCCGTTGGAAAATTCCGTCCAGTTGATCAGCACGAGGCGAATGATCTCGCCGAAGGCGAGGGTGACGATGGCCAGATAATCGCCGCGCAGACGCAACACGGGAAAGCCGAGCAGCACACCCCAGAACGCGGCGAGGATTCCGGCCAGCGGCAGGCACAGCCAGAACGACAAGCCAAACGTCGTTGACAGCAGCGCGTAGGAGTAGGCGCCGACCGCGTAGAACGCGACGTAGCCCAGATCGAGCAGACCGGCGAGGCCAACGACGATGTTGAGACCCCAGCCGAGCATGACGTAGATGAGAATCTGGACGCCGTAATTGTTGATCCACTTGAGCGAGCCTTGCGGTCCCAGTTGCCACAGCATGACCAGCGGGAAAGCAAACAGCGCCGCTACGGTGGCACGCGCCAGCCAGGGTTTCAGCGCTGTGGCGACGCCGATCGAGAGGCGCGGCGGCTGCGATGTTGGCGCGCGGCGAGCCCAGGCGCCGCGTGCGCTTGCAAGCAGGCTCAAAGCGAACGCCGCGGCGGCCGCATAGAGCACCCACGACCAGCGTGCGCCAAGCACAAGACGGTTGGCGCTATCCTGTTCGAGGCGAAACGCCAGGATGGGGAACGCCAGCAGCGCGGCGACCGCCGCTGCGCCCAGCGCGTTGCCGAGTATGCGGAGGGGTGCGGCTATCGAACGCTCGCTGGCAGGGAGGCTGGTTGGTGGGCCGTGCGCTCCCGGCATCGTCACACTTTCTCGACTTCGGGCCGCCCGAGCAAGCCCGAAGGCATGAAAATGAGGGTGATGGCGAGGATCGAGAACGAGGCGACATCCTTGTAATCGGAGGAGAAGTACGCCGCCCAGAAGGTTTCGATGAGGCCGATGAGCAAGCCACCGAGAACGGCGCCCGGCAGCGAGCCAATGCCGCCGAGAACGGCGGCGGTGAAGGCTTTGACACCCGGCACAAAGCCGTCATTGAAATTCAGCACGCCGTAATAAACCATGTAGAGCGTGCCGGCGACGGCGGCGAGTGCGGCGCCCAGCACAAACGTGATGGAGATGGTTTTGTCGACGTCGATGCCGAGCAGCGCCGCCATCTTGCGGTCCTGCTCGCAGGCGCGCTGGGCGCGGCCCAAAGCCGTCTTCTGAACGAGAAACCAGAACAGGGCGAGCAACACAGCAGTGACAGCCATGATGACAATCTGCTTGTAGGAAATCGTCACCGCGAACGGACCCTCAGTGAGGCGTATGAGGTCGGTGAATAGTCCGGGCGACGATTGATTGCGCGGCCCTTGCGCCACCTGCACGAAGTTCGACAGAAAGATCGACATGCCGATGGCGGAAATCAGCGGCGCCAGTCGAAACGAGCCGCGCAGCGGACGATAGGCGAGGCGCTCGATCTTCCAGCTCCACAAACCCGTCAACATCATCGCGCCCAGCAGAACGATCAGAAACACCAGCGGCAGCGAGGTCATGCCGAGTATTTGCGTCAACGCCAGAAAGAGAGTGAGCGCAATAAAGCCGGAAAGCATGAACACATCGCCATGGGCGAAGTTGACCATGCCGATGATGCCGAAAACCATGGTGTAACCGATGGCGATCAATCCATAGATGGAGCCCAGGGTCAGGCCGTTGATGAGTTGTTGCAGAAAGTTTTCCATCGCGCCTTGCGGGTCTTGCGGATCTCGCGGGTCTCGCGGGTCTCGCGGCAACGCCCGCCGACAATTGGCGGAATCACGACGCGGCCTCTCCCAGACCTATCGCAATTTTCAGAAATGCCAAACGCAGCGGCGGTGTGGCTTATACGCTCAGTTCGTCAAACACCGCTTGCGCTTCGCCGAGCCCTTTACGGCGCTGGCGCATCCCTTTGGCGTGGCGCATGGCTTGGCGGTCGTCCGCCGCCATCAGCGCGACCGGCGTTTCGCGGCGGTTTTTTTGACGCCGGGTTTTTTGACGCCGGGTTTTTTAGCGCCGGATTTTTTCGCCGGCGGCTTTTTGCTGGCGGACTTTTTGCTGGCGGACTTGGCGCCGCTGGCCTTTTTGCCAGCCGCTTTGCTGGCGGCGGTTTTTGGCGCTGGCTTTTTCGCAGCCAATTTTTTCGCAGCGGGTTTCTTCGCAGGTGGTTTCTTCGCAGCCAGTTTCTTCGCCGTTTTTCTGACGGGTTGTTTGGCGATTTTTTTGGCGGTCGGCGGGTTCGGCGCGGTGTTACTGGATGCAGCCTTTTTCGGCGCGGCCTGGGGGCTCGCCACCGGCGGCGCGCGTTCGCGTCGCGGCGGTTGGGTTACTTCCTTGCCATTCAGAAAATCCAGCACGACGCGGGTGAAATTTTCGGCGTCTTCAATGTTGGAGAGGTGCGCAGCGTTGAGCATGACGGTGCGGGCGCCAGCGATGGACTGGGCGATCAGTTTGCCCAGCGCGGGCGGCGTCGCCGGGTCGTTGCGACCGATGACGACGAGTACGGGTTTCTGGATGTTGCGGATGGCTTCGCGCTGGTCCATGTCGCGGATGGCGGCGCAGGAGGCGGCATAACCTTGCGGCGGAGTGGCGTGCAGCATGGCTGTCACGCGGGCCACCGCTTGCGGGTTGGCGTGGCGAAACTCCTTGGTAAACCAGCGCGCGATGGTGGCCTCCGTCAGCGCCGCCATGCCGGATTGTTTGGCGGCGCGAATGCGGCTGTTCCACAGATCGGGCGATCCCATCTGGGCGCCGGTGTTGGCGAGCACAGCGCGTTCGACGCGGTGCGGTGCGTTCACCAAAATCCACTGGCCGACCATGCCGCCCATGGACAGGCCAACCCAGTGCGCCCGGGTGACGCCAAGGGCGTCCATGATCGCGAGGGCGTCACGGCCAAGGCTGGCAATGGAATAGGGGCCTTCGTCCGCGTGGCTGCGTCCATGGCCGCGGGAATCATAGCGGATGACGCGAAATTGTTTTGTGAAATCAGTCATTTGCTGGTCCCACATGTGATAATGTGTACCGAGCGAATTGGACAACATGAGGAACGGCGCCTTGAACGGCCCCTCAACCTCGACGTTGAAATTGACCTCGCCAACCCGAATCAGGGGCATTCGGTCCTCCTGCAATTGCGTTGTTTTTAGCTTACTTTGCTTCCTGCCACGAATGCCAGTTTTCAATTCGGAAATGGTCAACGGGCAGCACAACTTTCAAATTTCAGGAGTTTGCCGGGCCTGTCGCATGGGTGTCCAAGCGGGCGCGCCAATGTGCGACAAAGCGGTGGCGCGCCGGCAAAATTGCGGTTATCAAGCGGTCCTTGGCGCTCGCGAGCCGCCCCGCACAACTTTTTTCGACAGGAAATTCGATGGCCATGACCATGAAGGGCGAGGTGAACCTTGCCGCTGACCGCCAGACCGTTTGGGCCAAATTGAACGATCCCGAGGTGCTGAAGGCCTGCATTCCCGGCTGCCAGAGCCTTGATAGGTCAGGCGAGAACGGTTTTCAGGCCGTCGTCAAACTGAAGGTCGGGCCGGTCTCGGCGACGTTCAAGGGGAATGTCGAACTGAGCGATCTCGACCCGCCCAACGGCTACAAGATCAGCGGTTCCGGCGAGGGCGGCATCGCTGGCTTCGCCAAGGGCGGCGCGGTGGTGCGACTGAGCGAGGGCGAGGGCGGCGGCACGTTGCTGTCCTACGATGTCGAGGCCAACGTCGGCGGCAAGATCGCTCAACTGGGCGCCCGCCTCATCGACGGCGTCGCCAAGAAAAACGCCGACATGTTTTTTACAAATTTCGCCGAAAATGTGAAGGCGGGCTAAGTCAGCCTGGCGTGGGGCTGTTGCAGCCGACAGTATCCGGTCGGGGCTACGGTCTACCGGTTGTCGCGTTGTCTTCCGGCGAGGCGTGGTGGCTGGCGATACGCCAGACGCCATTGCGCCGTACGAGCGTCCAGGTGAGCCTGAAGTTGCGTGGCTCGCCGGCAAAGCTGAAGCGCCAGCCGCCGGCGGTCAGGATGACGTCGGGTAGTGGTTTCACGATGGTCGGCGGTGGAAAGTCTTCGAGCCGGATGTCGATCGGCAACGTCGCGAAATATTGGCGCACACCTTCGCGCCCCGTGTAGAGCGGGGCGGTCGAACCAAAGAACAGCGCGTCGTCCCAATACAACGCCGCAAGCGCGTCGTGTTCACGGGTGCCGAACGCCGCGACCCAAGCAACTTGAGTTTTTGTGACAACGTGCCGCGCGGTTTCGTCGCTTATCGCTGCGGTATCTTCTGGCTGATTTGTTTCCGCCACCCGCGCCTCCGCCGACAAACCCCGCCGGCAATCGTCGGCGCAATTTCCGGGCCGCGCAAGCAAGCTCATTCGCAGGCGACGGCGCGCGCCTCGATGCGGCACTTCGCAAACGGGTTGCCGCGACTGTCGAGGCCTGTCAGCGTCCATTTGAGTCCGGTGGCGTCATCGGGGTCGCGCTCCAGCAGCGAGAACCCATAAACCAGGGGATGGCCGATGCCGCCCTTGATGTTGACGTTGTTGACCTGGATGCCAATGACCTTTGTGGGCGCATTGGGCGACAGTTCGTCGCCACCGTGTCCCGACACAATCTGCGACGGCAAATCCTCGACATAGCTCATGGCCATGAACGTGTGCAGGTGGCCGGACAGGAAGGACTGGACATTGGCTGGCACGGCGCCCTTTGCTGCCGCCGCAAGCGTCTTGTTGTCACCGCTGCCGACGCCGTTTTTGACGTTGTCCATCGCCCAGACCGGGCGATGAAACGCCAGCCATACGGGCCCCGGAATATCTTTTGCCATGGCGAACTGATCGCGAAAAAACGCGACCTGTTTCTCGTTGACCCTTTCCGACGCGCTCGAAACGTCCATCACCACGATGGTGAGCCCGCCGATGTCCACCTTGTAGGGCTGCGCAAGCCCCAGACAGCCGGTCATGCCGCTCGCTGGATCAAACGCATAGCCATCAAGCGTGCGCGCCCACCCCTTGCCGCCGCGCTCGCATTCCTCATGGTTGCCGCGCACCATGATCCACGGCGCAACTTTCAGCAGGGTGTCGCCGGGAATAAAGAAATCGGCCCGCCACACGTCCCAGCTGTCGCCGAAGGGTGTGCCGGCGCATCCGCTGTTGGCGAGCGGACAGGCGCTTTCCCGATAATGGAAATCGCCAACGTGCAAGACGAGATCGGGCTTCATGCTGGCGCTCACGTCGGCGCCGAGGCGGAACGGCCATTCGTTGGGGTCATTGCAAGCCTGCGCCAGATCGCCCTTGAGGCGGCAACCGGTGTCGCCGATCAGCAGAATGCGGTCGATACGCGGTTTTGGCAGCGCCAGGGGAACCGCTGAAATCGTCGCGCGCGTCACCCCCTTCGGCAAGGCGAGGCTACACACCGTGACCGGATAATTCTCGCCCGGCGTCGCGCGCACGCTCATGGCGACGTCGATGCCCTCAATGGTGGCTGGCGGGCAGGCCGGCCCATCCGAAATGGCGCGCGCTTCCAGACCGCTCGCCGTGTATTGCACCCAGTGATAGGCTTCCGTCGGGCGCGCTGGCGAAACGCTGAATGCGGCCAGTAGCCCGGCAGAGGCCAAGGTAACTGGGAACATTCGCTGCATGGTTCGCCCCGGAATTGAATGGCTTGCAATAGGACGGCGAGACGACAATCAGGTGACGCGCTTTTTCCCGCCGCTCACTCTTGCTTGACCCTCCCCGGAAGGCCTATCACACTGGCTTGAAAAAGTTGCGCAGGAGGGAATGTCCATGCCCGTAGTGTCCATGACCGTGAACGGCAAAGCCGTTTCGGCCGATGTAGATTCGCGCACGCTGCTGGTGCAGTTCTTGCGCGAGACGCTGCGCCTCACGGGCACCCATGTCGGTTGCGACACCAGCCAGTGCGGCTGCTGCGTCGTCCACGTCGATGGCGATGCAGTGAAGGCGTGCACGGCGTTGGCGCTGTCGTTGGAGGGCGCGAAAGTATTGACCATCGAAGGGCTGGCGGACGGCGACAAGCTGCATCCCATGCAGGAAGCGTTTCGCGAAAATCATGGGCTGCAGTGTGGCTTCTGTACGCCGGGCATGATCATGACCGCCGTCGAGATGGTGCAGCGCAAGGGCAACAAGCTCGATGAGCATACCATTCGCGAGGAACTGGAAGGCAACATCTGCCGCTGCACGGGCTATCATAATATCGTCAAGGCGATTGCTGCGGGGGCCGAAGCCATGGGGGCCGGAAATACAGCGGCGAAAGCCTGAGACGCTGACCTTTCCACGCGTTGGGAGACTGGCATGACTGGCACCGGAATAGGCGCGTCCGTCAAGCGCAAGGAAGACCGCCGTTTCATTACCGGCAAGGGTCGCTACACCGACGACATCAACCGCCCCGGCCAAGCCTATGCGTATTTCCTGCGTTCGCCGCACGCCCACGCGCAGATCCAATCGCTCGACAAGGCGGCGGCGCAGAAAATGCCGGGCGTCGTGGCGATTTTCACTGGCGATGACCTGATAGCCGACAAAGTCGGCGGGCTCATCTGCGGCTGGATGATCCACTCGAAAGACGGCTCGCCGATGAAAGCCGGCGCGCATCCGGCGCTGGCGCATGGCAAGGTGCGTTATGTCGGCGATCACGTCGCCGTGGTGATCGCCGACAGCCTCGCGCAGGCTCGCGACGCTGCAGAAAAAATCAACGTCGATTACGCCGTCCTGCCGGCCGTCGTTGACCTTGCCAACGCGACGCGGGCTGACGCCGCCGTGCATGAGGTCTCCCCCGACAACACGGTTTACAATTGGCATCTGGGCGACAAGGCGGCGACCGACGCAGCTTTCGCCAAAGCCAAACACATCACGCGCCTCGATCTCGTCAACAACCGTCTTGTGCCGAACGCGATGGAGCCTCGCGCCGCGATTGGCGACTACGATGAGGGCACCGAGGGTTTGACGCTCTACACGACCAGCCAGAACCCGCATGTGGCGCGACTCGTGTTGTCGGCGTTTATCGGGCTGGCGCCGGAAAACAAGCTGCGCGTCATCGCGCCCGATGTTGGCGGTGGATTCGGCTCGAAGATTTTCATCTACGCCGAAGAGACGGTGTGCGTGTGGGCGGCGCGCAAAATCCGTCGTCCGGTCAAATGGACGGGCGACCGGAGCGAAGCCTTTCTCGCCGATGCGCATGGGCGCGACCACATCACGCACGCCGAACTGGCGCTCGATGAGAACGGCAAAATGCTGGCCCTGCGCGCCAAAACGACGGCTAATCTTGGCGCCTATCTGTCGACGTTCGCCTCCTCGGTGCCGACCTATCTCTACGCGCCGCTGCTGTCTGGCCAATACAACATTCCCGCCATCTATGCGGAGGTTGACGCGCTCTACACCAACACCGCTCCGGTGGACGCCTATCGCGGCGCTGGCAGGCCGGAGGCGACGTTTGTGGTCGAGCGCCTGGTGGAAATCGCCGCGCGCGAACTGAAGATGGATCCGGCTGAATTGCGCCGGCAGAATTTCGTTACGCAGTTTCCGCATCAGACGCCGGTCATCATGTGTTACGACGCTGGCGACTATGCAGCTGCGCTCGACAAGGCGCTTTCCATGGCCGACTACAAAGGGGTTGCGGCGCGCAAATCGGCTTCGCGGGCGGCCGGAAAAATGCGCGGTATCGGCATCTCCGCCTACATCGAGGCGTGCGGCATTGCGCCTTCGGCGGCGGTGGGGTCGCTCGGGGCCGGCGTCGGTCTGTGGGAATCCGCCGAAGTGCGCGTCAATCCGATTGGCACCGTGGAAATCCTCACCGGCTCGCATTCGCACGGACAGGGGCACGAGACAACGTTTGCGCAACTCGTTTCAGACCGTCTCGGCATTCCCATCGACAATGTCTCCATCATTCATGGCGACACCGACAAAGTGCAGATGGGCATGGGCACCTATGGCTCGCGCTCGGGCGCGGTCGGCATGTCGGCCATCGTCAAGGCGCTCGACAAGATTGAAGCCAAGGCCAAAAAAGTCGCCGGCTTCGCGCTCGAGGCCGCAGCCGAGGATATCGAATTCAAGGACGGCAAGTTCAGCGTGCGCGGCACCGACAAATCCATCGATTTCGGCTCCGTCGCATTGCAGGCCTACGTCGCGCACAAGTTTACCGGCGCCCAACTCGAACCCGGCCTGAAGGAAAGCGCCTTCTACGATCCGACGAACTTCACCTTTCCGGCGGGCGTGCATATCTGCGAAGTCGAGATCGATCCGCAGACGGGCGTTACAACCATCGAACGATGGAGCGCTGTCGATGACTTCGGCAACCTCATCAATCCCATGATCGTCGAGGGGCAGGTGCACGGCGGCATCGCGCAGGGCATCGGGCAGGCGATGTGTGAAAGCGCAATCTACGACAAGAGCGGCCAGCTCGTTACCGCCAGCTTCAACGATTACGAGATGCCGCGCGCGGACATGCTGCCGTCCTACGCGGTTGGCATGGTGACAACGGCGTGCCCGTCGAACCCGCTCGGCATCAAGGGGTGCGGCGAGGCCGGCGCCATCGCCGCGCCGCCGGCCGTCATCAACGCCATCACCGACGCGCTCGGACATGAGAATATCGCGATGCCCGCAACGCCGCTTGCCGTGTGGCGCGCGGCGCGCACGGCGCACTGAACATAACGGATTGAGGAGACGACCATGTACGCCTTCACTTATCACAAGCCGACCAGCGTCGCCGCCGCTGCGGCGCTCGCAGCAGGCAATGCCGACGCCAAACTGCTCGCTGGCGGCATGACGTTGTTGCCGACGATGAAGCAGCGGCTGGCGTCGCCGTCTGACATTATCGACATGGGCAAGCTCGACGATTTGCGTGGCATCAAGGTCGACGCCAAGGGCGTCACCATCGGCGCGATGACGAGGCATGCTGATGTCGCGACCTCGGCCGAAGTGGCGAAGGCCATTCCGGCGCTGGCGGCGCTGGCCGGCGGCATCGGCGATCCTGCCGTGCGCAATCGCGGCACGCTTGGCGGCTCTGTCGCCAACAACGATCCGGCGGCGGATTATCCGGCAGCGTGCCTGGCGCTCGGCGCGACGATCACCACCAACAAGCGGGCGCTCAAGGCGGACGATTTCTTCACAGGCCTGTTTGAGACGGCGCTGCAGGATGGTGAAATCGTCACCAGCGTGACATTCCCGAAGCCGGAGAAGGCGGCTTATCAAAAGTTCCGCAATCCCGCCTCACGCTACGCCATCGTCGGCGTGTTTGTCGCCAAAACCGGCGCGGATGTGCGGGTTGCCGTGACAGGCGCGGGTTCCTCGGGCGTGTTCCGGCAGAAGGAATTTGAAGCGGCGTTGAAGGGAAATTTCTCCGCCGCTGCGCTTGATGGAAAAGCGCAGGCTGCGTCGGGCCTGAACTCCGACATTCACGCTGACGCTGAATACCGCGCCCACCTGATTGGCGTGATGACGAAACGTGCGGTGACGGCGGCGGGGTGAGGCGACGAAAGACTGCTGCCGAGGAACAACTCTATGCGAAGTGCCTCCTTCTGCTGATGTTTCGTCTCACGCCACCTTTTCGAGCGCGCCGCTGATGAGGGCGTTGAAGCTGGTGTGTTCGCGCGCTGCCCGCGTTGCGAGGCGGCGGTGCAGATCGGGGTCTATGCGCAGCGACAGCGTGCCGGAATAGGGTTTGACCGGCTCCTCGCCTTCAGCGATGCACCAGTCGCGGTATTCATCTGACGTCTGACCACCCAACCTCTCACGGTTCGAGCGAACTTATGTAAGCAGCGAGCGCGATCATATCGTCCTGTTTGAGCTTCTCGACAATCGGCTTCATCAGAGCGCTTGAAGGGCCGGCGCGAACGCCTTGCTGAAAATCGTAGAGCTGGCGGACAATATAGCTCGGCGAGCGTCCGGCGATACCGGGAATTGGACCCAAACCGCGAAGCTCAGGTCCGTGACAAATACCGCAAGAAGTGGTGGCGCCGGAACCGCCGGTTTTCGCCAGCGCCTCGCCCTTCGCGATGCTGCCTGGCGGCACATAGGCAATAAACTGTGCTTGTGCGTCACGCAGTTCGAACTGCTCGACGTCAACAGGCATCTCGATGATGCGCCGGCCAAGCGGCTCGTCGCCGCCGTCGGCTGATTTGGCGAAAAACAGACGCGCGATATAAGTCTTCGGCACGCGATCGCTTTCGACAACCTTGATGATCCGCTTTGGCTTGAGTGCAGCGAAATATTCAGCCGCAGCTTTCGCTTCCTCGTCCGTGATTGTCTTGACAGTGGCGTTCATCAGCAGCATCGAGCTGCGCTGCGGTACGGAAAATTTCCGCGCGCCGCTTTTGAAATCGGCGATCTGCTGCATCAAATAGCTCGTGGGAAGGCCGGCCAGCGCAGCGCTTTCAGGGCCTCCTGTGCCCTCTGCCCGGTGGCAGGAGCCGCAGGCGCGGACTTCGGGTTTCCTGCCATTGGCGACAATCGGCGGCATGGGAGAATGGTCTTGCGGATGCCAGTCGGGTGAAAAGAAGAGATCGCGGGATTGAACGACACTGAAGGCGGCTGTGCTGCCCGGCAGCCGCTGCGGGATATCTGTCGCTGGCGGCGGCTGGAAGTCGGGCGCCCAAGGATAGGCCCATGAGGGAAGCGCCTCGGGCGGCGTCTGCGGGGCGGCGGGCGTTACCCACAAAGCTGTGGCGAATGATACCGCAAAACCTGCGCGCAAAACCGCATTGATCATGTTCAACCCCCGGCGACGGTTATTTATCTTATGTTTATCTTAATCGCCATGCCGCCAGCGTAACAACAGGCTGCATTTTGTCAAACTAAAAAGCTGCAAATACGTCAGTCCGCCTTTTGTTCTTTCGGTAAATTAGTGAAGGGCTTTTGCGCGCTACATCGGCTGGCTGAACAGGTCGCATCCATTCTCCGGGACGACTGCGCTGCCGGGCGCGGCGCGTTGCCTGTAGCGCGTGATGCTGGCATTGTAATTGCCTACGACTGCACCCCTTGGGCCGCCTTGACCAAACTTCCCGCCTCCATCGACGAAACCCTGGCGATGCTGACGAGCGCCGATTACGTCGCTGACCGTTCGCTCGCGACCGTGTTGTTTCTTTCACTCAAGCTGAACCGTCCCCTGTTTCTTGAGGGCGAGGCGGGCGTTGGCAAGACCGAGATCGCCAAGGTTCTGGCGGCAGCGCTCGGTCGGCGGCTCATTCGTTTGCAATGCTACGAAGGGCTCGATGTCGCCTCCGCCGTTTACGAGTGGAATTATGCCCAGCAAATGATGGCGATCCGCCTCGCGGAGGCCTCCGGGGAGACCGACCGCGAGCGTCTCGAACACGATGTTTTCTCGCAACGCTACCTCGTCAAACGGCCGTTGTTGCAGGCGCTTGAACCTGCAGATGGCGGCGCGCCGGTGCTGCTCATCGACGAACTCGACCGCACCGACGAAGCGTTTGAAGCCTACCTTCTCGAAGTGCTCTCGGATTTCCAGATCACCATTCCCGAACTCGGCACCATCAAGGCGGAGCAGCCGCCGATTGTCATTCTGACATCCAACCGCACGCGGGAAATTCACGATGCGCTGAAACGGCGCTGTCTGTATCACTGGATTGATTACCCCGACGCCGAGCGCGAGATGAAAATCGTGCGCGCCAAGGCGCCGCGTGCGCCGGAGCGGTTGACGCGCGAACTTGTGGCGTTCGTGCAGAAGCTGCGCAAGGAAGATATGTTCAAGCAGCCGGGTGTCGCCGAGACGCTCGACTGGGCTGGCGCGCTGGTCGAGCTTGATGCGGTGGCGCTCGATCCCGCGCAGGTTTCCGACACGCTCGGCGTGCTACTCAAATACCAGGATGACATCGCGCAGTTGCAAGGCGGTCGCGTGCAAATGTTGATTGACGAAGTGCGCGCAGAATTGGCGGCGGTTCCGGCGTGAGCGGCAGAGGTCCAGAGTTGGTTTCTGGAACAGATCCGGCGCCGCTTGCGCCTGGCCGCGAATGTGGCGACTGCCATCTCTGCTGCAAGGTGTTTCCCATCATTGAAACCGGCAAAGAAGACGACGGCTGGTGTCCGCATCTGGGCGCTGCGGGTTGCACCATTCATCCGCAAAGGCCAAAGCCATGCCGCGATTTTTTTTGCACATGGCGCTACGACGCGTCGCTTGAAGATGCCTGGAAGCCTGATGCAGCCGGCTTTGTGCTGCACGATCCCGCGCCGTTTTCAATGTTCATCACCGAGGATGTCGAGAACCCCGGCGCGTGGCGGCGCGAACCTTACGAAAGCCAGTTTCGCACGTGGGCGCGAGAGCTGGCGTCGCGTCAGCAATTTGTCGGAGTGCGCTGCGGCGCGCGCACGACGTTGTTGTTGGCCGACAGCGAAGTGGAGTTGAAATGACCTCGTCGATGGCGCCGGGCTCGGGAAAATTATCGCAAAACATCGTTTTCTTCGCGCGCGTGCTGCGCGATGCGGGCCTGCCGGTCGGGCCGGGCGCGGTGCTTGACGCCATCGCCGCGATTGAGGCCGCCGCCATTGGAACGCGCGAGGATTTTCGTTCGACCCTGCATGCGGTGTTTGTGAAAAAACACGAACATACGGTCATCTTCAATGCCGCGTTCCAGATTTTCTGGCGCCGGCGGGGGTTGCTCGACAAGCTCATCGCGATGCTGTCGCCGATGGCGCAACCGAATGACCCCAAGCTCGCCAAACCGCAGGCGGGCGCGACGCGCATCTCGCACGCCATGTTCAAAAAGGAGCCGGAGAAAAAGCCAACGCCGCAGGTGGAACTCGATTACCGCCTGACGACGTCGACCGACGAACGGCTGCAGAAGAAAGACTTCGCGCAAATGAGCGCCGAAGAGATTGCGCGGGCAAAATCGTTGATCGCGCGGCTGCGCCTTACCGACGATGAAATCCGCACACGGCGTTTCGTTGCGAATGCGCACGGGGAAAGGATCGACCCGCGACGCTCGTTCCGCCGCTCGCTGCGCGCCGGCGGCGCCAGCATTGAACTGGCGTTCCGTGATCGCGCCATCCGTCGCCCCCCTGTTGTGGCGATCTGCGACATATCCGGCTCGATGAGTGACTACACGCGGATTTTTCTGCATTTTCTGCACGCCCTGACCGAGCATCGCCAGCGGGTGCACACGTTTCTGTTTGGCACGCGATTGACCAATGTCACCCGCGTGCTGCAGCACCGGGATATTGATGAGGCGCTCGCCGCCTGCTCGGCTGGTGTCGCCGACTGGTCGGGCGGCACGCGCATTGCGACTTCACTGCGCGATTTCAATCGCCACTGGTCGCGGCGTGTGCTGGGGCAGGGCGCTTCGGTGTTGCTGTTCACCGACGGTCTGGAGCGCGACGGGCTCGGCGACCTCGCCCACGAAATGGAGCGGCTGCACAAATCCTGCCGGCGGCTGATCTGGCTCAATCCGCTTTTGCGCTACGATCGTTTCGAGGCGAAAGCGCTGGGCATCCGCGCCATGTTGCCGTTTGTTGACGAGTTCCGCCCGGTTCACAATCTTGCGAGCCTTGCAGATATCACGACGGCGCTGGCCGCACGGGAGGCGGGTCGCAGTTTTGATCCGCGACCATGGCTGCGCAGCGCTTCCCAACCGGCGGCGTAGACTCAACGTCCGGCCTATTGCGCCGCACGAGCTGCGCGCGTTGCGCCATTGTGGCAGGATCGTCAGAGCGCTATATATAGCCGTACATTCCGCTTTTCGCGGGGATTGCCCGAGGTTTTCATGCTGGCGAGCGACGACGATCTCTTGGCGCAGGCGCAAACCTGGCGAGAAGCCGGCAAGGGCGTCGCCATTGCGACGGTCGTGGAAACCTGGGGCTCGGCGCCGCGTCCCGTCGGCAGTCATCTGGTGATTGACGGCGACGGGAATTTTTTGGGTTCGGTTTCCGGCGGTTGCGTCGAGGGCGCTGTGGTCAGCGAGGCTGGCGATGTGATCGCCGATGGCAAGGCGCGCACCTTGGAATTCGGCGTCGCCGACGAGACCGCGTGGCGCGTCGGCCTGTCGTGCGGCGGGCGCATTCGCGTCTATGTCGAGAGGGTCGATTGATGCGTCTCGATCTGCTGCGGACATTGAACGAAGAACGTGGCGCCCGCCGCGCCGCCGTGCTGGTGACAAATCTGGTGAGCGGCGAACAGCGCCTCGTCAAGGCTGCGCAAATCAAAGACGACGCTCTGGCGGATGAAATTGACGCGGCGTTGCGTATGGGCAAAAGCCGCAGCCTTGAGCGCGATGGCCAAGGCTATTTTCTCACCGTGCAGGCGCCGCCGGTGCGGATTATCTGCATCGGCGCCGTGCATATCTCGCAGGCGTTGGCGCCGATGGCGAAACTCGCTGGCTTCGACCTGACGATCATTGATCCACGCACGGCGTTTGCGACGCCGGAGCGTTTTCCCGATGTCGCGCTGCTGCCGGAGTGGCCGGATGCGGTATTGCCTGGACTTGGCGTGGATCGTTACACGGCGATGTGCCTGTTCACCCATGATCCAAAGATCGACGACGCGGGCCTCGTGCCGGCGCTGGGCGCTGACTGTTTCTACATTGGCGCGCTCGGCTCGCGCAAAACCCACGAAAAGCGCGTCGAGCGGATGAAGGCCGCAGGTTTTTCCGATGCGGCCCTAAAGCGCATTCATGCGCCCATCGGCCTCGATATCGGGTCGGTTTCGCCGGCCGAGATCGCTGTGTCGGTGCTCGGTGAAATCATCCAGGCGTTGCGCAAGAAGCCGTTGCGCGCGGAGACGGCGGCGTGAAGTTCGGCCGCGTTGGCGTCAGCGAGGCGGCCGGCGCGTTGCTGGCGCACTCGCTGCGGCGCGAAGGGCTTGTCCTGAAGAAAGGGCGGTTGCTTGACGAGGCCGACGTAACCCAGTTGCAACGCGCCGGCGTTGACGATCTCGTTGTGGCGCGGCTTGAAGCGGACGACATCGGCGAAGACGAAGCGGCGCGACGCCTGGCTGCGGCGATTGGCGGCGCCAATGTGCGTGTCGAAGCGCCGTTTACCGGCCGCTCCAATCTGTTCGCCAGCGCCGCCGGCGTTCTGCGCGTGTCAGTGGCGCAAATCGATGCAGTCAACGAAGTCGACGAGCGGATCACGGTAGCGACCTTGCCGCCATGGCGCAGTGTCGTCGCCAACGAGATGGTGGCGACGGTCAAAATCATTCCCTTTTCTGTGCCCTCATCCGTGCTGGCGCAGTGCGTGCTGCGCGCCGCTGCGGGGCGCCTCGAAGTGCATCCTTGGCGCGCGCTCCGCGTTGGCGTTGTGTCGACGCTGTCGCCGGGGCTGAAAAAATCCGTCGTCGACAAGACCCTTCGGGTGCTTGAACAGCGGTTGGCGCCGGCCGATGCAAAGATTGTCATCGAGCGACGCGCGCCACATGAGGCGCCGGCGCTGACGCAAGCGCTCGCTGAAATCGAGCCGCAGTGTGACTTGCTCATTGTGTTCGGCGCCTCGGCGATCACCGACCGTCGCGATGTCATTCCTGCCGCGCTCGAAGCGGCGGGCGGCGCCATTCGTCATCTGGGCATGCCTGTCGATCCCGGCAACCTCTTGCTGGTGGGCACCATGGGGACGGGGTCAGCGCAGAAATTTGTTCTGGGCGCGCCGGGTTGTGCGCGGTCGCCGGCGGAAAATGGTTTCGACTGGGTGCTGCAACGGTTGCTGGCGGGCATCGATGTGGCAAGCGCCGACATCGCGCGCATGGGCGCAGGTGGTTTGCTGATGGAGATTGTCCAGCGCGGCCAGTTGCGCGCCAGCGATCACGGTGGCGAAAGTGGGTGACATCGCCGCGATCCTTCTGGCCGCCGGCTCCGGCAGTCGTTTTCGCGCGGCGGCAGGTGCAGCGGGGCCGGCGACGAAGCTTGTCGCCTTGCTCGATGGCAAGCCCCTCGTGCGGCGGGTGGCGGAAGCCGCAGTGGCGTCGCGGGCGCGCCCGGTGATTGTCGTCACCGGCCACGCGCGGCGCGAGGTCGAGGCGGCGCTTGCCGGACTCGATGTTGTGTTTGTCGACAACGCCAACTTTGCTGAAGGGCTGGCGTCGTCGTTGCGTACAGGCGTCGCGGCAGCGCCGGCGAGCGCGGCGGGCGCGCTGGTGTTGCTCGGCGATATGCCGTTGGTATCGGCGGGTTTGATCGACGCGATGATCGAGGCGCAAGCGGCGCATCCCGGCGCGCGCGCCCTTGTGCCTGTGTTGGCTGGCAAGCGGGGCAATCCCGCACTGATCACGCGTGCGTTGTTTGGCGCGGTCGCGGAACTCGAAGGAGATGTCGGCGCGCGCGCGCTGTTGCAGGCGGCGGGCGATGACGTCGTGGAGGTTTCGGTCAGGGACGCCGGGGTCGGTTTTGATGTCGATACGCCGGATGCGTTGTCGAGGGGTGTTTGAGCGCTGGTTTCAGGCGGCGCTGGTGAGCGGCGGCGCCGTCGACTCCACAGCTACATTCGCCGCAGCATCCGCCTCCTCGCTATCCGTGTCGGGATCGATGGGTTTGGGCGGCGGCATGACGCAGTTGTTGTTGCAGATATCGATGATGACACTGGCTGGCGAGGGCCTGGCGAACATGTAGCCCTGCAGTTCGTGCGCGCCGAGCGCTTGCAGGAAACGATGTTGCTCGCGTGTCTCGATGCCTTCGGCGGTCACGGTCAGGCCGAGGGCGCGGCCGAGATGCACGACGGAGTGCACGATGATCGCGCTTTCACCTGTCGATTCGACGGACTCCAGGAAGGAGCGGTCGATCTTGATTTTGTCAAAGGCGAAACGGCGCAGGTAAATCAGCGAAGAATAGCCGGTGCCGAAATCGTCGAGCGCCAGACGCACGCCCATCGCGCGCAATTCGATCATGGCGTTCTCGGCTTCGTCGGCGTCTTCCACGACAACGCCTTCAGTAAGTTCCAGCTCAAGGCGCGCCGGCTCCAGACCGCTCTCGGCAAGCGCCCGCTCGACGGTCTGCACGAAGTTGCGATGACGAAACTGGATGGCGGAGACGTTGACGGCGACGCGGATGCCGGCGAAGTGACGCGCATCGTGGCAAGCCTGTCGCAAAACGAACTCGCCGAGCGGCAGGATGAGGCCGCGACTTTCGGCCAGCGCGATGAATTCGCCGGGCGGAATCATGCCGCGTTCCGGGTGCATCCAGCGCACCAGCGCTTCGACGGCGACGAGTTTGGTTCCGTCGATCGAGACGATGGGCTGGTAATACACCACGAGCTCGTTGCGTTCGATGGCGAGACGCAATTCCTGCTCGGTGGCTTTGCGCTGCTCGTTCTGAATCACCATGGACTTCTGGAACAGCATGTAGCGATTGCGGCCAGAGGCCTTGGCGCGATACAGCGCAAGGTCGGCGCATTTTAAAATATCCTCGGCGTTTGTCGCATCAATGGGACCGACGGCGACGCCAATGGAAGCGCCGATGCGCACCTGGTTTTGCCCGATGTCGAAGGGCTCGCGCAGCGCGCCAAGCACCCGACGCGCGAGGTGTTCGGCATCCGCGAGGCTTTTGACGTGAGGCTGCAGGATGGCGAATTCATCGCCGCCAAAGCGCGCCACGGTGTCGGTCAAGCGCAGGGTTTCCTGCATGCGTCGGGCGACGGCGACGATGAGGCGATCCCCGGCCTCATGGCCGAAGCTGTCGTTGATCTCCTTGAATCGATCCAGATCGATGTAGAACAGGGCGAGATTTCCGCCGGTGTGCTGGAGGTTTTCGAGTTCGGATTCGAGAATATCAGTGAACAGCAGCCGGTTGGGCAGGCCAGACAGGAGGTCGTGGCCGGCCAGGCGCTTGGCCGCGAGTTCGTTGGCTGCGAGGCCCTTGGTGGTGCGCCAGGCGATGAACGCCGCGAGCAGGACGGCGAAGCTGACCACCCATGCGCCGATGTTTGCGACAAAGTGCTCCCGCGTGTCGTCGAAGCGCCATTCAAGCCAGACGGGTTTCGCGGCGCCGTTAATGGCCATCGCGTAAACCGAGGGGTCGCCAGATGGCGCTGGGACCACGGCGAGCGAGGCCACCGCGTCGGTCGCGGCGAGGCGCGCCATCCACGTTGCGTCGATGCGGCGCAATCCAACAACGGCCATCAAATGGCGTGCAACCCCATTTGGCAGCGGCGCAAGAAGGGCGATCGAGGCGGCATAACCGCTGTCGCCAGCGGCGATGAGGGCGCCATCCCCGGCTACCACTTGCGCGGCAGGCGCGGCAGCTTCCGCAGGCCCGAGGTCGAGAGCGCCACGCATGGTGAGAGAGCGGCTTTGGGCGAGGGCCTCAAGCCGCGAGTGCAACTGGTTTTCAAAGTTTTTATAGACGTGATTCCCGCTGAATGTGCGCAAGCCGGAGAGCGCGACATTGCGTTCGACATCGACGACGAAAAGATGGGTGAAGCTGAGGTCCGAGGTATCGAGGAGGGCTGCGTCGCCCGCCGTGCCGACGGCTTCCTGCAACTGCGAGGTTTGCTCCTGCACAAGTCGGGACAACTGTTGTTGAAGTTGGCGTCCCGCGTCGGCGGAATTGGCGCCAACCCGTGTGCGCGGCCCCCAAACCAGCACCAGACACACGATGACCAGGGTGAGGCTGGTTATCAGTGCTTCTGTCACGAGACTGCGTGGCGTTCCCAGGCCGGGCCGGTAGCTGAATGTCGTCGCGCTCATATTCGCCCTCGAATTAACGTTCAAGCTAATCGAGGGAAGTTAACATGAGGTAAGAACTGACCACTTGCGAGACGTCTCGGCGACCCGGATGCGGGCCAGCTTGCCGCCTCATTAGCCTTAGCAGGCTGCTGAAAAACGCTGGCGTGAAAACCTCGTCCTTCGAGACGGTCCTTTGGACCTCCTCAGGATGAGGTTTCCAAGGCAAATCCAG
>JAYTTW010000181.1:0-1665 GCA_043744855.1 Hyphomicrobiales bacterium
GCCACGTCCCTTTTTTTGTCGGGTGTTGGGAGGCTTGTTTCTCAGGTAAGCGAGGTTTGGCAGACATAATCTTGCCGCGATATTGGCGCCCTCTGCGGCTTGACCGCAGGGGCTGGCGCGGACTATCGCTCGGGGTTGCCGCAGCTTTTCGTGGCGGGCCGGTTTTGCGATTTTCGAACGGTTGTCGCCACAAGATTTTTTTTGGAGTTTGACTGGAAATGTCGAGCCAATTCACGCCTTCCCGTCGTCATTTCAGCCGTAATATGGCGCTCGCTGGCGCCTCACTGCTGGGCTTGGGTTTGCCTGCCGCAGCCCTCGCGCAGGCTGCCGGGCAAGTTGCAGGGCAAGCTGAGTGGGAGCAAAATTATGCCGCCGATTCAGGTCTTTCCGTCCAGCGGGCGGTGACGCCGATGCTGTCGCCGCAAACCTACGCGGCGACAGAAAAAGCCATTGCGGCCTATCGCGATCTCGCCGCACAGGGCGGCTGGAGCGCCGTGCCGGCGGGGCAGCCGTTAAAACTCGGGGCGCGCGGGCCGGCCGTCGTCGCGCTACGTCAGCGCCTTGCGGTGACTGGCGACCTGCCGAAATCTGCGGGCATGGCGCCGACGTTTGATTCCTATGTGCAGGCCGGGGTGCGCCGGTTTCAGGCGCGGCACGGGATTGGCTCCAGCGGCATTGTCGCCAAGCAGACGTTCACGGCGCTGAATGTTCCAATCGCGGAGCGAATTCGCGAGCTGGAACTCAATCTGGTGCGTTTGCACAGTTATTCCGGCGATCTCGGACGCCGCCATATCGTTATGAACATTCCCGCTGCGGCGGTCGAGACGGTCGAAAACGGACAGGTGTTCAGCCACCATCAGGCGGGCGTTGGCAAAATCGACAGGCAATCGCCGGTCATGCAGGCGAAAGTCGTGGATATCAACTTCAACCCGTTCTGGACCGTGCCCGCCTCGATCATCCGCAAGGACCTGATCCCCAAGATGCAGGCGGACCCGACCTACCTCACGACCAACAAAATCCGTGTCATCGACAAGGGCGGCAACGAGGTGTCGCCGGAGTCGATCAACTGGAACAGTCTGGACGCGGTTAATTTCCGGTTTCGACAAGACCCCGGCGCCGACTTCAACTCACTCGGCGTGGTCCGCGTCAACATCCCCAACAAGGATGGCGTCTACATGCACGACACCCCCTCGAAGGGTATTTTCGGCGACGATTTCCGCTTTGTTTCGTCGGGCTGCGTGCGCGTGCAGAACATCCGCGACTATGTCGCCTGGATTTTGAAGGAGACGCCGGGCTGGGATCGCGACCATATCGATGAAGCCATTCGCTCGGGCGGCCGGATCGACGCCAAACTGTCGGCGCAGGTGCCGGTGTATTGGGTGTACATCACCGCCTGGGCGAACGACGGGCTGGTGCAGTTCCGCGAAGACATCTACCAGAAAGACGGGTTTGGCGGCGGCGTCGCCTCCAATGCGGTCCAGGACAGCGCGCCGGCGCGCGGCAAAGTCCGGCAGCCCTCCGCCCAGCCGCAGACGCTGGAGCCGATGCAAGACGACATGCAGACCAACTAGCAGGCTGCTGAAAAACGCTGGCGTGAAAACCTCGTCCTTCGAGACGGTCCTTTGGACCTCCTCAGGATGAGGTTTCCAAGGCAAATCCAGCGCA
>JAYTTW010000182.1:0-1658 GCA_043744855.1 Hyphomicrobiales bacterium
CACGTCGCGCAGCGCGCAGGCCAGATGAATGGCGTGCGCCGAAAGCAGGCGACTGCCGACGGCCGCGCCAAGCCGGTATTTTACACCGCCCGCCTCGCATATGCGCGCGGCGGCGATGGTGTTGCGCAAGCCGCCGAGCTTGGGAATTTTCAGGCTCACCGCGTCAACAGCGCGCTCAGACACGAGGCGATAAACCTCCTGCACGGACCCGGCGGCCTCGTCCGCTTCAATCGTAACCGGAACGGTTTGCGTTACCAGTTTCAACCCTTCGAAATCATCCGCCGACACCGGCTGTTCGGCCAGATCGATCCTGTAGGGCGCCATGCGCGTCAACGCGGCAATGGCATCCTTGGGCGAATAGGACTGGTTGGCGTCGATGGTAAGATGCACGTCGTCGCCGACCTGCTTGCGAATGGCGGCGACGCGCGCCACGTCTTCTGCGACATCGCCATGCACCTTGATTTTCAGGTAGCGATAATTCCTGTCGACAAGCTTTTGTGCCTGTGCCGCCATCTCGGCGGGCGTCTTGATCGCGAGAATGCGCAGGATCGGCACGCGGTCGCGCACGGCGCCGCCAAACAAACTGCACAGGGGCGCGCCAAAACGTTGCGCAAGGAGATCATGCAATGCACAATCAATAGCCGCCTTGGCTTGCGGCGCGCCGCGCATAGCGCGATCAAGCCCCATCAGTATGGCTTCAATTTTGGTGCTGTCCTTGCCGAGAACGCTGGCTTTCAAATATTCGAGCTGGCCTTCAAGCGCGGGGCCGATGGCGCCCATGTGCGGTGTTGCGGACGCGTAACCGAAGGCCTCAATACCGTCTTCGGTAACGAGGCGCACGAACCTGCCCTCTGTGGTCGGATTGGCGCCCAGCGCAAATTTCCACGTCGGGTCGTCTTTGCGCATCACACTGGGGCGGATTTCGAAATGCGTGATCTTCAAGTGTGGTCTCCCGTCGACCGCCATCGTGTTGCGAGACGATTGCTATGCGGCCTCGCCAGGATGCGTACTACAGGCATCTTCCCCGAAAACGACAGCGTGCGGAAGCCTGAAAGGTCATCTTGAAGGACGCGGCATTCACTGGCTCATCCCCCCGGGATCATCACCATCGCATTCACCTGCTCCACGCTCAGTGGTGTGGCGATAAATTTTCCCGAGACGGCTTCAGCAATGATCTGTTCAATGCCCGTCAGCCTGTCCGGGTTCATCGTCGCCTTCGGCAACAAAGTGCGCACCTTGCTGACAACTGATTCCGGCAGGCCTGAAAATTCCGCGAAAATCTTCAGCGCCTGCGGATCATTGTACATATATTCAATGGTGTCCTTGTAGGCGCGATGGAAGCGCACCAGCACTTCCTTGCGGTTCTGGATCGCGTTCAGATTGGCGAGATTGACGCGCCCGGTGCGCGTTTTCAGCACGGCGACATCCTCGCCCGTGGCGACAATACGGATTTCGCCGGCCTCTACCTTGTCGAGAAAGAACGGCACGGCGGAAAAGCCGACATCGACCTGCTTTGTCAAGGTTTGCGTCAATGTTGAAACGATGCTGCCCGTCGCCGTCGGTCTGGCGGTAAGTTTATATTGCGCAATCAGCGCCAGCAGCGCCGCATTGCTGGACGAGCCGACGAGCGAAAACGCCATGGTCTTGTCGTTGAAATC
>JAYTTW010000183.1:0-1656 GCA_043744855.1 Hyphomicrobiales bacterium
GGCGCGCCTCGTAACGGGTGCCGGGAGCGCGCACCAGCCCGTAATGTTCGACATAGGCTGCGGCCTCCAAAAAGAAGCGGCCCTGCAGACCCACCACGAGGAACGCGCCGACCGCCAGCCAGCCGCCGCAGGCGTAGAACACAGCGGCGATGGCGAGCGTCATCGCCTGGCCCGTCAAAAACCGGTTGCGCCAACTCCACAACGCCAAGCCGCGACGCGACAGGCGCTCGCTCTCGGTGCGCCAGGCATACAAATTGTTGCCATAACTGGCGCGGGCGACAAAGGCGTAGATGCTCTCGCCACGGCGCGAGGTGCCGGGGTCTTCGTAGATGCCGATGTTGATATGGTGGCCGGTGAGATGTTGCAGGTAGAACGCCGACTCAAACGAGAACGCCCCGAGCCAGCGCGAAACCTGCGTGTAGAAGCGGCTGGTCGTGCGGTGCGCAAACTCGTGACAGACATTCATCGCCCAGCCGTAGACGACGCCGAGGCTGAGGGTGGCGCCGAGAATGTCGAACCAGCTTGAATTGCGACGCGCCGCGTCGAAATCGACGCCGACGCGAGACAGCCAGCCGCCGATGAACGTCTGTTCAGCGCTGGAGAAGTAGCAGGCGTACAACAGCGAGGCGATGGCGACGAGCGGCAGGGTGAGCAGCGCCATGGCGTCGAGGAAGGCCGGCGGGGCCGGCACGTCGTCCTCATGAATGTCGCCGAACAGCTCGTCGATGAGGGTCATCAAAGCGAGGATGAGGCCGAAGCTCACCCAAAGCGTGTGCCCGCCTATGAGCAGCAGCACGATGCTCAGCACGAGCAGGAGGTTCGTGTTGCAGAAACGCAGCGCGCTCCAGTGCATGGAATTCCCCAAGGTGAAGCAATTCATTCTTTCTTAATCATAACTTGAGCCAGGGGTCGCGCACAAGCGAAAGCCGCACGCGGCCTGACAACATGGTTAAAGGCATGGTTTGCGGGCTCGGCTGGCGGGCTGGGCTGGCGGGCTCGGCCCCGGCCCAAAGGTTGGAGCCGCCGCAGCTTTCTGCGCGACACCCGCTATGCTAGGCGTCGCTCGAGGCTACGCGTTACTGCCATGCATTGCCGGGGAGACCCCTATGAAAGACGTTGTGGACAAGCTTGAAGCGCGCCGCGCCGCCGCCCGGCTCGGTGGCGGCCAGGCGCGCATCGACATCCAGCACAAGCGCGGCAAGCTGACGGCGCGAGAGCGCATCGAGCTGCTGCTCGATCAGGGCTCGTTCGAGGAATTCGACACCTTCGTGCAGCACCGCAGCACGGACTTTGACATGGACAAGGCCGAGAAAATTCCCGGCGACGGGGTGGTGACGGGCTGGGGCACGGTCAACGGCCGCACGGTTTTCGTCTACGCCAAGGATTTTACCGTGTTCGGCGGTTCGCTGTCGGAGACACACGCGCAGAAGATCATCAAGGTACAGGATATGGCGCTGAAAAACGGCGCGCCCATCATTGGCATTTTCGATGCGGGCGGCGCGCGCATCCAGGAGGGCGTCGCCGCGCTCGGCGGTTACGCCGAGGTGTTTCAGCGCAACGTCCTGGCCTCCGGCGTCATTCCGCAGCTGTCGCTGATCATGGGGCCGTGCGCCGGCGGCGACGTCTATTCGCCGGCCATGACGGATTTCATTTTTA
>JAYTTW010000184.1:0-6327 GCA_043744855.1 Hyphomicrobiales bacterium
CTGGGACCAGCCCGGCAATGTCGCCGCGCCCGGAACCACGTTGACGCAAGACATTCGCAGCACATCGCTGGGCGGCGCTGCGTTCGTCGCGCTGGGCGCCGGTTATCAATTCAACAACTGGTTCCGCGCCGACGTGACCAGCGAATACCGCACGGCGATTTCAGCCCGCGGCACCTATCAGGCGTTCCAGAACTCCATAGCGACGCCATGCGTCGTCGGCGGCGCCGCCGGCAATTGTACGCTGTTCCAGAACACCTACCCCGGCACCGTGCAGGCCTCGGTATTCATGCTCAACGGATATATTGATCTTGGAAACTTTCACGGCCTGACGCCGTATGTGGGAGCCGGTATCGGCGCAGCGCGCCTGCAAACCACCGGCTTCACCGACAGCGGCGTCAACGTGGTCGGCACCGGCATCAATTCCGCCGGCCTGCCCAATGGCGCATCCTCGGCCATTGCCAGCAGCTCTATCGCCGATCGCAGCAAATGGAATTTGGCATGGTCGGCAATGGCCGGCGTATCCTATGACGTCAATCCCAACCTGAAACTCGATTTGGGCTACCGTTACCTGAGCATGGGCCGCTCAACGACCGGCGTCATCAACTGCCTTTGCGCCCAGACCTTCCCCGGCTTCAACATCAACGGCCTTGCCTCGCATGACCTCAAGATCGGCATGCGCTGGATGTTGAACGACGCCGCCCCGCCGATCATGGCCGCCGCACCGATGTACGGCGCTCCGATCATTCGCAAGTATTGATCCGGCGCCAAAACTTCCTGCTTTCCGACCAAAACTTTTTTTGCTCTGCGACAACGGCGTGAACTTCGCGTTCGCGCCGTTTTCTTTTGTGTCGAAACGTTAAAATTAATTTTGATGGTTAAGCAACGGTTAAGCAATAGCTGCGAAATTAATCATTACCTAAAGAAACAATCGCCGTCGACAAGGGTGCGTTCATGAATCGTTTTGCCACTTTCATCTGTTCGGTATCGCTACTGTCCTTTGGCGCAAGCGTACAAGCCGCTGACCTGATCGCGCCGCCTCCGGGCCTCGCCATGCAGTCGCCGCATCAAGTTCAGGAATGGGGCAACGGCTGGTATCTGCGTGGCGATGCGGCGTGGCGCACCGAGAACCAGCCGCAGCTCAATGCAACGCTGAATTTCACCGGCGTGACGCAGCGCCAGAGCAGCTTCGCGGCCGACATCGGCGCCGGCTACAATATCAACGGATGGCTGCGCGCCGACATCACCTATGGCTGGCGCCAATCCCACACCGATGTGTTTGGCGCGCGCACCACTGGCAAACAGCTTCTCGCCAATGCGTATGTTGATCTCGGCACCTGGAACTCCATCACCCCTTACATCGGCGTCGGCGCCGGTGAATCCTTCCGCCGCTCATCCGCGCCAACTGTGCGCGATCAGTCGAAGAACACGTTCGCGTGGGCCTTGATGGCCGGCCTTGGTTTCAGCGTGACCGAAAATATCAAGCTCGACATCGGCTACCGCTATCTCAATCTTGGCAAGGCCAGCGGCCTCGTCGGCGCCGTGCCGTTCAGCCGCACCCTCGATTCGCACGAAGCCCGACTCGGCGTTCGCTACGTCATCGAATAAGTCGCGGCTCGACAAACTTGCAGCAGGGCGGGACTTCGGTTCCGCCTTTTTGTTTGGCGCCGCGCGTTGAGCCGAACCGCCATCGGCAACAAGCAACGCTGCGGCAATCTGGCTCGCGCAATAACGCTTGACGCCGCCAAGCGGTCTCTTTATCTGCAGCCCCGGGCCACCTCTCCCCAACGAGAGGCAACCATCTGAGAGGATGGATCACATGACGACGATGCTTCCCGGCGTTCGGCCGGCAAACCCGAACTTTTCTTCCGGACCTTGCGCCAAGCGCCCCGGATACTCCCTCCAAAATCTGTCAGATGCGCCGCTGGGTCGCTCGCACCGCGCCAAAGTCGGCAAGGCGAAGTTGCAACTCGCGATCCGTTTGACGCGCGAAATTCTCGGCGTGCCCGCAGATTATCTCATCGGTATAGTCCCGGCTTCCGACACCGGCGCCGTGGAGATGGCGATGTGGTCGCTGCTCGGCGCACGCGGCGTCGACATGCTGGCGTGGGAAAGTTTTGGCGAGGGCTGGGTGACCGATGTCGCCAAACAACTGAAACTCAAAGACGCCCGCGTCCTCAAAGCGCCCTACGGCGAATTGCCCGATCTCAAAAGCGTCAATTTCGACAACGACGTTGTCTTCACATGGAACGGCACCACGTCGGGCGTCAAAGTTCCCGATGCCGACTGGATCGCCGCCGACCGCAAGGGACTGACAATCTGCGACGCCACATCTGCGGCGTTTGCGCAGCGCCTCGATTGGCAGAAGCTCGATGTCATCACCTACTCCTGGCAGAAGGTGCTTGGTGGCGAAGCCGCGCACGGCATGCTTATCCTTTCACCGCGCGCCGTCGAGCGTCTGGAAACCTACACGCCGGCCTGGCCGCTGCCGAAAATTTTCCGGCTCACCAACAACGGCAAGCTGATCAAGGGCATCTTTGACGGCGAAACCATCAACACGCCATCCATGCTCTGCGTCGAAGATTACCTCGATGCTCTGCAATGGGCGAAATCTCTCGGCGGCCTTGAGGCGCTGATCAAGCGCGCTGATAACAACCTCAAGGTTTTGGCGGACTGGGCAGCGAAAACCCCGTGGGTGGATTTTCTGGCGAAAACAGAAGCGTCGCGCTCCAACACAAGCGTCTGCCTCAAAATCGTCGATCCCGCCGTCACCGCGCTCCCCGCCGAGCAACAGGCCGCCTTCGTCAAGAACATTCCGGCCATGCTGGAGAAAGAGAAGGTCGCCTACGATATCGACGGCTATCGCGATGCGCCTCCGGGCTTGCGCGTGTGGTGCGGCGCCACCGTCGAGACGAAAGATGTCGAGGCGCTGACACACTGGCTCGACTGGGCGTTTACGCAGGCGAAAGCGAAGCTGGCCTAAATCCCGTTCTGGACTATGAAATCGTCGAACGCCGCAACCCTCAGTCCGTTGAACCCGCAGGATCCCGCCATGGCGCCCCGTGTACTTATTTCCGACGCTCTCTCCACCGCCGCTGTACAGATCTTCAAGGATCGCGGCGTTGAAACCGATTTTCAGCCCAACCTCGGCAAGGACAAGGAAAAGCTCGCCGAAATCATCGGCAATTATGATGGCCTCGCCATTCGCTCCAACACCAAGGTCACGGCGAAACTGCTGGAGCGTGCGACGCGCCTGAAGGTCATCGGACGCGCCGGCATCGGCGTCGACAATGTTGACATTCCCGCCGCCACCGCGCGCGGCATCATCGTTATGAACACGCCTTTCGGCAACTCCATCACAACAGCTGAGCACGCCATCGCCCTGATGTTTTCGATCGCCCGCGAAATTCCCGCCGCCGATGTTTCGACCCAGGCCGGCAAGTGGGAGAAAAACCGTTTCATGGGCGTCGAGATAACGGCGAAAACTCTCGGCATTATCGGTTGCGGAAACATTGGTTCAATTGTCGCCGACCGCGCCGCGGGTCTGCGCATGCGCGTCATCGCGTTCGATCCTTTCCTGAGCCCCGAACGCGCGCGCCACATTGGGGTTGAGAAGGTCGAACTTGACGATCTGCTCAAGCGGGCTGATTTCATCACCCTGCACACGCCGCTGACGCCGCAAACGCGCGGCATCCTGGGCGCCGAAAATCTGGCCAAAACAAAAAAGGGCGTGCGCATCGTCAACTGCGCGCGCGGCGAACTTGTCGACGAGGCGGCGATGGCGGCGGCATTGAAGTCCGGCCAGGTCGCTGCCGGCGGCTTTGACGTGTTCGCCGAGGAGCCTGCGCTCAGCAATCCCTTGTTTGGCCTGCCGAACGTCGTCTGCACGCCGCATCTGGGCGCATCCACCACAGAGGCGCAAGAGAACGTCGCCTTGCAGGTCGCCGAGCAGATGTCGGACTATCTGGTGCGCGGCGCCATATCGAACGCCATCAACTTTCCCTCGATCACCGCCGAGGAAGCGCCGAAGCTGAAGCCGTTCATCGAACTCGCCGAGAAGCTCGGTTCCTTCGCCGGCCAACTCACCGAAACCGGGATCGAGAAAGTCACCATCACCTATGAGGGCGGCGTCGCCGATCTGAAAGTGAAGGCGCTGACCTCAGCCGCGCTCGCCGGCTTGCTGCGGCCCCTGCTGAGCGAAGTAAACGTCGTCTCTGCGCCCACCGTTGCGCGCGAGCGCGGCATGGTCATCGATGAGGTTACGCGCGCGGCGCAAGGCGATTACGAATCGCTGGTGACGCTTTCGCTGAAAACGCAAACGCAGGAACGCTCAATTTCCGGCACCGTGTTTCAGGATGGCAAGCCGCGCATCCTCAACATCAAGGGCATAAAGGTCGACGCAGAATTTGCGCCATCGATGCTTTATGTGACGAACGACGACAAACCCGGCTTCATCGGTCGTTTCGCCGGCCTGCTCGGCGACGCCGGCGTCAACATCGCGACATTTGCGCTCGGCCGCGATCACGTCGGCGGCTCCGCCATTGCATTGGTCGAGGTCGATGGCGACGTGCCCGCAGAGGCGCTGAAAAAAGTTCAGTTGTTGCCAGGCGTCAAGCAGGTCAAAGCGCTGAAGTTTTGAGGCGTCACGGAGACTTGTAGGCGCCAAGTTCGCCAACGGCGGCGTCAAGAAAAGACAGGTCGATGGATTGCTCGATCGTGACCGGCGATTCGACCAACCCGACTCGCCGGAAATATTCGAGATCGTCGCGCAAACTTTGCAGGTTGAGTTTGCCGTCCGGGTCCGAATAACTTGTCGTGAACGATTTGTAGATCGCCGGGTTTTTGAACGGCCCGTATTCGGCCAGAATGCGCGTCACGGCGTCGCCTTTTTCGCCAGCGTATCGCCCCTGGACGAGGCTCTCGTTGAAATCCCGCACACCGCGCAACAAGGCTTTAAGGAAGCGTTTGGGCGCGGCTGTTTTCGAGGCCGCGAAAGCGCCGGTGAATTGCATCACCGCAAGCTGGTGATACGGGTAGAATTCGTCGTCGCCCATGATGCGAACGGCAGAGCCGAGCCGCACCGCTTCCGACGCCGACGGTTCGACCGTGAATGCCGCATCGACCGCCCCGTTCGTCAGCGCCAGCACCTGCTCGGGAAATCCAAGACTGACGAGATCGACATCGGCGATGGTCAATCCACCGCGTTCAAGCGCCCGCGCGTACGTCGTCATCGAGGAGGTGCCGGGCGCTGCGGTGGCGATGCGAAAGCCCTTGAGATCGGCGAGCCTTTTGTAACGCCCGCTATCGATGTGGTCCTTGCGCACCATGAGCGGTTGTGTGCCACGCCCCGGCGGCGTCGAATTTTTGTCAGCGACGATACGAAGATCGATGCCGCGCCCCACGGCGTTGAAGAACGCGGCCGAGGTCGTGCCGGCGCCGACTTCGAGGTCGCCGGTAACGAACGGCGCAATCATACGCGCGGCGGAGGGAAAGTTGATGAACGAGACATCCAGCCCCTCGGCGCGGAAATAACCCCTACTGTGGGCGATGAAAAGGCTGACGTCGGAGGCTGAACTGGTGATGCCAACGGGCACCGGCGTCAGGCTTTGCGCCACGGCGGGCAACCCGGCAAATGCGACCCCGACGCCGACTGCGCTTAACCTGCCAAAGGCAGCGCGACGCGTGACCGGCTGTTGTCCCATGATTGTTTTCCCCGGTTCCCATCGTCGGCAACCTCGCACCGACGGTCAACCTCCGCGCCGGGTCCGGCACGGGAAACCCGGCAGCAAAATTCGAGACGAGCAAAAAAATGGCCGGGCACAGAGGCCCGGCCCTTTCCGGTCGCGGGGGAAGCGAGCGGAAACAAGGCTGGGTTCCGGTACCCGACGCCGCCTGGAAGGGTCGGAGGCGACGTCAATCGGCAACCCACGAACATAATCCGTCGATATTTGCCAAGCGGCAAACGCTGATACGGAATGGTAGACCTGCATTTTTCGCATGACTACTGAGGTCGCCCAGAGCAGGATCCTGAAAAGGGAACGCCGGTTTTCGGAAAAGATCATGCGCAACCAAAAACTTGGAGTTCGACGACGATTCGAAGAAGCGTCATCGCGCTCTTGGGTCGCCTAGAAATCCCATCGTTGTGCGTTGGCGACCAGAAAATCCCTGAACACCTGCACGCGAGCCAGGTTTTTCAACTCCTCCGCATAAACGAGGAAACATTCGAGTTCCGGCATGTCCGCCTGCGGCAGGATGCGAACGAGGTCGGAATTCGCGCCGACGATGTAGTCGGGCAAGACCGCTATTCCCACGCCGCTTTCCACCGCGTTT
>JAYTTW010000185.1:0-6323 GCA_043744855.1 Hyphomicrobiales bacterium
GCCCAGGCCCGCCTCCCGTTCCAAAACGCGCTCCAACTCTTGAATTGGCGTACGCGCTAAAATTCCGCCGCCCGAAGCTTGCGCGCCAGCGCATCCAGCACCGCGTTGATCATGCCGGTTTCATCGCGCGCCAGAAAGGCCGCAGCAACATCGACGTATTCGGCGATGACGACGCGCACCGGCACATCGGCGCGCTTCTTCAACTCGTAGGCGCCGGCGCGCAGCACCGCACGCATGACCGCCTCCACCCGGCGCAACGGCCAGCCATCCTGCAACGTCGCATCAATCTCGATATCGAGCGCCCGTTGATCGGCAATGACACCCGTGAGTATGTCCTGGAAATAGGCGACTTCCGCCGGCTTGTATTGCTCGCCTTCGACGACCTGGCCAATCCAGTGCGTCTCGAATTCCGCCAGGATTTCATTGAGGCCTTTGCTGGCCACCTCCATCTGGTAGAGCGCCTGCACGGCAGCGAGACGGGCGTTGGCGCGTTGCTCGCGTCCCATCAACGTGCGCCGTAATGTTGCTTCAGTGAATACAGCGACAGCGCCGCGCGCGCGGCATCGCCGCCCTTGTCGCCCTGCGCCGGATCGGCCCGCATAATCGCCTGCTCTTCTGTCTCGACCGTGAGGACGCCGTTGCCAACCGGCAACTCGTAGGCGACGGTCAAATCCATCAGCGCGCGCGAACTCTGCATCGCCACGATGTCGAAATGGAACGTCTCGCCGCGGATGACGCAGCCTAGGGCAATGGCGCCGGCATAGCGACCGCTGCGCGTCGCAATGCGCACGGCCGCCGGCAACTCCAGTGCGCCCGGCACGTGCAGCACGTCGTAAGTGGCGCCGGCCGTGTCGAGGGCGCGCTTGGCGCCGTTCAGCAGCATTTCGCCGATGGCGTCGTAATAGCGCGCCTCAACAATGACGAACCGCGAGCCGGGCGCGGTGAATGTGGGCAAAGCGGCGCGGCGCGGTTCGGCCATCGGGTGCATCCGGAAAGGGAGTGCGGTGAATAAAGCCGCCGGCGCTGCTGCGCAACCCCAAGGGGCGATAACAAGGCAGCCCGAAGATATACGTTGACGCGAAGCAAGCTCGCGTAAGGCCCGCCCCTACCCAGCCTCGCTCAATCGCGCCGCATAACGCGCCATCTGGTCGACTTCGAGGTTCAACTTGTCGCCGGCGTGGCGTTCGCCCCAGGTGGTCACCGCCAGCGTGTGGGGTATGAGCAAAATGGCGAAATCCGCGCCATCGACCGAGTTCACCGTCAGCGAAGTTCCATCGAGCGAGACCGAACCCTTCTCGGCGATGAACTTCGCCAGGGACGCCGGCGCGCGCACCTCGAATCGCGCCATGCCGTCGAAATCCGTGCGGGCCAGAATTGTCGCGACGCCATCGACATGTCCGCTGACCAGATGGCCGCCAAGTTCGTCGCCGATCTTCAAGGAGCGTTCCAGATTGAGCCGCGTCCCGACGCGCCATGTGCCCGCCATGGTGCGCGCCAATGTCTCGGCGCCGACATCCACCTCGAAATAATTTTCACCCGCCTCGATGCCGGTGGCGACCGCCGTCAGGCATGGCCCGGAACAGGCGATGGACGCCCCTATCGCGATACTGTCAGGCGCGAAGGCGGTGGCGATGCGCACGCGTTTGCGTTCGCCGTGATCGACAACCGACACGATGCGTCCGACATTGCTGACGAGCCCGGTGAACATCACCCCGCCCTTTCATATCGCCGCGCCCGGTCAAGCCCCACAAAGCCGTCGTCGGCGAGCCCGAAATGCAAGCTGTCCGCAAGCCGCGCCCGCGCCGCCACGTTGAGCGCCGCAACGCCCCGCCCCTGCGGTTTGACGCCGGTGTACAACAGCACTTCATCGGCGAGGCCATCCAGAATCAATTTCGAACCGACCGTCGGGCCGCCCTCGCTGAACACCCGCGTGATGCCGCGTCGCCCCAGCGCTTGCAGCGCTTGCGTGATATCGAGCCGCCCGTCCGGCGCGACACCGACGCACTCGACTTCGACGCCGCGCGCTTGCAAGGCCGCGCGCGCTTGCGCCGGCGCCTGCGCTGCGGCGAACACCAGGGTTGGATGCTTCGCCGCCGTCGTCACCAGCCGCGAGGCGAGCGGCAAACGCAGATGCGTGTCGAGCAGCACACGCAGCGGCTGGCGCGCCTCAAGACCAGGTAAACGCACCGTCAGCAATGGGTCGTCGGCCAGCGCCGTGCCAATTCCGACCATGATCGCGTCATGCAAATAGCGCTGTATCTGCACGGCATTGTTGACGGCGGCGCCGGTGATCATCAGGCGCGGATCGTGTTCATCGCCAGCCGCGTAGCCGTCCAGCGTCTCCGCCAGTTTAAGCGTCACCATGGGTCGCCCTTCGGTAACGCGCAGAATATGTCCGAGCGTCAGCCGTCGCGCCTGAGGCGCGCCGATGCCGGTGCGCAAGGCGATGCCCGCCTCGACGATTTTGGCGTGGCCGCGCCCGGCGACGCGCGGGTCAGGATCTTCGATGGCCGAGACGACGCGCGCCAATCCGGCTTCGACGATGGCGTCGGCGCAAGGCGAGGTGACACCATGATGGCTGCACGGTTCGAGGCTCACATAGAGCGTCGCGCCACGCGCCGCCTCGCCAGCCTCGGCGATGGCTTCGGTTTCCGCATGCGGACGGCCGCCGGGCTGGGTGGCGCCGCGCGCCACGATCACGCCATCGCGCACAATGATGCAGCCGACCGCTGGATTGGGCGCCGTCGCGCCCAGATGCCGGCGTCCCCACGCAATCGCGGCGCCCATGAATGCAGCATCGGTTGCGGTGTCGGGTGCGGCCGAGGTGTCAAAACGTGAGTTCATGAGCCGCCGGAAACGGTTACGTTGGCGGTTTTCTCACGCTCCCCTTCGTCGCCGGCGAGTTCATCGACGATGGCGCCGAAATCCTTGGCTTCGCGGAAGTTTCGATACACAGACGCGAAGCGCACGTAGGCGACATCATCGAGCGTGCGCAGTCCCTCCATGACGAGTTCACCGATGCGCTCACTCGGAATTTCCGCCTCGCCCTGGCTTTCCAGCTGACGCACGATGCCATTGACCATGCGCTCGACCCGTTCAGTATCGACCGCGCGTTTGCGTAGCGAAATGAGAATCGAGCGCATCAGCTTTTCGCGGTCAAACGCGACCTTGCGACCGGAGCGCTTGGCGACGAAAAGTTCGCGCAACTGCACCCGCTCAAACGTCGTGAACCGACCGGCGCAATCCGGGCAAACCCGACGCCGACGTATGGAGGAGGAATCCTCCGTCGGCCGGGAATCTTTGACCTGCGTATCCAGGCTGCCGCAGTAGGGGCACCGCATATCGGTTATCCTCGGCGTCGGCTCAATAAATCGGGAAGCGTTTTGTCAGCGCGCCGACCCGCTCGCGCACGCTGGCTTCAACTGCGGCGTTGCCCGCTTCGCCGTTGCACGCCAGCCCGTCGAGCGTCTCGTTGATGAGCCCGCCAACCTGACGAAACTCCGCCACACCGAAGCCGCGCGAGGTCGCCGCCGGCGAGCCCAGCCGCACGCCGGATGTGATGAACGGCTTTTCCGGATCGAACGGAATACCGTTCTTGTTGCAGGTGATGCGGGCGCGTCCGAGTGAAATCTCAGCCGCTTTGCCGGTGAGTTTTTTGGGCCGCAGATCGACCAGCAGGAGATGGTTGTCGGTGCCGCCGGTAACGAGGTCGCAACCGCCCTCCAGCAGCGCCGCCGCCAGCGCCTTGGCATTGACGACAACGGCGCTCGCGTAGGGCTTGAAGTCTGCCGCCAGCGCCTCGCCGAACGACACCGCCTTGGCGGCAATGACATGCATCAACGGGCCGCCCTGCAAACCTGGAAACACCGCCGAATTGATTTTTTTGGCGATCTCTTCGTCGTTGGTCAGCACCAGTCCGCCGCGCGGCCCGCGCAGCGTCTTGTGCGTCGTCGACGTCACGACGTGGGCATGCGGAAACGGCGAGGGATGCGCGCCGCCCGCCACCAATCCGGCGAAGTGCGCCATGTCGACCATCAACACCGCGCCGACAGCGTCCGCAATGGCGCGGAAGCGGGCGAAATCCCAATGCCGCGCATAAGCCGAACCCCCGGCGATGATCAGTTTGGGCTTGTTCTGCTGGGCAAGTCGCTCGACCGCCTCCATGTCGACGCGCTGATCGACGACGCAGACGCCGTAACTAACCGGATGAAACCAGCGACCGCTCATGTTGACGGGCGACCCATGGGTCAAGTGTCCGCCAGCCGCGAGATCAAGGCCCATGAACGTGTCGCCCGGCTTGAGCATCGCCAGAAACACCGCCTGGTTGGCCTGACTGCCGGAGTTCGGCTGCACATTGGCGAAGCCGCAGCCGAACAACTTTTTGGCGCGCTCGATGGCGAGGTTTTCGGCGATGTCGACGAACTGGCAGCCGCCATAATAGCGCCGGCCCGGATAGCCCTCGGCGTATTTGTTGGTCATGACAGAACCCTGCGCCTCAAGCACCGCGCGCGAGACGATGTTTTCCGACGCAATCAGTTCGATCTCGTCGCGCTGGCGAGCCAGTTCCAGCGTGATGGAGCGGGCGATTTCGGGATCCGCCTCGGCCAGGCTGGCGCCGAAAAAGCTGTTGGAGAGGCTGGCGTTTTGCCGGGTCTGCGACATCTAGGGCACCGGAGGCTAGGCGCGGGTATGCGCGGAATTAAGGGAACTGGCGAATCAGAATGATTTATGCCGGACGCGCCCGCCCGGAGTCACGCGTCCCTAGCATGACAAGGCACAAGCCGCCACATTGGCGTGGAGTGGCGCGCCGGTGGGAGGGGATTTTAATCGACCCTCATGCCGCAACGCCTCGGAAATCCGGGGCCGCTACCGGAATCGCTCGCTAAGCCGCGCCAACCATCTAGCAAGCCGCCATCACCCACCGCCCGCTCACTCGCCCGCTCACCTGGCCGCGTGCGTCGCCTTCAGGGTGTATCCACGCTCGCGATAATATTGGGCCGCGCCATTATGCACGGGAACGTCGCCGCCATCGGCGACCGTCCCGGGATCATACGAGAACGGCTGGTTGCTCCAGCGGATGAGCTCGCGTTTCTCGTCGAGCGCTTGCGCAACGTCGTGCGCGAAGCCATCCGGCAGGTCGTCGCGCCCATAGACGAACACACCGGAATAGCCGACGCTTGGCACGGGCTGGTCGCCGACGCCTCGCATGTAGCGGAATGGCAGATCGACCGCGATGGCGCCGGTTTCGTTCACCAGCCTGGCGCGCAGCGCTTCCGGGATCGGCAGGAAGACGAGGTCTTTGCGCTGTGACATTTCGTACCACATCCCGCCTTCGGGATAATTGGCGAGCACGCCGACGCCTATCATCATGTCGAAATCGGGATTCAGCAGCAACGCATTGCCGGTGAGAATCTTTCCGCCCCACGCCGCGATATCCTGCCGGTTGAAGCCGAAAAAGCCGAAGGCAGGGTCGAGGCTGCCGAGCCCGCCGGCGACGCCCGCGAGAATGCGCACCGGCATCTTCTTTTCGGCGATCTGGCGGAGATCGGTAATGCCGGAAGATCTTGTTACGGCGATCATGAGATAGGCCGGACTTTCAATGCGCGCCAGCAACCTCAGGTTCGTCATGGGGCCGTCGCGCACGTAGTCGCCGCGACCCGCATAGGCGCGCTGGACGTATTCGGCGTTGGTGACGCCGAAATCGATCGGCGCGCGCGGTTGCAGCCCCGTTCCCTGCGCGAATTGACGGTCGGAAACCTCCGGCGGGTTCAGGCGCTTCGAGACGATGCGGGCGCCATCCACGCCTGAACAGGCGTGACAAACCGCGACATCATAGCCGTAAGGCGCCATCGCCTTTTTCAGGACATCGCCCAGCATGCCCCAGGGACAGTACTTGCATGCCGCCTGCAACACCGGCCGTTTGACCTCGACGCCATAGGCGGCCGGCGCCGACGCCTCCTGTGCACTGGCCCCTGTCGTGAGATTGTTTGCAAACGATGCGATCAGGATGGCAAACGCCAAAATACCAAACGCTGTGATCGCAGACGCAGTGAGGATGTTGCGACGACGCATGGCGCTCTCCCTGTCCATTGGCAGACGCTTTTGCATCCCGCAGGAAGCTTACGCCCATGGGGAAGCTGTTTCAAATGGGCATCGGCTGCTGATGACGCGCGCATATGCCCACGTGAGCAATTCCACCGAGTGGCGACGCTGTGCAAAAAAAAAGACGGCCCAACTATCGCGCCGTCGTGTTGCTCGCAAGCCTAGGGCTATGGTCGCGAAAAGTCTCCACGGGCCCTAGCAGGCTGCTGAAAAACGCGTGG
>JAYTTW010000186.1:0-6322 GCA_043744855.1 Hyphomicrobiales bacterium
ATGGCGATGCCGGAGAGATCGCCCTTGACGTCGGCGGCGAAGACCGAGGTTCCTGAATTGGAGAAACCTTCGGCGAGTTTCTGCAAGGTGACGGTTTTGCCGGTGCCGGTGGCGCCCGCGACGAGGCCGTGGCGGTTGCCGAGCGCCAGGGTCAGGTATTCGTACTTGTCGCTTTTGCCGACAAGAATTTTTCCCGCCACGTCCGTCGGATCGTCCGCCATGTCATTCTTCCCGCCAGAGCCTGCGTGATTCCGCGCTTATAGGTCATAGCGACGCGGCCCGCTACCCGAGCCTCGCGGCACACCTCTGCAACGAAGCCTACGGCAACCTGATTTCGCGATTACGGGGTGGCAAAACGCGGCGGCGTCGATTAGGGTTGCGGGGTTTTGGAAATGGCGAGGATTTTATCATGATGGACGAACTTATTGGTCGGGTTACACAGTCGTCGGGCCTTGACGCGGATGTCGCGCAACAGGCGGTCGGACAAATCCTGGCGTTTCTCAAAAAAGAGGGGCCGGAAGGTCCGGTCAACGACGTTTTTGCGAAAATTCCCGGCGCCGATGAAGCGGCTACGGCAGCGGCGGGTGGTGGCGGCGGCGGGATGATGGGGGCGCTCGGCGGCATGATGGGCGGCGGCGGTCTCATGGGCCTCGCCTCAAAACTCACCGGGATGGGCCTCGGCATGGGTGAGATGCAGAGCGTCGGCAAGGAAGTGTTTTCCTACGCCCGCGAAAAGGCCGGCGAAGACAAGGTTAGCGAAATCGCAGCCGCGGTTCCCGGCCTGTCGCAATTCCTCTGAATCTGGCGCCACGCTGACGCTGCGATTCCAGAAAACCGCCAACCTGTGCTTGAAGGAAATCAACCATGGATGAGATTGTTGCACGCGTCGCTCAAGCCGCTGGCCTTGATGCTGGCGTGGCGCGGCAGGCGGTCGGCCACGTTTTCGCGTTTTTGCAGAACGAGGGTCCCGCGCACGCGGTGTCACAGGTGATGGCGCGCATTCCCGGCGCGGCGCAGGCGGCGGCGGAACAGCCGGAAGCCGGCAATCCCTCCGCCTCAGGTGGTGGCTTGATGGGCGCGCTCGGCGGCCTCAGCGGCAACAGCGGCGGCGTCGCAGGCCTCGGCGGCAAGCTTATGAGCCTCGGTCTCAACATGGACCAGGTGCAAGCCGTCGGCAAAGAAGTGTTTGCTGTGGCGCGCGAAAAAGCCGGCGCGGCTGTGGTTGGCGAGATCGCCGGCGCCATCCCAGGTCTGGCGCAGTTCATCTAAAAACATTTGGGGACGCACATGACTGACAGCCGTTTTCCACCCTTGCGTCGCGTCGTTACCGGGCACGACGCCAATAAAGTCGCCAAGGTATTGATGGACGGCGCGCCGACGAATGAGAAACGCGGCGCCGCCGGCAACGTATCAACGCTGATCTGGTGTACGGATTCCTCGCCCGCCGACATTGCAATTGGCGAGGCTGCGGAAGACATGGGCGCGCGCAAGCTCGGCACCGCGCCGCCGCCGCATGGCACGCGCGTCACCGTGATAGATTTTCCGCCCGGCAACGCGCCGTCGATGCATCGCACGGAAACCATCGATTACGTGTTCGTATTGGCGGGCGAAATCGATATGGACATGGATGATTCAACCGTCACCCTCAAACAGGGCGACGTGATGGTGCAACGCGGCACCAATCACTCCTGGGTCAACCGTTCGCACAAGCCGGCGCGCCTCGGCTTCGTGCTGTGCGATGGCAAACCGCTCGGCATCGGCCACGCCGTGCATGGCGGGGCGAGCGCCAGTTAGGTTCAGCGACGGGATCGGGGTGCTCGCGCAGCGGCCCAGTACCCGGAATCAAAATTCCGGGTACCTCGTTTTTGTTGAAGTATCCACTTATCGTCTCCAGAAAACGCGTCACTGCGTGACCCACTTTCTTCCGATGGTGGATACTACGCCGGCGCCTTGGCGTCGATCAAGACAAAGGCAATGCGGCAGATTTCCTTGCTGCGATTGATCCACGCGTGGTTCGTGCCCTGTTGCACAAGCACGTCGCCAGCTTTCAGATGGATTTCGGAATCGTCCAGCATCATGTCGATTTCGCCGGAAAGGACGATGGCGTAATCGATGCTGCGCGTGCGATGCATGAAGGGATGGCGTGGCGGAAGCCCGGCGATTTCTGGCTCATGGGCGAGTTCGCGCATGCGTTCGCTGACATCGACCCTTTCCATTTCGGGCGTGACCGGGGGATAATCGACAATGCGGAACACCGAACCGCCTGACAGCGGCGAGGTGCCGATGCTTGTTGCAGCGCGGTCCGCGCCACCGCTGATGTCGGCGGGAGTGCAGCCGGTCGTCCACAGCAGGCTCGACGTGTTGCGCTTGCCGGGTTTCGGCCCGCCATGGGGATTGTCGCCGTCGAGCAGCACAACCGCTTTGCCGGAGGCGTCCACTGTGGTGACGACGCGGCGGATTTTTCCAGGCGTAACGGGCATTCGGGCTCCTGCAGGCGGAGATGGGACGGTCGCACGCTGACTGACGCAAACTGAAATGGCAAGGCGGTGAATTTCAGGTGCTGAATTCGCGTCGGTGACTTTCAGGGATTTGAATACGCGCGCCGCCATTTGTAGTGCGCGGCTAAAACCAACGGCGGGTAGCGCGGCGCCGCGCCGCGTGGCAATGTCCGGCATGGACAGCAGTGTTAAACTACACTTGGCCGAACCCCACTTCGCCGATGCGTTCGCACGCGCTACGCAGGAACAATGGCGCGGACTCGTCGGACGTGTCCTCAACGGGGCGCTGTTCGACAGCCTGCAATCGCGCACCGCCGACGGCATCCTCGTTGAACCCCTGTATGCGGCGTCGCCCGCCGGAGCCCGCGCCCTGCGCAAGACTTCCGGCGACTGGCGCATTGCCGCGCGCATCGATCACGGCGATCCCGTCGAGGCCAACCATCAACTCCTCATCGATCTCGAAGGCGGCGCCAACGCGGTGCATCTTGTATTCACTGGCGCTGCGGGGGCCGGCGGATTTGGACTGCCGGCGCATCGCCAAGCGGTGGAGGCCGCGCTCGACGGCGTCGCGCCGGAACTTGGGCTTTGCTTTGAACTGGAAACGAGCGCGGAATCGATTCCTGCGGCGGCGTGGGTGGCGGCGCATTTCGAGGCGCGCGGCATCGATCCGGCAAGCGCCTCCATTTCGTTCGGCTTCGATCCGCTGAGCCAGATCGCACGAGGCGGCGACGCGCCGGCGCAATGGCCTGAATTGGCGAAGGCTATCGGCGTCGCCGCGTACGACTTGCTGCAACGCGGGTTTTCCGGGCGTTTCTGCGTCGGCGATGGGCGCTGCGTCCACGCGAGTGGCGGCAGCGAGGCGCAGGAACTGGCGTTTACCCTGGCCAGCGCGCTGGCTTACTGGCGGGCGCTCGAGGCGGCCGGCGTCAATGCGGATGCGGCGCGCGGCATGCTGTCGTTTCGCCTCGCCGCCGATGCCGACGAATTTGCGACGCTGTCAAAATTTCGCGCTCTGCGCCGCCTCTGGGCGCGCATCGAGGAAGCCAGCGGCCTGACCCCGCAGCCAATCCACATTCACGCGGAAACGGCGCGGCGAATGATGAGCCGGCGCGACCCGCACGTCAATTTGCTGCGCGCGACGACGGCGTGTTTTTCGGCCGGCCTCGGCGGCGCGGATGTGGTTAGCGTGCTGCCGTTCACGCAAGCCATCGGGCTGCCCGATGCAGCAGCGCGGCGGCTGGCGCGGAACACTCAACTGGTGTTGTTGCAGGAAGCCCATCTCGGCGTCGTCGCCGACCCGGCCGCCGGAGCCGGTGTGTTTGAAGCGTTGACAGATGCGTTATGCGAGCGCGCGTGGGCGTTGTTGCAGGTAACCGAAGCCGCCGGAGGCATGTTCGTGGCGCTCACGAGCGGCGCCTTTGCGGCGGAAGTGGCTGCGGTGCGCGAGGCGCGATGCAAGACCATTGCAACGCGCGCGGCGCTCATTACGGGCGTCAGCGAGTTTCCCGATCTGGCGGAAATCGCAGCCCCCGTATTGCAGACGGCGCCGCCTGAAGTCGCCATCGCTGGGGCACGTTTCGCAACGCTTGCGCCGATGCGCGATGCCGAGCGGTTCGAAGCGTTGCGTGACGCCGCCGATGCGAAGGCGCAACGCGACGGGCGGCCCGTTGTGTTTCTCGCCAGCCTCGGCGCCTTGCCGGAGTTCGCCGCTCGCGTCGGCTTGGCGCGAAATTTTTTCGCCGTCGGGGGCATCGCGTCGAGCGGCGGCGAGGCCTATGCCGATGACGCTGCGCTTGTGCAGGGATTTCGTGCTTCCGGCGCAAAGATCGTCTGCTTGTGTTCGACGGATGACCTGTATGCGCAACGCGGGCTTGCCGTTGTGGCGGCGCTTGAGGCTGCTGGCGCCGCGCAAGTGTGGCTTGTCGGGCGACCCGACGCCACAGCGGCGCCGGTGACAGGATATATTTTCGCCGGTTGCGACGCTATCGACATCTTGACGAAAGTGCAGGCAAGCTTTTGAACAGGCTGCTATTGAACAAGCAGCTTTTGAACAAGCTGGCGACCTGCGATTGGAATCAAATGCGCGCGGCGCTTATTTTCGTCGGCCTGTGGTTATCGGCGAGCTCGGCTCTCGCGAGCGGCGGGCGCGACGGCGCGTGGAGCGTTGAGGGCACAACGGACGTCGGCCCGTGTGCGCCGATATTCTCAGGTGAAATTGAACTGCGCGGCGATGACATCATCGGCTCGAATGCGTCAGGCGCAAAGATTATCGGCGCCATCGACGCGCGCGGCGACGTGTGGGCGCGGCTGACGCGTCCCGATGGTCTGGCGCGCGCCAGCGGCAAGCTAAAGGGCGACACGGCAAGCGGCGCATGGTCGTCCGGCACCGCCTATTGCGGCGGTCGCTGGAACGCCCGCCGCAAACATTGATCACCACAGAAAGACGAATGGCGCGGCGGGGCCAAGCGAAATAGACTTGCAGCGTTAAGGCTGGACTTGCAGCGTCAAGGCTGGCGTTCGGCCGGGAAGCCAAAATGTCACGCATCGCAGATGTCTCGAAGGTTCCGTTCCTGACCGTCAGCGCGGCCGCACCGCAAAGCGCCGGCGTGTGGCGGACGCCTGAAGGCATCGACATCAAATCCATCTACAGCGCCGCAGATATCGCCGGCATCGACTTTGTCGACAGTTATCCGGGCCTCGCGCCGTACGTGCGCGGGCCTTACGCCACCATGTACGTCAATCAGCCCTGGACCATTCGCCAGTACGCTGGATTCTCAACGGCGGAAGATTCGAATGCGTTCTACAGGCGCAACCTCGCGGCGGGGCAAAAAGGCCTGTCCATCGCTTTCGACCTGCCGACGCATCGCGGCTATGATTCCGATCATCCCCGCGTGTCCGGCGATGTCGGCATGGCCGGTGTCGCCATCGACTCCATTCTCGACATGCGCACGCTGTTTTCCGGCATCCCGCTCGATGAGATGAGCGTATCGATGACGATGAACGGCGCGGTGCTGCCGGTGCTGGCGCTCTACATCGTTGCAGCGGAAGAACAGGGCGTGCCGCAGGCCAAACTTTCCGGCACCATCCAGAACGATATTCTCAAAGAATTCATGGTGCGCAACACCTATATCTATCCGCCAGACCCCTCGATGCGCATCGTGGCCGACATCATCGACTTCACCGCGCGTGAGATGCCAAAGTTCAACTCCATCTCGATTTCCGGCTACCACATGCAAGAGGCGGGCGCGAACCTCGTCCAGGAACTCGGCTTCACCCTTGCCGACGGGCGCGAATACGTCCGCGTGGCCCTTGCCCGCGGCATGAACGTCGACGACTTCGCCCCCCGCCTGTCGTTTTTCTTCGCAATCGGCATGAACTTCTTCATGGAGGCGGCCAAACTGCGCGCCGCCCGCCTGCTGTGGCACCGCATCATGACCGAATTCGGTGCCAAAAAGACCGAATCCCTGATGCTGCGCACCCATTGTCAGACCTCCGGCGTGTCCTTGCAGGAAAAAGACCCCTACAACAACATCATCCGCACCGCCTATGAGGCGATGGCCGCGACTTTGGGTGGCACCCAATCCCTGCACACCAATTCCTTTGACGAGGCCATGGCCTTGCCCACCGAATTCTCGGCCCGCATCGCCCGCAACACCCAACTGATCCTGCAGGAAGAAACCGGCATCACCCATGTCGCCGACCCGCTGGCAGGCAGCTACTATGTCGAAGCCCTCACCGCCCAACTGGCGCAAGAAGCGTGGAAGCTGATCGAAGAGGTCGAAGCCCTGGGTGGGATGACCAAAGCCGTGGCCTCCGGCATGCCC
>JAYTTW010000187.1:0-1641 GCA_043744855.1 Hyphomicrobiales bacterium
TTTCCGCACGCCGCCTTCAGAAATCCAGTCACAGAATTCGTCGGAATCAAAATGCGCGTAGCCGGAGTAAGCGATTGACGCGGCGGCGCCGTTTTCAAACGTCAGGAAAGCGTTGTAGGCGCCTTCCGTTGCCCGGGCGGGATCAAAGATTCCTGTCGTTGCCCGAACGCTTTTCACGCGCCCACCCGCCAGCAGCCGCACATTGTCGACCTGATGCGGGGCCTGGTTGAAAATCACGCCGCCACCCTGATCCGTCATTAACTCCTCGGGCCGGCGCGGCCGATAGAGAAAGTCGGTGAATTGCATGGCGTTGATCATGCGTATGTCGCCATAGGCGCCCGACGCAATGATTTCACGCGCGCGAGCCACTGGGCGGTCAAACGAATGGCTGTGGCCAACGACCATGTGAACGCCGGCGCGTTGCGTCGCCTCGATCATCGCCTCGCAGTCGGCAATATTCAACGCCATCGGCTTTTCCACCAGAACGTGTTTGCCATTGCGCGCCGCGGCTTCCACGTTCGGGCGGTGAAACTGGTGTGGCGTTGAGATATAGATCGCGTCGATGTCAGGCGATGCGCACATGGCTTCAACGGACTCAAAGGTCTGGCCGCCGAAATCCTTTTCAAATTGCGCCCGCGCTCCAGCGCGCGGATCGGCGCCAGCGGCCAGCACGATTCTCTCATCCGCAGTGAAACCCGGCAGCATGATCGAGAAAGCGCGGCCAATTCCGGCGACGCCGATGCGCAATTTGCGTTCGCTCATGGCGCCCTCACAGATCGATCACGAGATCGCCCGCTCTGGCGCGTGATACGCAGATCATAATGTCGGTCGCATGCTCGCGCTCTGTCAGCACAAGATCGCGATGGTCAACTTCACCTGAAACGAGTTTGGTGCGGCAGGTGCCGCAAGAGCCGCTTTCGCATGAACTTGACAGCTGCATGCCTTCGGCGCGCAGCGCTTCAAGAATTGACGCCGTAGCCGGCACGTCAATCGTTCTGCCGGACCGCGCGAGAATCACTCTGAATGGCGTGTCTGCGGGGCGATGCGCCTTCGTCGCGCCGAAATCTTCAAAATGCACCGCCGCGCTCGACCAGTGCCCGCTCATATCGCGCACGGCTTCCATCAACGGGCGTGGTCCGCAGCAATAGAGATGCCGGCCTTGCGGCTTCTCGAGGAGCGGCCATAGATCAAGGCCTTTGTCGGGGTCTCCGCCATCGTGATGGAGCGTCACCTCGTTGGCAAAGTCTGGGGCTTTCAACTCCCCGGCAAACGCCGTCAGGGCCGGTTCGCGCGTGAGATAAACGAGTTTGAATCGCGCAGCTCCACAGGCTTTCAGATGCCGTATCATGGAGAGAATCGGCGTGATGCCGATGCCGCCGGCGATGAACAGAAAACTTTGCGCATTCGCCGCCAGCGAAAAATCATTGCGCGGCGCGCCGACGAGGATTTCGTCGCCGATATCGACGTGGCTGGTGATGGAGAGCGAGCCGCCGGCGCCATTATGCTCGCGTTTGATAGCGATCTCGTAAGTTTTGCGGTTTGCGGGATCGTTGCAGAGCGAATATTTTTTCACCTGCCCGTTGGGTGCGCGAAGTTCCACATGAGCGCCGGCGGTGAATTCTGGCAGGTCTTCGCCATCGG
>JAYTTW010000188.1:0-6278 GCA_043744855.1 Hyphomicrobiales bacterium
GCAAAAAGGCCGGGTTGAGGCTGCGCTCCAGAGTGATAGACCCGACGAGAGCAATCAGAATGGCGGGTGTCGCGGCGACGACTGAAAACAGCGAGACAACGCGGATGTGCAGGCGAGCCCCGGCAATCTGCGCCCGTCTGGCGGCAACCAGCCGCCAAATCTCGCCGCCCATCAAAATCAGCAATGCAGTAATAATGAAAAAATTAGCCAGAAACAGCGAGATAACAACCGTGTCGGTTGGCCGTATCGGGGTGAAATCGGCGAAAATCAGCAGCGTCGATACGGCCAACAGGATCGCTATCCCGACAACAGCTGGGCCAAATTTCGACAGCAGGCGGCGTTCTCCGCTGACCGTTGAGGCAATGCCAGTCGCCACCGTGGTGTCATTCATCGTCGCGCTAAGCCGATATGGGGCGAGGTCGCCAACGTTTTTGCAGCGGGACGGAGAGATGGAGCCGTAGGGATGGAGCCCGCAGGGCGCAAAAGCGTTGCATCTCTACAACGCTGTTGCCGAATTGCGACAATATTAGGATCGTTGCGCGGCTATTTCAATTGGCCAAGCCAAATCTTAGCCAAATTTCGCGCAAAATTTCCGCAGCGAGATCAGCGCGGCGCGCGCAGCAAACGCATATCGAGATCGCGGATTTTCTTCCGCAGCGTATTTCGATTGAGGCCCAGTAATTCCGCCGCCTTGATCTGGTTGCCGCGCGTCGCCACCAGAGCGGCCGATATCAACGGATACTCCACTTCGCGCAGAATGCGGTGGTAAAGGCCCGGCGGCGGCAAGTCAGAGCCATGCGATTTGAATACCCCTGCAAGATAGCCTTCCACAGCCAGCGAGAGATTGTCGTAATCGCCGCGCTCGTCCGCCGATTTCGCCAAAATCGTTTCGCTCGCGAGGGTCGCCATGCCGGCTGGGGTGCGCAACTCCGCGTCGATGAGCGCTTCGGTGATCAGCTCCTGGGGATACAGCGCCGCAAGCCGGCGCACGAGATTTTCCAGTTCGCGAATGTTGCCGGGCCAGCGGTGTTTTTGCGCCCGCGCCACGGCGGCTGGTTCCAGTCGCTTGAGCGGCAGCCCCTCCTTTGCGGCAATCTTGAAAAAGTGCCGGATCAGGTCGGGCACATCTTCGCTGCGTTCCCGCAACGGCGGCAGCCGCAGCGGCACCACGTTCAGCCGGAAAAACAGATCTTCGCGAAACAGCCCTTGCTGGATCAGCGTGCGCAAATCCTTGTTGGTGGCGGCGACGATGCGAACGTTTGTTTTGATCGGCATGCGACCGCCTACCGTCGTGTATTCGCCCTGCTGGAGGACGCGCAGCAACCGCGTTTGCGCCTCCATCGGCATGTCGCCAATCTCGTCCAGAAACAGCGTGCCGGCTTCCGCCTGTTCGAAGCGGCCACTGGAGCGGGCGTTGGCGCCGGTGAAGGCGCCCCGCTCATGTCCAAACAGTTCGCTTTCGATGAGTTCGCGGGGGATCGCGGCCATATTGATTGCGACGAAGGGGCCGCGCGCCCGCTTTCCGTAATCATGCAGGGCGCGGGCGACAAGTTCCTTGCCGGTGCCGGATTCGCCAGTGATCATGACAGTCAGGTCGGTTTGCATCAGCCGCGCGAGGGTTCGATAAATTTCCTGCATGGCGGGCGAACGGCCGACCAGCGGCATCGAGTCGATTTCCTCGACTTTTTCTTCAGGAACCTTTGAACGGGGCTCGGAAAGCGCGCGCCCGGCGATGGCGACGAGTTCTTTGAGATCGAAGGGTTTGGGCAGATAATCGTAGGCGCCGCGTTCGGACGCCTTGATCGCCGTCATGAACGTATTTTGCGCGCTCATCACCAAAATCGGCAGGTCGGGCCGCAACTTCCGGATTCGCGGCAATAGATCGAAGGCGTTTTCGTCGGGTAAAACCACGTCGGTTATAACGAGATCGCCCTCGCCTGCCTGCACCCAGCGCCAAAGCGCCGCCGCCGCCCCAGTCACGCGTACGTCATAGCCAGCGCGACCCAGCGCCTGGCTGACGACGGTGCGTATCCCGGCATCGTCATCTGCAATGAGTATCGTTCCGCTGGGCGGCAAAATTCACCTCACTGGCTGAGTGCGCCCCGGCCATCCGCTGCGCTATACATCGGCAACAGGATGCGGAACACGGTCCACCGCATTTGCCGGTCAAACTCGACGATGCCGCCGTGGTCACCGATGATCTTGGCAACAAGTGCAAGACCGAGGCCACTTCCCGAATGCTTGTTGGAGACAAACGGTTCAAACAGGCTGGCTTCTATTTCCGGGGCAATTCCGCCGCCGTTGTCGCGCACACAGATCTCAAGCGGCAGCCCTGTAGGTCGACCGGCGACCGCAGTCTTCATGCGCACGCCAGCGCGAAACGCTGTCGTCAATTCAATCTCGCCCTCAATGCGATCAACCCCGACGGCTTCGGCGGCGTTTTTGATGAGGTTCAGAAACACCTGAATGAGCTGGTCACGGTTGGCGTAGGCAAGCGGCAGCGAGGGATCATATATCTCAGAGAAGCGAATATTCTTGGCGAACCCCGCCTGCGCCAACCGCTTTACATGATCCAGCACAGTGTGAACGTTGATGGCCGACCGTTCGATCGGACGATCGTCGGAAAACGCTTCCATACGGTCGACCAGTTTCACGATCCTGTCGGTTTCCTCGCAAATCAAGCGGGTCAGGGCGCGTCCGCCGTCGTCCGCGTCGCTTTCCAGCAGTTGCGCGGCGCCGCGGATGCCGGAAAGTGGATTTTTGATCTCGTGCGCCAGCATGGCGGCCATCGCGCTGACCGAGCGGGCCGCGCCGCGATGGGTAAGCTGCCGATCCATCTTGTCGGCGATTGTACGTTCCTGCAGCAATATGACTACATCTTGGGCGGCGCCCGGCAAAGGCGCAGCGTGAATGTCGACAATTCGTTCAGTGCCGGTTCGCGGAGTTCCCAGATCGACCCTGTACTCGTTGATCGTCGCGCCACGCTCGCGTACCTGCTCGACGAGTGGCAAAAGCGGCGATCCGAAGGGCAAAAGTTCAACCAGCCGCCGCCGACGCAAGATGACGCGGCTCAATTCGAAAAAGGCTTCCGCAGCCGCATTGGCTTCGCGGATCGAACCGTCCGCCGCGACCGCCAGCATGGCGTGCGGCAGAGCGTTCAAGAGTTCAGCCGCGTCCGGCGGCGGGATTTCCACTTTCGGGATGGCAGGTTTCGTCATGCGGTAAATTCCGTCATGCAGCCATGTCCGCAGCGACAGGGGCTGCGCTGACGTCGTGCGACAGAAGCAGCGATGTCAGCAACTGGCGGACTTCCCCGGGGCTTTCGCTGGTGACCAGCCGCCGTCGGTCTTGCACCCAGTCGGGCGTCGCCACGCCGCCAGCCGCGTCCGCGTAGGCCGCCAGATGCTTGCGCGCATGTCGCAGGCCGCTGTTGGCGCCAAGCAGTCCGAGCAGGCCGTCGAAATGTTCAATGGCGGCGGCAAGTCGGGTCGCCGCGTCCGGCGCGGTCCATGGCCGGCCCGCAAGTCCGGCGGCGAGTTCGCCAATCAACCAGGGCCGACCGACCGCCGCCCGTCCAATCATCACGGCCTGCGCGCCGGACGCCCGCAGCATAGCTTTGGCGGAAGCCAGATCGGCGCAGTCGCCATTGGCGACGACGGGGACGCGAACCGCCCGGCTGACTTCCCCGATGGCCGCCCAGTCCGCCCTGCCCGTGTAGAACTGGCAGCGGGTGCGAGCGTGCACTGTTATCATTTGGACACCGGCATTTTCAGCCGCCGCCGCCAGGGTGGCAGCGTTCCGGTTCGTATCATCCCAACCGAGGCGCATTTTCAGCGTCACCGGAATTTTGACGGCGGCCACGGTCGCCTCGATAAGGCGCAGCGCCAGGTCGGGAGCCCGCATCAAGGCCGAGCCGGCAAAACCCCCGGTGACCCGCTTGGCTGGACATCCCATATTGATGTCGATGATGCCTGCGCCCGAGGCTTCCGCCAGGCGCGCTGCCTCGCCCATCCCTACGGGATCGCAGCCGGCAATCTGCACAACATGCGGGTCAACGCCAGCGCCGGCGGCGCGAATCCGGCTCTCGTCTCCACCGCGCACAAAATCGCCACTGGCCACCATTTCGGAAACCACCATGCTGGCGCCGAAACGCGCGGCAATACGACGCATCAGCGCGTCTGACACACCCGACATGGGGGCCAGAAACGCCCGCCCATCCAGCACGACATTCCCGACCTGCAGGCCGAACGTGCCTATCTCTTGTGCAGATAATTTCATGCCCAGATACTAATCATCGGCGTTTAAATTGCAACTTTTTTTGTCCGCCTGGTTAGCGGCTTGGCAAACAAGCGGCAGTGCCGACATAGTGGGGGACAATGAGCCACCCACCCCAGCCGCCCTCGCTACCTCGCGATTTGGTCGAAGAAGACTTCACCGATGTCGCCATCCTCGTCGTCGCAGCCGGGCGGGGCGCGCGTATGGGATTTGGTGCGCCAAAACAATTCCGCCGGATGGCTGGCAAAAGCTTGTTGAGCCACACCCTTGAGGCTCTCGCCGCAGCCGCCCCCGGAGCCACATTATTGACCGTGATCGATGCTTCCGGCTTGCCGGCGTACCAGACAGCAATTGCCGAAACCAGCTCCGCCGTCCGCCAAGCCCTCGCTGCCCCGGCCTTCGGCGGTGCGACCCGGCTAGCCAGCGCCCATGCGGGTCTTGAGAAATTACATGAACTAGCTAAACCCATCAAAGTCGTTTTAATTCATGATGCTGCACGGATTTTCGTAACTAAAAAATTGGTTTATGATGCCATCCATTTTGCGCGCTCACACGGGGCCTGCGCGCCGGGCGTTGCAGTCGTCGACACGATCCGGCAGGTCGACGCTGCGGGTCATGCCACATCGACCCTTGATCGGGCTCGCCTGCGCGCCATCCAAACCCCTCAAGGCTTCGACTTCGAACTGATATTGGCGGCGCACCGCAAAGCTGCGGCAGAAGCTGTTTCAGACGTTTCCGACGATGCCGGGATCGCCGAGCGCGCCGGCCATTCCGTCCGCCTGTTCGAGGGCGATCCCGAAAACTGGAAAATCACGACCATGCAGGATTTTGAACGTGCCGAAAGTCGCCTCCTTGCCAACCGATCCGACGTTCGCGTCGGCCAGGGGTTTGACGTGCACGCATTTTGTGACGGCGATCACGTCTGGATCGGCGGCGTGCGCATTCCCCACGAGCGCGGGCTCGACGGCCATTCTGACGCGGATGTTCTCATGCACGCCATGACAGACGCCCTGCTCGGCGCCATAGCAGAGGGCGACATCGGCGCGCATTTTCCGCCCTCTGATCCGCGCTGGGCAGGCGCAGCCTCCGAGATTTTCCTGGCTTATGCAGCGGAGCGCGTGCGCCAACGCGGCGGCGTCATCGCGCACGTTGACGGCACGCTCATTTGCGAGGCGCCGAAGCTCGGCCCGCATCGCGACGCCGTGCGGGCCAGACTGGCGGCAATTCTCGATATTGAAATCGAACGCGTCGCCGTGAAGGCCACGACGAGCGAGCGCCTCGGCTTTACCGGCCGTGGCGAGGGCATCGCGGCAATGGCGTCAGCGACGGTTCGCCTGCCGGGTTGAGAAGCTCAACGACAAACGCGAACGCGGTCTTTCTTGACGAAATTTCCTTCGCGGTCGAACAGGTCGATCATGCGCATGGAGCAATGCGGCTCTTCGTAAACAACCGGCGCAGCCTCTTCGACCATCACCGGACGGCGCTGGTTCATCAGCATCGTCGCGCCAACTGCGCCGATGGCGACACCCGCGACGCCACCCAGAGCCGCCGCGCCGTTACGGCCATTTTCTGCGTGTGCCGGGGTGAGAACAAAAGCTACGGCGGCGGCAGCGAGAAGGACAGATTTCATAACGCACCTGTGCGGGTTGGAACCAGAGACTCCCGGCAAGAGCGCGCCGGCGATGGCGCTAGAATCACCGTCAATTGTTGCCAGTTTGTTAAGAATGTCTTGACGCCTGCGGTTGTGCGGTCTGCCCCGCGTCAGCTTGCCATCGTGGTTGCCAGAGTATGAACGCAGTGCGCCGGCGATGACATTTCTTTGCCTCGCCATTCCAGCTAGTCTGGCCAATGAACCAATTCACAGCATCGCCATTCGACGCCGATCTATTATCCCGCGCGGCTGCGCTGATCGCGCGGTATCGCCAGCATCAAAAAAAGCTCGTCACCGCCGAATCCTGCACCGGCGGACTGCTGGCGGGGTTGCTGACAGAGATCGCCGGCTC
>JAYTTW010000189.1:0-1639 GCA_043744855.1 Hyphomicrobiales bacterium
CCGCCGCGCCGCTGCAAGGCCGCGCCGATGACGGGATGGCGGATGTCGGGCGAAATGTTCAGCGGCGGGCAGAACGCCTTGGCCTGCGCGGCGGACAGGAACTCGTTGTCGATGCCGTTGAGCCTGTTGGCGTAGACATGGCGCTTCAGGCTCTGCACGTCGTGCGTGTTGTGCGCCAGCATCATCACGCCGCGTGCGGAATACATGACATTGTAGTTCAATTCCGCGCTCAGCCCCTCCCAGAGCTTCAGCGCATGTTCGTACAGCGCCGCGCTCTCGTCGTAGAGATAGTTGGAGCGGATGATGGTGGTATTGCGCCCGGTGTTGCCGCCGCCCAGCCAGCCCTTCTCCAGCACGGCGATGTTGGTCATGCCATGCAGCTTGGCCATGTAGTAGGCGGTCGCCAGCCCATGCCCGCCGCCGCCGATGATGATCGCGTCATAGTGCCGTTTGGGCTCCGGCGCGCGCCACTGCCGCTCCCAGCCCTCGTGCGCGCCGAAGGCCTTCGAGATCAGAGAGCTGAGGGAAAAACGCTGCATGGTGAACCCGGTTCTGAATTGCCGGTATCATTGCGGCTTTGCGGGAGCGGCGCAAGAGGAGCATGGCGGCGAAGCGGTGCTGGCGTTCTTGCCATTTTAGGGATTATGCCTATGTTACGAGCTGGAGGTGCGCCAAAAATGCAGACATTCACCCTGACCGAACTTGCCAACAAATGCGGCGAAGTGGCCGAGGCCGCCTATCGCGGTCCTGTCGGCATCACCCGCCGGGGCCGCAAAAAGCTCGTCTTGATCGCCGCCGACCATTACGAACGTTTGCTCGACGGCAGCGCCCGCAAAGCCGTGCATGTCGACGATCTCTCTGCCGGAGAGGCCGCCGGATATGTGCTTGGACTGGAGGCCGCCGCTGCGGCGCTCGAGCATGATTGAGCCGCGATCAGGGCTGGTCATCCGCCGAGGCAGTTGCTTCCGCCAAAATTTCGAGGTTGAAAGCACGAACCCCGCGAGGACCTTTCGGCTGTCGCGGGGCTCTATCCGTCCGGTACCGTATGCTTTCGCAGTGACGATAACCGGCACACCCTGTATCATTACACCAAACGCAGCCATTTTGCCAATGGCAAATTAATTTTGCTGCGAGCGAACAAAACTGCCGAGATTGGATTGACGCCAACATGATCCCCGCAATTGTCCATTCAATTTCATATGATCGTTTCGCAACCTATCTGGCGGCCTCGGGGTTCGACGACCAACGTGCGCTAAAACTTTACATCTGGAACGCTCAGATGGGCGAGGCATTTCATACGCCGATCCAAGTCGTGGAAGTCGCGCTCAGAAATACCGTCGATGCCGCTCTTGCCGCTCGATTCGGGAAAACGTGGTGGGACAATCCAGATTATCTCAAGATGGCCGGCCACCAAAGCAGGGGCGATCTTGCAACCGTGCAGATGCGCATTCAAAAGCGAGGGCTTTCGGCGACGACCGGGCAAATTGTGGCGGGCCTGTCTTTTGGATTTTGGGTCGCAATGCTTCAGCCGGGCTTCAATCCCGGCCTCTGGAGTTCGCAATTGCGACTGGCCTTTCCGAATTTGCCGCAAGTCGAGTCCCGCAATTCACTATTCCGCAGCGCGCGCCGTGTGGTCTTT